>JAAYCB010000348.1 GCA_012744395.1 Pirellulaceae bacterium
AGTGGCGGGGACAGGATTCGAACCTGCGACCTCGAGGTTATGAGCCTCGCGAGCTACCGGGCTGCTCCACCCCGCGATTTTGGCACCGGAGCGATGGGATCGAACCCTCACGACCAGTGCAAATTGTTATTTTACCATCTTTTCGGCCAAGGTCGAGCCCCGCATGAGAGTTTTTCGCCGCCACCGCCCGGGCTGCTCCCGCCGAGTCCATGCGTGGCGCGGCGCGATTCGCAACTCTTTGGCTGCAACGGCCTTTCGCTTGTCCAGTCCACCCCGTGCTGGTAGAGTGGAGAAGGAGTACGGTATAATTCGGGCGGAGCTGCCGATAACGGCCGCGGCCCCTCGGGATTGCGACGCGTCGGCAGCGGAGGCCGGTTTGCCAGGTGCGCGGGTCCACACCGGACAGAGGAGACTGAATCGTGGCCCTCCCCAATTCCCCCAAACAGGCGGCGGGTCAGCCACTGGTTGGCGGGTTTTCGACGAGTCCCCCCCAGCCGGCCCGTCCCTTTGCCGATCAGGATCGAGTGCCGGGGGGCGCTTCTTCCTCTGAATCAGGTTCCGGTGGTGGCAATCTGCCGTTTGGGTTCGCGCGGCAGGATGGCGGGGCGGGCGCGGCGGAGGCGGTCCCGGTCGAAACGGTGGAACTGCCCGAGGAGGACATCCAGACCCTGGCCCTGAAGAACGCGCCTCCGTGGTTGATCAGCGCCGTGTTTCACATGCTGGTGATGATCATCCTGGCGCTGGCCCTGTTCCCGGCGCTGGTCAACAACCAGATCGACCTGGAAGCCGTGTACGCCGAGCAGTTGGGCGATCAGCTCGAGTTCGATTCGCCGCTGGCCGGCACGGACCTGGAGGCTGTCGAAGAGCCGATCATCACGCCCGACGACCTCCAACTGGTCGACGATCCGTTCGCCGCCGCGCCGGAACTCGACGTGGACGTGCTCGGCGGGACAACCGCCTCGCACCCGGTCGACGCGGCGGCGATCGGGGTGGCCCTGAACGGGCGGGAACCCGGCATGAAGAAGGCCCTGCTGGCGGCCTACGGAGGCACCGCGCTGACCAGCAAGAGCGTCGCCGACGGGCTCAAGTGGCTCGCCAGGCAGCAGCAGAAGGACGGGTCCTGGAGCCTCGTCGGCCCCTACGCCGACGGGGCAGTCGACGAAAATCGCGAGGCCGCCACCGCGATGGCCCTGTTGGCCTTCCAGGGCGACGGCAACACGGCCGAGCGCGGCGAACACCAGAAGAATGTCGAGCGCGGCTGGTACTACCTGATGCGGCAGCAGGACGCCGATGGCTGCTTCTTCCGCGAGGGGAATTTCAGCCACCGCTTCTACACCCAGGGGATGGCGACGATCGCCGTCTGCGAGCTCTACGCAATGACCAAGAGCGAGCCGCTCCGCGCTACCTACCGCGAGCCGGCCGAGCGGGCGGTGGCCTACTGCCTGAAGAGCCAGTCGCCCGTCGGCGGCTGGAAATACACCCCCAACGGGCAGAGCGACGTCTCCGTGACCGGGTGGATCCTGATGGGGCTGCAGAGCGCCCGGATGGCCGGGCTCGAAGTCCCCCAGGCGAACCTCGACAAGGTCAGCGCGTTTCTCGACGCGGCCGGGCAGAACGGCGGCAGCCGCTATCCGTACGAAATCCGCGGCGAGCCGACCCGGGCGATGACGGCCGAAGGCCTCCTCTGCCGCCAGTTCCTCGGCTGGAAGCGGAACAATCCGGCCCTGGTCGACGGCGTCCATTGGCTGCTCGAGCCGGAGAACCGCCTCAGCTTCGAGGACGATCGCGACGTTTACTACTGGTACTACGCCAGCCAGGTAATGCACCACATGGAAGGGGAGCCGTGGGAGAAGTGGAATGGCGTGATGCGGCAGGCCGTGCCGGAAAACCAAGTCAAGGAGGGCCGAGAGGCCGGCAGTTGGGACCCGATGAAGCCCAGCGAGGACGAGTGGGCCCGCCACGGAGGCCGGCTCTACGTGACCTGCCTGTCGCTCTACCTGCTCGAAGTCTACTACCGCCACCTGCCGCTGTACACGAACGTGTACATGTATTTGCAGTAGGCACAAGCAGCCAACCACGCGCCGAGCGAGCCTCGGCAATCGGCGGTTCGGCGGCGGTTCGGCCGGCCGCCGCGGCGCCGCGGGCGTGACGCGATGAACAAGCACGAACTGGAACTGCTGATCCGGGCGAAGAATCCGATCGTCTCCATCGAGACGCCGGACGAGCGGCGGGCCGTCCGCGTGGTTCGCGAGGTGGTCCGCAAGATGAGCCTGCCCCTGGCCGAGTGGTCGGTCACCGAGGGGCTCGCCCCGGCCCCGCCGGCGGCCCAGGGCCTGCTGGTCAAGCCGGGGGCCGTGTTGCCCGCCCTGCGGCACCTGCGGGAATCGTCGTATCCGATCGTCTACCTGTTCAAGGACATCGGCCCACTCTGCAAAGACGCCCAGGTCGCCCGGTTCCTCCGCGACCTGTATTTCTCCGAGGACACGCGGCTTTGGACCCTCGTCCTGATCGATTCGGCGGGGCTGCCGGCGGAAATCCGCCGGCTGACGGTCCCCTTCGATGTCGGCTGGCCGGACGAGGACGAGATCAAGCGGGTCGTCGCGGAGACGCTGGCGCGGGCGGAACAGCGCGGGCTGGTGGAGGTCGATGTCCAACTCAGCGAGCGACACATGGACCAGCTCGTGCAGATGCTGCGCGGGCTGACGGCGGAGGAGGCGGCGCGGATGGTTGCCGCGGCCCTGCACGACGACAACGTGCTCGACGCCGGCGACTTGGCCCGGGTGATGGACGCCAAGCGCAACCGGTTGAAGACCACCGGCTGCCTGGAGACGGTCATCGCCGACGTTTCGCCCGACGAGATCGGGGGGCTGTCGAACCTCAAGCGCTGGTTGAACCAGCGGCGCGGCGGCTTCAGCGCGGCGGCGCGGAGATACGGGCTCGACCCGCCGCGGGGCATGCTCCTCTTGGGCGTGCAGGGCTGCGGCAAGAGTCTCTGCGCGAAGGTCGTGGCCAGCGCCTGGCGGATGCCGCTGTTGCGAATGGATCCGGGCGTGCTCTACCAGAAGTTCATCGGAGAGAGCGAGGCGCGGCTCCGCGAGGCCCTCGCACAGGCCGAGTCGCTCGCCCCGGTCGTCCTCTGGATCGATGAGATCGAGAAGGCCTTCGCCTCGGCCGGCTCCTACTCGGCCGACGGCGGACTGTCGCAACGGATGTTCGGCACCCTGCTCTCCTGGATGCAGGACCACCGCCATCCGATCTTCATGATTGCCACGGCGAACAACATCAGCGACCTGCCGCCGGAACTCGTGCGGAAAGGCCGATTCGACGAGATCTTCTTCATCGACCTGCCCAGCGAGCGCCACCGGCGGTCGATCTTCGGCATCCATCTCCGCCGGCGGGGGCGCGACCCGAAGGAGTTCGACCTGAAACGCCTGGCCGCGGAAAGCGGCGGGCTGACCGGCGCGGAGATCGAGGAGGCGATCCGTTCGGGCATGTATTCCGCGTTTGCGGAAGGCAAGCCGTGCACGACCGAGCACGTCATCAGGGCCATCGAGGCCACGCAGCCGCTCTCCGTCGTGATGCGCGAATCGATTGAGAATCTGAGGGGCTGGGCCGCCGGACGCTGCGTGCCGGCGGATTGAAAGCCGGATCGGACCGGCTCCCTCGCCGGCGGCGCCCTCAGGGCACGAACAGGTTCTTCGTGGCGAAGTTCGGATCGCTCGTCAGGTGCACGCCGAGGCGGCGGAGGCCGGCCTCGTCGCCCGGAGTCGGCACGTGCGTGATGTGCACGTCGCAGCCGCGGAGCTCCTTCAGCTTCTCCACGCACAACTGGGCCATCGGGTTGGCCGTCACGCTGATGCCGAGGGCGAACAGCGTCTCCTGGACGTCGAGGCTGACGGCCTTCTGGCCGAGGATGTCTTTCTTCATCCGCGCCGCCGACTCGATCACGCTGGGGGCGAGCAGATGGATTCCGTCGGGCAGCCCGGCGAGCTGCTTCACCGCGTTCATCACCAGGGCGGAGGCGGCGTGCATCAGCGGTGAATTCTTGCCGGTCACGATGCGGCCGCCGGCCAGTTCGATCGCCGCGCCGCAATACACCCCCTGGTTGCCGTTCCCCTGCCGCTGCGCGTCCTCGGCCGCGCGCCGCGCCGGCCCGACCACGCGGCGGTCCTCCGGGCCGATGTGGAGCATCTCCATGAGGCGTTCCACGCGGCGGACCGTCTGCTCGTCGGCCAGCCCCATGGCGTACTCGGAGGCGTAGCGGAAATACCGGCGGATTACCTCGGCGCGGGATGCCGCCTGGACCTTTTCGTCATTGACGACGCCGGCGCTGGCGCGGTTGACCCCCATCTCCGTCGGCGAGCGGTAGATCGGTTCGGCCCCGGTGATCCGCTGGAGAATCTTGTGGAGCACGGGGAACGCCTCGACGTCGCGGTTGTAGTTGGTGGCTGTCTGGCGGAAGGCCTCCAGGTGGAACGGGTCGATCATGTTCACGTCGTGGAGGTCGGCCGTGGCCGCCTCGTAGGCCACGTTCACCGGGTGGGTCAGCGGCAGGTCCCAGATCGGGAAGGTCTCGAACTTGGCGTACCCGGAGCGGACTCCGCGGAGGTGGTCGTGGTACATCTGGCTCAGGCAGGTGGCCAGCTTCCCGCTGCCCGGCCCGGGACCGGTGACGACCACCAGCGGCTTGGCCGTCTCGATGTAGGGGTTGGCGCCGTAGCCCTCCGCGCCGACGATCCGGTCGACTTCGGCCGGGTAGCCCTTTGTCGGCGGATGCGTGTAGACGGGGATCTCGCGCCGCTGGAGCTTGTTTTTGAATTGCAGGGCCCCCGGCTGGCCATCGAATCGCGTGACCACCACGCCTCGCAACTGGATGCCCCAGTCGCGGAGATCGTCGATCAGCTTCATCGCGTCGGCATCGTACGTGATGCCGAAGTCGGCGCGCATCTTTTTCCGTTCGATCGCGCCGGCGTGGATGCAGAGCAGGATCTCCGCCTTGTCCTTGAGCTTCGTCAGCAGGCGCATCTTCACATTCGGGTCGAAACCCGGCAGCACCCGGGCGGCATGGTAGTCGAACAGGAGCTTGCCGCCGAACTCCAGGTACAGCTTGTTGCCGAAGCGGCTGACGCGGTCCAGGATCGCCTCGGTCTGTTCCTGGAGATACTTGCCGCTGTCAAAACCGACCGCATCCTGCATGGAAATCCTCTTTCTGCCACCACGGGTGAAAGCCGGTCCATTTTCCGGTTCAGAGACGCACTCCGCGAGCGCAGCCGGATGAGAGACACGGACCGATCCCCGCCGCCACCGCCAACCGCAACCGTTCCCCCCGGCGGCGCGCCCGAGGGAGGGAAGAGCCACGCGAGCGGTTGCCTGCCAAACAACTGAGGATACCACAGTCGCAGCAGGACCCGCAAGCGTTCTTTCGACGCGTTGCCGCGTTGCCGCCCTTCGATCGCCGGTCGGTGGCGATCGCCGGCGACGCGGGCCGCGCGGGTGGCCCTATCCGAGTTCCCAGACGGGCTCGCCCGCGAAGTGCAGATTGGTCACCTGGAGCCAGTGATACTCCCTGGGAGCGTGGCGGGAGGCGGCGAAGGGCCGGGTCAGTCCGACACCGAGGATCACCGGGTCGGCCTTCGCCAGGCGGTCGGCGGCCCGGCGGATGCCGAGGGGGTCGGGCGTCATGTGGTCGTGGCGGTAGAGCCGCAGGTCCGTCACTCCGACAATCGCCCGGACCTGCCCGTCGCCGAGGGCGATGCGAATCCGGCCGGGTTGGGAGCCGCAGGGCTCCGTGCACCAGAGGCGCGGGGGAGCGGCGGGGACCAGGCATCCCAGGGAAGCCCGCCCCTTGCCGACCTCCGTTCCCTGCGCGTTGCGGCCGATCGGCTTGAGGTGTTCGCCGAACAGGTCGCGCAACGTTCGTTTCGCCACGCGTTGGAGAAGGTCCCAGAATACGGAACCGCGGATCGCATCGCCCGGCTTGACCTGGGCGAGCGCGACGAGGTGGTCCTCCACGTGGGGCGGTCGGGGCGCGGGCCGGGCGGGCCCGAGATCGACGATCCGGCCGACATCGAACGGGCCGCCGTAGCGCGCCAGCAGATCGAACGGCAGCGGACCGCCGGCGAGCACGGGGCGGACATGGCGCCGCGTCTCCAGGTCGAGCCCGGCGACGCAGATGTACCCGCCGCGGACTCGCGTCAGGTGGGTGACGACAATTCGCACCGCGGGGTCCTCACAAGTGGACGATTCGAGCCCCGCCCCAGTGCCCGCCGAGGTACTCGGCGACCAGGCGCCGGTGGCAGCGCTCCGCGCTCGGCTCGCTGCACAGCAGCACGCTGGGCGCGGCGAACAGGACCGGATCGGCCAGCCGCTCCGCCCCGCGATCGGCAAGCAGCTGGCGAAACCGCGACTCGTACGCCTCCCAGGCTAATAGTCTCTTGTGATAGGCGTCAAGCAGCTCCTTCGTCGGCGCGAGGCCCGGAAGGTGAAGATACTCCGCGCCGCAGAGCTCCTGAAGAAAATACTCCAGGTCGCCGCGCTTCGCGAAGCCCGCCAGTTGCGACGTGTTGTTGAGCCGCACGTCGACGAGGCGCTTTATTCCGACCGCTTGCAGGCGTTCGAAGAACTGCCGGGCCGATTTCCGCGTGAAACCGATTGTGTAGATCTCCACGGCGCCTCCTCGTGGGTGTCGAAGAGCGACAATTGCCCCTGCGTCTTCTGGAAGGCCTCCGCGCCGGCCAACTCGCTTTCGCTCACGGCGCGGCCGTCGCCCCGCAGGTGGACCACCTGGAAACCGCGGCTGCCGGCAACGCGGCCGATCAGCCGCCGGCGGTGGCACGCGCTGGGGTCTTCTTCGCCGCAGAGCAGGACGGTGCGGAAGCGGGCGGCCCGGGCGAGCAGATCCGCGAGCGCTTCCTGGAATGGCGGCCACTCCGCCAGGCGATCGTAGAGAACGTAGCCCTCCGCGTCGTAGAATTGCGCGTCTTCAGGCCGGCCGCCGAGAACATGGCCAAGAAACTCGTAAGAGAAGCCTTCGGCGCGGAGGTGGCTGGCGAGAATCTCCCGGTTGAACTGGACGGCGTAGCGGGCATAGGGGCTCGAACGCACGTCGACGACAAGCCGGATCGCAAAACGGTGGAGCAATTCGAGGAAGGCCTCCAACGGGTGGTTCGAATGGCCGACCGTGTAGAGCGTCCGGCTTGAACCTGCTGGCCCTCTCGGCATCGGTTGATCCCCCGTACACTTTCGGCGGCCACGGGCGGATCGCGCCGCCTTGGCGGCCGCGCCTGGCGGGCGGCACCACGCGCCGCACGGCGAGGCGCCTCTCCTCCGGTCGCCCATGGGAGACTCTCTGCGCGGCGTCAGGACAGGCTGTTATTTCCAATCCTCCTCATCCTCGTCCTCGTCGTCGCCTTCCTCCCAGTCATCCTCGTCGTCGCCTTCCTCCCAATCCTCCTCGTCCTCGTCCCAGTCCTCCTCGTCCTCCTCATCCTCCTCGTCCTCCTCCCATTCCTCCTCGTCGTCGACTTCTTCCCAGTCGCTCTCCTCGAAGCCTTCGTCCTCGTCGTTCTCTTCCTCTTCCTCTTCGTCCTCGTCTTCGTCGGAGTCTTCGCCGAACTCGTCCTCGTCGTTTTCGTAGTCTTCGAATTCCGACTCTGCCTCAAGCTCGACGTTCAGCGAATTGCCCGGAGCATCGGTCGTCACCTGGTCCTCGCAAAGGATCGGGGTTTCTGCAACTTCGATTTGTGTCTTCACCATAGACTCCTCTTCCGTCAAACGAGATACAAGAGATGGTTTTGCCGCTTCCTGCGCGCCAACGCCACGTTCGCTTTGTTTGGACGCGTGCTCGAAAGGCAGCGCCGCCTCGACCGGCGGCAACTCCTCAATATAACGCAAGCCGAAGACTTGAAGAAAACGCCTCGTCGTCCCGTACAAGAACGGCCTTCCCAACTCTTCGGAACGCCCCACGATCCGCACCAGGTCGCGTTCCATCAATTGGCGCAACAGCTCTCCGCACTGGACGCCGCGAATCGACTCGATATCGGCTCGCAGGACCGGTTGGCGATAGGCCACCACGGCCAGGGTCTCCATGGCCGGTGCCGAGAGTCGCACCTCAACCGCCGGCCCGTGGAGCCGCCTCAGATACGGGGCAAACTGGGGCCGCGTCACCAACTGGTACCCCCCCGCCACCTCGACCGCCCGGAACGCACAACCCTCTCTATCGTACAACGAATTCAGCTTTCGGATCAGTGTACGCGCTTCGGTGCCATCCGCCAAGTCAGCGAGTTGGGCCAGCTTGCGCGTACCGAGCGGTTCGCGGGCGAGAAACAGGATCGCCTCGATCCGCGCCAGCCGCTCCGTGCGAGCCGTCGGACCGTCTCCGAGGGCCGCGTCCTCCTCCACGGCGGAGCCCCTCCACCACCCGGGCCCACCGCGCGGCGGAACCGATCGGCGAGGATTGGCCAGCGGAGCACGATAACGCAAGGCCGCGCTGCCCAACCGCTCCGGCAGACTTTTTCCAACACGCTTCATCGGCACCGCACGCCCTTAAGGATTATCGCAATTCGAGGGGGCTCATTGGGAGGGTATCACGCCCTGCCCGCCAAGGGAACCCCTCGCTTCCGCCCGGGTTGAGCCGGGCGTTGTTCAGCCGTTCGATTATCGAAGATCGCCGGCCGTTGGCGGGCCGCCCGCCCCCGAAGCGGCGGGCAGGCGACTGAGATTGAGCGGCGCTGCCGGCTGAGTGCCCCACGCAAACCCACTCTGCCGCCAAGCCTCCACCTCGCCGAGCACCCGCGTCATCGCGCGGAGCGGATCACGGTCGGTGCACTCGAAGTGCCGGGCGAAGTCGGCATTTCCAGCCACGGTCACCCGGCAGTGGAACCGGTAGCATTCGCCCTGGTCGCCCCAATTCTCCAGCAGGTAGTAGTTCGCTCCCAAGTCCCTCAAACGCTGCTGGATGTACATGAACTGGTCGACCGCACGGCCGCCCCCGGCGCCGTCCGTTGCGGCCGATCGCCCGGGAGCCCGGTTCGCGTCGAGTTGGCGGTCGTACGCCGCCGCCGGTGGGCCTGCGACCGCCGGGGCGACCGCCGGGCCGGCCCCGGGCCGATCCATGTATTCCGCCGCAAGCACCGGATCGCTCGCCGCGCGGGGGTCGGCCCATGCACTCGGGCCGATTTCGCCGCCCACGGCAGCGCCGGCCGGCTCCCGCCAGGAACCGGCCGGCGGCGCCTCGGGCGGGCGCTCGTCGGCCCGCGGCGCCGCCAGCCCCGGCGGCGACCAGGGAGCGGCGTTGTCCTGGCCGGCCGTCGCCGCCAGGCCGGACGGCCGTTCAAACGCCTTGCCCAGTGGATCGGAACCGCCGGCAGACGGACGCGCGGCCGGACCGTGCAAACCGGATGTCGGGGGGACGAACCGAGGCGCCTCGTCCAGATCGGCGCGTGCCGATGAGCGCTCCACCGGCTTGTCGAGTGTCTCCAAGAGAAATCGCCGCAGCATTCCGCCGAGTGACGTCCCGCGCAAGGCGACTGCCGGGATGGCCACAAGACACGCCAACATGAACAGGGCGCGAAACGTCGTAACGGTTGAAGACGGAGGTGGGGCCGACGTGTGGCACATGATCGCATCGTCCGTGGTTTACGGGACTGGCCCGGGCGAAGCGAGAAACGCCAATCTGGTTGGAGCACCAGGGTTTCCCGGTGAATCAGAAGACCAGTCCGTGTAGTCTCCACTCATCAGGGCCGCGACATGGCGAGGCGCACAATCGCAGGGGCTGCATGAGGAGCCGTGGCATCCTTGCATTCGGTCCGCGCATCATACTCCGGCAGGGAACGGGCTGACAATGCCAATCGCCAGCGAATCAAGGCCGAGCCCGGGCTGCCCACTCCTGGCGCCAGAGGGGCGCTACGCCTTGACCTTCGCCTCGTACTCGACCAGCTTGCCGCGGTCGCGCCGCCTCGACCCACGGACGGTGGCAAAGGTACCCAGCCCGATCAGGACCAGCACGACGATATAAGCCACCGCCCACACCGGTCCCTTGACACTCGCGGCGGCGGCCGCAGTATCGCCCCCGCCCCCCTCCTCTTGGGCCAACAGCGGGCCTCCGATCACCATCCACAGAACGAACAGGCGGGTCATCAGTGCAGCGGCTTTGCAGATGCGGGCTCGGAACATGTGAGGTCGATCCGTTCAAACGGTGGTGCCTGCGGATCGCCCGCAAGGGGCCAGGCAGATCGGCCCCGCGAGCGTGACAAGACTCTATTCTAAACCAAATCTCCGCGGCGAGGAAACGCCCGTTCCGCGGCAAGGTCCAGAAAAAACGGCGCGGGTTCCGCTCGGCGGGATTCATCCGGCCTAGCGGCGAATCACGATCTGCGAACCGACGGAGAGGATGTCGAAGACGTCATCGATGTCGCGATCGGCGAGGCAGACGGAGCCCGGACCCCCGGTCGAGCCAATCCGCGCCGGGTCGTTCGTGCCGTGGATCGCCACCGAGTCGTTCAACCCGATCCGCAGCTTGCCCAAGGGGTTTATCGGATCGCCGGCTGCAATCACTCGGCCCGCCGGACCGTGGTACACCGGTTCAGCCATCTTCTCACGGACGGTGAATTGGCCCTCCAACTCGGGCGGCTCGGCCCCCACGCCGATCGGGAATCGGCCGGCGTAGAGGTCTTCCAGCCAGAGCACCATTTCGTGGGAATCCAGGTGGACGACGGCGCGGAATGGGCCGCGAACCACCTTCAACTGCTGCCCGGCGGTCAGCGCCCGGCGATCGCGGACGCCGTTGATCTTGGCCAGCAGCTCCCAGGGCACGTTGTACTGCTCCGCGATCTGCTCGAGGGTCTCGCCGGGCCGAACCACGTGTGCCGGCTGAAGCCAATGCTCGGTCGAGTAGATCACGCTCCCGGCCACCTGGTCGAGAAGGGCGGTCAGGGCGGCGACCTCGGCCTCGGTCTGGTCGGGCTCGCCGTAGCGGGCGCTCAGGATGGCAAGCGTCTCGGCAAGCCGACCCTGATCAAGATCCCTCCGCGCGCTGGCCAGGAAGTCGGCGAATTCAGGGCGGATTTCGTCGGCCCGCGGCGGCTGCGAGGCGGCCGGCAGCGTTTCCACGGCAGGCCGGCCGACCGCCGGCAGGGGGGCTGCCATGCCCGGATAGGGATTCGCCTGGCTGGCCGGCGGCGGTAGCGGTGCAGCCCCACCGGTTGGCCGTTCGGCTGCCGGCGCGGCCACTTCCGACGGCGTCGCTCCGGCCAACGATCCTTCTGTCGCCGGCGGCGCGATATTGCCCCGCACCGCCGGCGGCAATGGGGCGGGTTGGAACGGCGGCGCCGGCATGTCGGCGGAGATCGGGACCGGTGGCGCCAGGTCCGCCGTGTCGGCGGCCGACGGGGGCATCCCGCTCGGGGAGTGGCTGCTCGGAGAGTGGCCGCTCAGGCCGCCCAGCGAGAACCCCGGCGCTTCGCCCATGCCCTCCGGAAGCGAAACCGATGGCGGCCCCGACTGCCAGTCTTCGGGCGCGCCGGGTGGAGGAGTTGCCGCCGGCCCGTTGATCGTCACGTACACCCCGTAGGCAACCGACGCCAGAATCGCAACCAGCAACATTGTTTTCAGCGAATTCATGCTTGGCCTCCTTGACGATCCCTACTCCGTGGAGATTCTATGAATCCGTTGGAGAACCACTCCCTGCCGAAGGAGCCACCTTGTGACCAACGACCGCTGGTTTGAGCAGCCTGGCGACGAACTCGACGATCGCGAGTATCCCGACGACGACGACTACGATGACGACGATCACCTGTCCGAAACGGTCGCCTGCCCAGAGTGCGGCGCCGAAATCTACGAGGATGCCGTTCGCTGTCCGGCGTGCGGCCAATACGTGACCCCTGGTGCCGGCAGCCTCTGGACCGGTCGCTCGCCTTGGTGGATTCTGCTCGCACTGGCGGGCATTGCCGCGGTCATCTGGGTCTTCCTCACAGCCGCGCCGTAGGGCCGGCCATCGACCGAGGTTCTCCCCCGCCAAAGACCGCCATCCCGCCTGCCTGGCGCGAAGCCAAAGCGGCGCGAGCGGCGGGAATCATAAGAAAAAACGCCGCTCGCCGCTACGTCAATTCGAACAACCGCAAGACACCGACTCGCTCGGCAGGAAGAGCCGTTGTGCTTTCACAATCTGTGAAATACAATGGATTGTCGCCGTCGCATCTCCTTCACGATCCTTGTTATTTCCAGGTTTTGGCCGTGGACCGCTATCGCGATGTCCTGTTGGAGGTCTGGCGCGAGGCTTGCCGGCATATCGAGATTGCCGAGTCGACCGCGACGATCGATCGGATTATTGCCCGGCATCTGCCGATCTCGGCGTTGCTCGTCCGCCGCATCGACCTGGAGCGATCGTCGGTGGAGACGGTTGCGACTGGCGGCGCGCCGGCGGCCTGGGCGGAAGTCACGCGGAACGAGCACCCTTCTTCCGATGGGAATTCGTTGATCCGTTGGTGCCGGCGTGGCGAGGTGGACCTGGCGGCGCGGGGCGAGTCTCCTCCGTACCCCTTGAGGTACCTTGTTCCGAAGGGGGTTGATGGCGATGTGCTTGCCGGGCCGCTCGGCCCGTCGACCGCGGCCCCGGGCGTGCTGCTGCTTGTGGCGAAGCACGCCGACCGGTTCACCGAGCAGCACAGGGAGCTGGCCCGGGCGCTTCTCGACCCCTTTTCGGCTGCCCTGGCCAACGACCATCAACTCAGGGAACTGGCCAAGCTGCGTGAGGCGGCCGAAGCCCAGAACCGCTCGCTGCTCAGCAAGCTCGGACGGCGGCGGCTCGACGATACGATCGTCGGGGCCGAATCCGGGCTGAAAGCCGTCATGGAACGGATCGAACTGGTCGTCGACTCGGACGTGCCGGTACTGATCTTCGGCGAGACGGGGACTGGCAAGGAGCTCATCGCCAGGGCGATCCACTCACGCTCGCCGCGCCGCAAAGGGCCGGTGATCCGCGTCAATTGCGGGGCGATTCCTCCGGAATTGATCGATTCGGAGCTTTTCGGCCACCAGCGGGGCGCATTCACCGGCGCCGCGGAGACTCGCCGCGGCTGGTTCGAGCGTGCCGACGGCGGCACGCTGTTTCTCGATGAGATCGGCGAACTGCCACCGGCCGTCCAGGTCCGGCTGTTGCGCGTTCTTCAGGACGGCTGCCTCCAGCGGGTCGGCGGCGAGCAGATGATTCATGTCGACGTGCGGATTGTCGCCGCGACCAACCGCGACCTGTCGGCGATGGTCGCCGAAGGCCTGTTTCGCGAAGACCTCTGGTACCGGATTGCCGTCTTCCCGATCGTGCTTCCGCCCCTCCGCGAGCGGCAGGAAGACATCCCCACGCTGGCCGAGCATTTCGCCCGCCGCGCAGCCATCCGCTTCGGCCTGGCCGAGGTAGCGCCGAGCGAGGGCGACCTGCAAATCCTCAAATCCTACCCCTGGCCCGGCAACGTCCGCGAACTCGGCGCCGTGATCGACCGGGCGGCGATTCTCGGCGACGGGCAGACGCTCCAGGTCGCGGCCGCCCTGGGCGTCGCGCCCACGGCAAAGCCGGCGCCGGTTCCGCCACCTCCCCAGACCCGCCCCGGCGGCCCCGCGGCCACCGCCATGCCCCCCTTGGATGCGGCGATCCGCCAGCACATCGAGTCGGCTCTCGAGCAGACCGGCGGGCGGGTCGAAGGGCCGCGCGGCGCCGCCGTGCTGCTCGATATCAACCCCCACACGCTCCGCTCCAAGATGCGCAAGCTGAAAATCGACTGGAAGAAGTTCCGGCCGCAGTAGCCGACAGCGGTCAGCTAAGTGGTCCATTTCAGAAATGATGTCAGGGTTCCTTCAATGATGTAGGTTGGGCGTGCGGCGCCCGACAGAGAACGACGGGCAGGAATGCCCATCCTACCAATGAGCTTGCACGATCTTCAATCTCGC
>JAAYCB010000349.1 GCA_012744395.1 Pirellulaceae bacterium
CGCTGGAATGACATGTCGGGGCCGACTTCGTAATAGACCGGCGGCGTCCGCCGCTGGTCTTGCCCGCTTGCCCGATGGGCCAGAACCTGGAGCGTTCCCAGATCCCCGCCGCGGGGGCGAACGATGCCGACCGAGCGCTCGCCCTGGTCGTCGACCTCCGCCAGGGAGGCGAACATCTCCGCGTCGGCCAGCGCGCCTCCGCCGGGGCCGAAGTGGAAGTAGGCGGTCATGTCGCCCGCCGCGTGATCGGTCCGCAGGCGGACCCACTGGGCCCGGAGATCCGCGGGAAAGATATGGTACGCGTAGCCACCCGCCGGCACGGCGATCGTTGCGTAGTCCGACCAGCGTCCATCGCCCCGCCGGTCGACCTGGATCGTCACCGCCACGGGCTGGTCGCTGCCGTGGGCCAGGTGGACCATCCGCCGTTCATAACCAGCGAAATGGAAGGGCAGCGAGGGGGTCTCGGCGGCAACGTCGTCGTGCACCCAGACCCCGCCCCAGCCGGCCGGGCGGCCGCCCTCGGCGAGCTGCTCCCACTCCCTGAACCAGAGGTTCGATTGCGACTGGTTGACGAAACGGTTCCCGCCGGTGATCGCCGTGTCGTCGCAGCCGAACACCACCCGACCCTGCCAGCGGCAGAAATCCGCCGTGATCTTCAGGTGGCTGGCGATGGGTCGCAGCCGGGCGGTGTCGGCAGCCGAAAAACCGGCCGGAAAATCGTACCACAGCCCGTGCATGTTCATCAGGTATTCGCCCTCCGGCCCGACCTGCCGGATGCGGGGCCATTCGGTGTACCAACCATGGCTGGCCATGTACGAGTAGCAGCCGATCGGCAGGCGGCAGGTCGACCAGCGGCCGCCGTCGAGCAGCTTGAGCAGGACGGAACGACTGTCCCAACCGGTGGCCCAGACCGGATCGGCCTGGCCGGCGTTGCCCTCGATGCCGCCGGGCCCGCTGACTTCGTTGAACGGGTGCTCCTCCAGAATCGTCCAATCCTTGCCGTCCCACTCGGCCAGGCAGCCGGCGGCGTCGCGCGACGCGCTCTTCTGCGCCTTCTTGCCGTTGTTCGAGACGACAATCCGCCCCTGGCCCGTGTATCCGCCCTTGCCGTGATAGCCGGGCAGGTAATCGACGAACTCCTTCAGATGGCTGTCGACAAACAGCGTCTTCACGGCAAGGGTCTCGACGTCGATCTCGTAGAGCCCCTCCTCCATCGTGAAGGTGTAGACCTTCCTGGCCGGATCGGTCAGGTGGCGGAGCGTGGCCGTCGGCCTGCCGATCGCCTGGTCGTAGGGAATCACGCGAACGCCTCCCGCGGAGTCGATCACGTAGGGCCCGATGAACAGCTGATTCGACTCGCGGTGGATCAACCGGTTGGCGGGAGTCCCCCCGATCCCCTCGGGTCGGATCCCCAGCGCCAGCGACTCGTCGATCTCGAAGAGCTTGTCGTCGCTGCCTCGCGGGGAGTGCGGTGAATAGGTCACCCCCCAGAGCTTTCCGGCCCAGGGCGCCAACGCGCCGATGCCGCATTCCCCCCCGTGGTTGAACAGCGCCAAGTGGGGATAGCGCCCGCTCACCTCGAGCGGCTCGCCCCCCCGCGCCGCCAGTGGCAAGACAAAGCCGATGCCGACCGCAGGCGCGAGGCCGAAAACGGACAAGAACCAGCGGGCAAGGAGTGATATCTTGCGCCGTTTGCGGGTACGCATGGCTGGCCTCCGGAGCATGTCGAGCGGGGTGTGTCACCAGGGAAAGGTCGGTTGCATGCGGCCCGCTCATCTTCCCGCCTCGGCCTTGACCTGTCAAGGAGCGCGGCCTCGCGGCGCCGGCCCCGCGGCCCGATCCGCCGGCTGGCCCGGAGACCGAAGGGCGCAAGCCTCGGACCGGGCGCGGCCTCGCCGGGCCGGGGCGGGCTGGAGGGCAACATGGATTGCCGCACGAGGCGCGCCTGCGATAGACTCGGGGATGGCCCAGTCCAAGACTCCGATTATCCGAACGACCTGCTGATGCTCCGTCCCAGTGAATTCCGCAGCCTGGTCAGTGGGCGCCGCCGCGGGCTGCGGGCGGCCTGCCTGCGGGCGGTCCTCGGCGCAATCGCGGTTCCCTACGCACTGGCCGTCCGTTGGCGAAACCGGCGCTACGACCGCAGCCTGCGCCTCGTCCGTCGCGTCGGCGTCCCCGTGATCAGCATCGGCAACCTGACCTTGGGGGGGACCGGCAAGACGCCGATGGCCGCCTGGACCGCCCGCCGGCTGCGGCGGCAGGGGCTGCGAGTGGCAATCCTCAGCCGCGGCTACGGCGCGGAGCCCGGGGGGGTGAACGACGAGGCCCTCGAACTCGAGCGGCAACTGCCCGACGTGCCCCATCTGCAAAACCCCGACCGGGTCGAAGCGGCCGAGTTGGCGATCGAAGAGTTCGGCTGCCAGGCAATCCTCCTCGACGACGGCTTCCAGCATCGGCGGATTCACCGCGACTTGGACATCGTGCTCATCGATGCCCTGGAGCCGTTCGGGTTCGAGCGGATTTTTCCCCGCGGCACCCTGCGGGAGCCGATTCGCGGTCTGCAACGCGCGGGAATCGTCGTGCTGACGCGCGCCGACATGCTCAAGCGGGGCCCTCGCGAGGAAATCCGCGCGCGGGTCGCCCGGCTCGCGCCCGACGCGGCCTGGGCAGAGGTCGCGCACGCACCCGAACACCTGCTGGCAGCCAGCGGCGACCGGCAGCCAATCGCCAGCCTGGCCGGACGAAAGGTCGCGGCGTTCTGTGCCGTCGGCAACCCGGCCGGCTTCCAACGCACGTTGGCCGACTGCGGCTACCGGGTGGCCGCCTTCCGCGAGTTTCCCGACCATCACCCGTATCGCCGCGGCGACATCGAGAGTCTCGCGTCCTGGGCGCAACAGGCCGCTGCTTCCGCGGTCGTGTGCACGGCCAAGGACCTGGTCAAGATCGGTGTCGATCGTCTGGGCCGGTTGCCGCTTTGGGCACTGGCGATCGGCATCCGCTTCCTCTCCGGACAAGAGATCGTCGAGGCCAGGCTCGACGAGGTCGCCGCGGGGGCGAAGATCGTCCGCTAGACGGGACCCGGGCGATCGGGCGGCCCGTCCCCCATGTCCTCCGATTGCCCTTGCCGATCATCCGATCGGATCGTTCCTGTCCTGGGGCAAATCCCCGCGGGGATGGATGCCTTCGGTCATTCCTCCGCTTCCCCCGATCTCCCGTCTTCTCGCCTGCCGCTCGAAGGGGTTGTCGCGATACCCATCCCGCCCGCAAAGCCAAAGGCCGAGGGAACACAACAGGTAGGCCGGGCCAAACACCGGCCCCCAGAGCTCGTACTGCCGGACGTGGACCTGTTCGTGCGTCCGGCAGAGGTCCAAGGCCGCTTCGGACTGGCCGAGGACCGTGTGGCCAAACGTAATCGCCATCGCCAGCGGGCCACGCGGTCCATGCGCGAGGAGCCACCGGACCAGGCCGCCATGGAATTCCACAACTCCGCGACGGACCTGGACACGGCCGCCGCTGATCAGCCCGAGAAGGCCAACCGCCAAACCAATCAGCGTGTAGGGCGAGGCCCACAGGACCTTGAGGATCAGGAGGATCGTACGCACTGCCGCGAAGTCTCTGGATGATTTCGGCCACCCGTCTGATCCTACCGCGGATGACCCTCTCCAACCAAGGCCCGGCAACGAGCCGATCCCCTCTTCAGTGTGGACACTGCCCGGCAAACGGGCCGGCACGGCTCAGCGTGTGGGTTCCGCCCCGACGGGGCAGCCACAAATCAGCGCGTTCCCTTCCGGGTGAGCCAATTGTCGCTGTCCATGGCCAGCATCCTTCCCTGAAACCCCTGCCTTCACCAGACTGCCCCGTGCCGGCCGGTTTACATCAGGTTCTCAGATTCTCCTCGTCCAAACCCAGCCGACGCGCGGATGAGCTGACGTGTACGCGTCGCGTTCTTAACCTTGGAGCCCCGGTAATTGGCCTTGGTACCGATGGCGTTAAGCTGCTATGCTGTGAGGGTTTACTTCGCTAGAGCAGGCCGAGGCCGCTGCGACGCAACGTCCAGCGGCCTGGCGGGCTATCAGGCAGCATCCGGATGGCGATTACTCGGGGAACTCGCGGTTGTCGACCGCGCCGCATGGATGGTGCATTGCTGTCGGCCGCGCCGGTTTGGGATCGCCTTTCTTGGAAGAGACGGTGAGAATTCCTCATGCCGATTCTCACGACAGGCAAGCAGTGCCGGATCGGGATATTTCTGCCTCGATGGCTGGGCGACTTCGTCATGGCCACGCCGGCACTCCGCGCGATTCGGGCCCACTATGGCCGCCAGGCGTGGATCGCGGGGGTTATGTACCCGTATCAGAGGGACGTGCTGGCCGGAACCGACTGGCTCGATGAGCAATGGTACTTCGACCCGCGGGGCAAATCGGCGCTCGGCGACCACCTGCGGATTTGGCGCAAGCTCTTGGCGGCACGGTTCGACATGGTATTGTTGATGCCGAACTCGCCGCGCTCGGCGATCCTCTCCTGGCTCGGGCGAGCGAAACGGAGAATCGGCTACGCCCGCTATGGCCGCGGGCCGCTGCTGACCGACCCGATCCGGCTGTCCCATTCGCGTCGCCGGACCGCTGATCGACCGATGGTCGACTACTACCTGCACCTGGCCGAGGTGGCGGGCTGTCCATCCAGTTCGCCGCGGCTGGAGTTGGCCACCACGCCGCGCGACGAGCGGAGCGCCGACCGGGTGTTTCAGCAGTTGGGGCTGCCGGGCGACGGCCGCCTGATCACGTTCAACTCCAGCGGGGCCTACGGCGCGGCCAAGCTCTGGCCGGCCGGCCACTTCGCCGCGCTGGCCCGCCGCATCGTCGACGAGCTGGATCATCATGTGCTGGTGATGTGCGGTCCCGGCGAGCAGGCCACGGCGGGGCAGATCACCGCCCTGGCCGGGCGACCGCAAGTCGTCTCGATGCGCGGCCAGCCGTTGGACATCGGCACGGCCAAGGCCTGCATCCGCCGCAGCCGGCTGATGATCTCCACGGACAGCGGACCCCGACACCTGGCCGCGGCCCTCGGCAAGGCGGTGATTACGCTCTACGGACCGATGCTTCCCGTCTGGGGGCAGAACCCAACCGTCGATGCCATCGATCTGTATCTGAAGGACCTCGAGTGCATCGGCTGCCACCAGCGCGTGTGCCCTTACAAACACCACAAATGCATGCAGGATTTGTCGGTCGAAATGGTCTACCGCGAGGTCCGCGGCTGGCTTGCCCGGACCGGCGTCCACCGCGTTGCATGACGCGCTGCCGACCTGCAACCGCCTAAAGAAGGGAGCCTGCCCGTGCCGCGGATTCCAGCCGGAGAGATCGAATCGCCGGGCACACGCGCTCCCCGATCGCCAATCGGCGGTCCATCGCCGCGTGGTGCGGCGGAGTTGCCTCCCGACCAGGCGGGTGGCACGCCCGCGGCCGGGCAGTTGCCGGCCGGTCAATGCCCGGCCGGCGGCGCGGGGCGGCGCTACCAGGTTTGCACCGGCCCGACGCTCGCCCGCCAGGATTTGCCCAGCCGGCCGGACCCCGCGGGGACCGGCCTGGCGCGGATCGGCGAGGAGCCGCTCTGGGCTTCGCCGGCGTGCCGCGAGGGATTGCACACCGCCGGGCTCGACCGCTTCGCGGCCCTCATGCAGGGCCGAGAAGGGACCTGCCTCCGGGCGCTCCCCGATCGGGAAAACTGGCGCCTGGTGCTGTCGCTGGCCGGAGGGCCGCGCGTCGTGTACTTGAAGAAACACCATGTCGGCGGCGCGGCGGCGCGGCTCCGAGCCTGGCTCGGGCTGCCCCCCCGCACCTCCGCCGGACGGGACGAAGCCCAGAACATTCGCCGCCTCGAGGCGGTGGGCATCCCCTGCGTCGAACTGGCCGCATACGGCGAACGGCTTGATCGCCGCGGGCGGCTGGAGTCGCTGACGATCACTCCCGGACTGGAGGGTTTCACGCCGCTCGACGATTTCCTCCGGCAGCGGTTTCCCGTTCTCAACCCGGCCGCCGCCACCCGCAAAGACAAGCGTCTTGCCCGACTGATCGAGTCCGTCGGGTCGCTCGTGCGGCGTTTTCACGAGGCGGGATTCAATCATCGCGACCTGTACTGTTGCCACTTCTTCGTTCGCGAGCCGTCGCCCGGCGTGTTCGAGATCCGACTGATCGATCTCCAGCGCGTGCAGCAGCGGGCGCGGTTTCGCCAGCGCTGGCTCGTTAAGGACCTTGCGCAGCTGGCCTACTCCGCCCCCCGCGATCGCGTCAAGTGCACCCACAAGGTGGCTTTTTTGCGGGCATACTTCGGCACGGCGCGGCTCGGCGCGAAGGAGAAGCGGCTGATTCGCCAGGTCCTGGGCAAGCAGCAGGCCATGGAGTGCAAGCTGGGTCTGATCGCATGAGAGTGGCTATCGTCCTCGAACATCTCGACCCGCGCCGCGGCGGCTTGGAACACTGGACCTGGCAGTTCACCCGCGCGATGGCCGACCGCGGCCACGAAATGCACGTGCTCGCACGGAGTTTCTCGCCCCGGACGGATCATCCCCGCATCCGGCTGCACGCCGTCAGCGCCGGGCGCTCGCGGATGCACTACGCCGCGGCCCTCCAGCGCCGCTTGCTCGGGCTGAATTGCCAGGTTGTTCACGAGACGGGGGCCGGCTGGCATTGCGACGTCTTCCAGCCTCATTTCGGCTCCCGCCAAGCGCTGCTCGAGCGCAGGTTGCGGGCCCTGCCGGCGATCCTCCAACCGGCCAGGCGGCTGGCGATCGGGCTGCTGCCGCGTTATCGCCAGTTCCGGCGGCTCGCCGCCCGCCAGTACGTCAACGATGGCCGGCTCTTCGTGGCCCTGTCGAGGCGCGTGGCCGACGACTTCGTCCGTTTTCACGGCGTGCCGCGCGACGGGATTCGCATTGTTCCCAACGGCGTCGATTGCGCTCGGTTTTCACCCGCGCGCCGCGGCGAATTCGGGGCATCCGTTCGCCGCGCGCTGGGACTCGCTGATGATGCCCTGCTGCTCCTGCTGGTGGCCCACAATTTCCGCCTCAAGGGCGTTGGTCCGGCCCTCCGGGCACTGAAGCTGCTGCGCCGGCGATCGGCGCCGGTCCACCTGGCGATTTTGGGCGGCCGCCGCAGGCAAGGCTATCCGCTCCTGGCCCGGGCGCTGGGGGTGCAGGAGAACGTCTCCTTTCTCGGCGCGCGGTCCGACATCGTCCCTTACCTGGCCGCGGCCGATCTGCTCGTCCACCCGACGTTCTACGACAGTTGTAGCCTGGTGGTGCTCGAAGCGCTGGCGTCGGGCCTGCCCGTTGTCGTCAGCCGTGCCGCCGGCGCCAACGAGTTGATGACCGATGGCCGCGAAGGCTACGTGATTTCCGACCCGCGCCAGGCCGCGACCCTTGCGGACCGCATCGAGCGGCTCCTCGATCCGCGGGAGCGAAGCCGGATGGGAGCGGCGGCACGGGAACTTGCCCTGCGCCACTCGTTCGAGCGGAATTGCGACCGGCTCGAAGCGGTTTATCGCGAAATCGCTGGCCGCGGCCGGATGCCTGGCGCGGCGCGAACAAATCCGGCCGACCGTCTCGCCGCGCTTGTGATCCCCCCAGTGCGCCGGTAAAGTGGAAGGCTGGCCCAGCCCCGTTGCTGGTTCGCGAACTTTCCCGGTTCCCAAGCCGGAGCTTGGGAACGAGGTGAAGACTGACCCCCGCACGCTCCCATGCTCCCACTCTTCAGGCATCCCATCCGGACCACCCTTGTTCTCATCCCGGCCCTGGCCGCGTCGCTGGCGGCCGCCGAGACGCTGTTCGATTTCGAGCCGGGTTTCGACCTCAAGAGGGTGGAGACTCGCGACGCCGAGGTGGCGCTCCACGGCTTGCCGCCGGCGACGTCGCTTGAGGTGACGACCGGCACGACCCAGCGCTGGCCGGGGATTACACTCAAGCCGGCCGGCGGCGTCTGGGACCTGAGCGGAGCGGCCCGGCTTGCGCTCGATGTGGAAAACGTCGGCGAAGAACCGCTCACGATCCACTGCCGGATGGACTCGCCCGCCGGCGGCAAGCGGGTCTACTACCAGGAAAACACCCAGGTCGGGCCGGGCCAGCGGGCGACCTTCCAGGTGAACATCCGCCGCCGGCTCCCCACGGCGTTTCGCGAGAAGCTGTTCGGAATGCGGGGTTACCCGGGCGGCCTGTCGGCCGAGCAGGGGATCGACCCGGCAGAGGTCGACGCGATTCTGATCTTCGTCGCCGAGCCCGCCGCCCGGCACGTGTTCCGCATCGACAACCTCCGCACGGAGGGGGCGAGCCCGGCCGGCGCCCTGCCTGAATCCGTGGACAAGCTGTTCCCGCTGATCGACACGTTCGGGCAATATGCGCACAAGGATTGGCCGCGCAAGACCCATTCACAAGCCGCGCTGGCCGAGTTTGCCGCGGAGGAGCGCGGCGACCTGGCCGCCCACCCCGGCCCGGCGGACTGGAACGAGTACGGCGGCTGGGCCGCCGGCCCCCAGTTGGAGGCCACCGGCCATTTCTACCCCAAGCGGCATCGCGGCAAGTGGTGGCTTGTCGACCCGGCGGGCCGCCTCTTCTGGTCCCACGGGATCGACTGCGTCCGCCCCAACAACGCCGCCACGCCGATCACCGACCGCGAACACTGGTTCGCCGCGTTGCCCGAGAGAGACGCGCCGATGGGCGCCTTTTTCGGGCGCGGCTCCTGGGCGCCCCACGGCTACTATCAAGGCAGGCACTACGAGACGTTCAATTTCACCGCCGCCAACCTGCTGCGGAAATACGGGCCCGACTGGCAGGAGATTCACGCGCGGCTGTGCCACCGGCGGCTCCGCAGCTGGGCGATGAACACGATCGGCAACTGGTCCGACGAGGCGATCTATCGGCACCGCAAGACGCCCTACACCGTGTCGATCAGCGCCGCGCGAAAACCGATCGAAGGCAGCTCCGGCTATTGGGGCAAGTTTCCCGACCCGTTCGAGCCGGACTTTCGCGCCAGCCTGGCCGGGCGGATGGCTGACGAAAAGGGCAAGTCGGCCGACGATCCCTGGTGCCTGGGCTACTTCGTCGACAACGAGCTCGCCTGGGGAGCCGAGCTCTCGCTGGCCCTTGCCGCGCTGGCTTCGCCCGCGGAGCAGGCCGCCAAGCAGGCCTTCCTGCAAGACCTGAAACAGAAATACGCGACGATCGAGCGGCTGAACGAGGCCTGGCAGACGGAGCACGAATCGTGGCACGGGCTGGCCGCGTCGCGGACGCCACCCGAGGAGGCCAAGGCCCGCGAGGACCTGGCCGCGTTTGCCACCCGGGTCGCGGAGCAGTACTTCCGCGTCTGCCGCGAGGTGGTCAAGCAGGCGGCGCCCAATACGATGTATCTGGGGTGCCGGTTCGCCTGGGTCAACGACCGGGCCGTCCGCGCGGCGGCCGGCGTTTGCGACGTGATCAGCTTCAACCGCTACCAGGCTTCGGTGGTTGACCTGGCCCTGCCCGAGGGCGTCGACAGGCCGGTCGTGATCGGCGAATTCCATTTTGGCGCGCTCGATCGCGGCATGTTCCACACGGGCCTCCGCCCGGTTCCGGACCAGGACGCACGCGCGGCCGCCTACAAGAGCTACGTCACCGGCGCGCTGGAAAACCCCTGGATCGTCGGTACCCACTGGTTCCAGTTCGGCGACCAGGCGACGACCGGGCGCGGCGACGGCGAGAATTACCAGATCGGCTTCCTCGACGTCTGCGACACGCCCTACCTGGAAACGATCCGCGCGGCGCGCGAGGTCGGCGACGGGCTGTATGCGATCCGCGCCGGCCGCCAGCCGTGATCAGCGCGGAAGCTCGAACTGCCTGCGGCAGAACATTCGTGACATTCGCGTGCTTCGTGGTTGGCAAAAGAAGCAGCCACCACCCCAGGCGCGCAACTGTTCCGCTCAACGTCCGAAGAGGCCCAGGAAGCCTCGTTTCTTTTTCGGCTTCTGCGGTTCCGGTTTCTCGTCGATCGACGCGCGGACCACAACAAACATCTGGATCAGCTCGCTGGCGGCGTCATCGGCCATGACTTCGAGGACGTGGTCGGACGAGGCCCCCAGGCGGATTCGCGAGCCAAACTGGATCGGCTGGCCGGCAACCGCGTCGAAGTCGCCGCCCGTCACACGTTCGGCCTTCTGATACTCGCCCCCCTGGCTACTCACATAGGTGCCGTTGCGGCTGAGGTCCTTGACGGTCATCGTCGGGTTCGGACCGTGGGCGCCGCGCCGATCGATGGCAAAATGCTCGTGGGAAATCGACCCGAGCACAAAATTCATCACGATCTTCTCTTCCGCGTCGATCGTCCGCGTCTGGTCGTACTGGTTGGAGCCGATGATCACGTCGCACCCTTTGCCCCCCCCCTTGCCGTAAATGATCACGTCTTTCTCCGGAATCGGGTACTTGAGGTTCAGGAGCATGTCGTAAAGGACCAGCGTCATCGTCACTCTCCCCACAGTTGACCACCCGGCACGCTCGCAAGGCGTCCCCGTCCGCCGCACCCGTCGCGATTTGGCGACCCGGTCTGCGGTTTCCGCCCAGGGATTGCGAAGATTATCGTTTCCGGCCCGGTTTTCGTCCAGGCGAGGCGGTCTCCATCCGCTCGATTTTTCTATGGTAGGTCAAGCCGCGCGGGACTGCAACGCGAACCGCCCGCTCCCCGAGCGTCGCGCCGCCCGCGGCCGGCTCGGCCGTTCGCCTCCCGGGTTGATGGCCAGGCGGGGAGCCGCTACGTTTGACACTGCCGCGCATGTCCCAGGCCGCAAAATCCAACAGGGACGATGCCCGAGCCTGTTTCGCCCCCCCACTGAGGCCGTTTCGCGGACGCGCAGTCGCTCGTTGCGGGTTGCTGCCGTCACGCCGTCAAGAAAGCACTTCGATGCCCCAACAATCCCCACCCTGGCACCTCGCTCGGACCCATTACGCAACCGTCAAACAGCACAAATACGAGGTGGCTGTACTCCCCCTGGGAGCTACCGAACCGCACAACCTCCACCTGCCGTTCAGCATGGACACGCGGGAGGGCGATTTGATCGGCGAGGCGATCTGCCAGGCCGCCTGGAACCGCGGGGCCAAGGTGATCCTGCTGCCGACGGTCCCCTATGGCACGGAGACGAATCAGCGCGAGTTCCCGTTTTCGATGAACGTCAACCCCTCGACCCTCGGTGCGGTGATCACCGACCTGGTCGAATCGCTCGTTCATCACGGTGTCCGCAAGATCGTCCTGTTGAACAGCCATGGCGGCAACGATCTGAAGGCCTATCTCCGCGAGATGTACGGCAAGACGGCGGCGAGCCTCTTCTTGTGCAACTGGTACACGGTCTTCCACGACATGTACGACGAGCTTTTCGAGCATCCGGACGATCATGCCGGCGAGATGGAGACGTCGCTGGCGCTGGCTTATTGGCCGGAGTTGGTGCTCCGCGACGCCCAGGGCCGGCTGGCGTGCGACGACGGCGCGAAGGCCGCCACGCGGCTGGATGCGGTCAATCGAGGCTGGGTATCGATCACCCGGCCCTGGCATCTGTTGACCACCAACGCCGGCGCGGGCTATCCGCACGCCGCCACGGCGGAGAAAGGTCGTCGGCTGATGGAGGTCCTCATCGAGCGGCTCGCCGGATTCCTCGTCGAGCTGTCTTCGGCGACCCTCGACGAGCGGTTCCCGTACTGAGGCAAATCGGGCGAGGCAAGTCAGCGGCGACCGGGACCGGCCCCCTCCGTCGAACTGCTCCTGGGACGCCCATTGACGCTCAGTCCGCGCCAACTTATAGTGGGCTTTCGGGCACGTATGGTGGATGTAGCTCAGTTGGTTAGAGCACTGGATTGTGGATCCAGGGGTCGTGGGTTCAAGTCCCATCTTCCACCCTAGGCGCAGGTTGTTTAAAGACAAGGAGTTGCGGCATTTCTGTCCGCGGCTCCTTGTTCGCTTTTCTGATCAGTCGCACGGGGGGGGCGTCAGGGCGGACCGTTTCTCACTCCGGTAGCGGGCGGCGTCACTGCCCTTTCTTCCGCGGGGCCGGAAACTCCAGACGCAGGCTGATCACCTCCTCCTCGGTGGCCGAGCGGGTTTCTCGAAGAACGTAGGGGCGCCGGCCGCGCGGCCCGTCGGGCCGCCGCGGCGCGATAATCTGCGACTGCCCCTGGAAGGGCAATTCGAAGAGAGAGCCGACGCCCATGCAGACGACCCCGTAGACGCCCAGCCGCTCGACTTGAGTGAAGAGGCTCGACTCCCACCCGCGGCGCGTCCCATCGCCCCAAACCTCCGGATTGGCGGACACCTGGACCAGTAACTCGGCGCCCTGTTTGACCAGCCGGTCCGCCAACTCTCCGTGCCAGCCGTCGGCGCACACCAGCACCCCGACCTTGACCTCCTCGACCTCAAACACCCGCAAATCTTGCGGCTCGCCCGGTGACAGGTCCAGCCCGTCCGACCGTTCCAACGGCGTGAGGTGGACCTTTCGGGCCACGACGTGCAGCGATCCGTCGGGCTTGAAAAGGCAGCTTGCGTTGTGCACTTCCCCGCACTTTTGCGGCACTGCCCACGGAACCGATCCGGCGATAATATGCACCCGGTGCTTGCGGGCGAGATCGGAAAACGTTGCCCCATAAACCTCCCGGATGCGGTCGGCCTTGACGAGCCATAAACCGCGGGCTGGCGACACCTTCCAGCGGGCGCAGGCGGCTTCGATCGGCCCGCGGTAGCGGTCCGCCAGACGAGTCCGGGCTTCCGCCAGGCGCTGGCAATCCGCCAAGAGCCCGGCATCGCCCAACGTCAGCAGGGGCGTGCCGATGTCTTCCGGGAGGACGACCAACTGCGGCCTGTGCTCCATGGCCTCTTCCAGTCGTCGGGCCATGTGTGCGGCAAACTCTGCCGCACGGTCGTACAGCTGAAGCCGTGTTTGGACGACGGCCACCGTAAGCCCTCGGGCGGTGCCATCCTGCGCCGTCGCGGATGCTGCCAGAACGACCGCCAGAAGAGGGGGGAGCCCCAGGATGCAGTCTGACGGGCGAAATCTCCGAGCAATCACGATGGCGTCTCCCGCAGAGGACAGGGACTCTCGTCTGCATCATTTTATTGTAGGTGTTCCTGTCGTTCAAGGTGATTGCCATCCAAACCCATGGTATTTGGGGCTGGCAATGGCGGAAATCAGTGGAAGGGGAGCGGGCGTTGCCCGATCGCGAACTTGGGCAACAAAGCACATCGATTTCAGGGCCACAACGTTCCTGGCGTCCCCTCCGTCAAGTGCCCATGTTCCTATGCACCCAAGCATGCGAGGTAATTATATGTAATTTCCATGGAAAAAATCTTGACACGGCTAAGGGTTTTGCGGAAGATGAAGGCCGGTGGCGCTGCCTGCACGGGGCGAAAATCGTCTTGCGGTGTGGGCGACCTCTGGGGCCCGGTGGCTTTCGTGTCGACTTTGGGGCGCAGGCATCTGCTTGAGGAGGTAGCGCAATGGTAGAGTCGCAGCGCGTGCGGCGCCGGCCGCGCGGGTTCACGCTGGTCGAGTTGTTGGTGGTGATCGCCATTATTGGCATTCTGATCGCCCTGTTGTTACCCGCCGTGCAGGCGGCCCGCGAGGCCGCCCGCCGCTCGCAGTGCTCGAATAACCTCAAGCAGTTGGGCTTGGGGGTGCTCAACTACGAGGACACGTTCAAGACCTTTCCCCCCTCGTTTCTCCTCGCGGCCGACTTCAACGCCCAGGTCTGGGGGACGCGGATTCTGCCGTTCATCGAGCAGCAGGCGATTTATGACAAGTACGACAGCCGCCTCCCGGCGTTCGACCAGGCAGCCGCCGTGGGGTTCGGCCCGCAGTCTCAAATCGACCTGAACCTGCAACTGATTCAGACCCCTCTGGCGGTTTACCTCTGCCCTTCGGCGTCCGGTGGTGCATCGCGGGGCTATCTGGGCCAGCTACCGACGAATTCCCTGGGCACGAATCTCCCGCCGATGGATGTGAGTTGGCGATCGGCTCCCTCGGACTACGCTACGGTGACCGGCGTGGAGCCGGGGACGGTCTTCGCCGCGGCTGCCTACGCCCCCGCCAGTCCGGGGGCGAATACGACGCTGGTCGGTGCGATGCAGCCTTATAACGTCGTCAACGGTTGGACGCAGACCAGCCGCATGGCGGCGATCACCGACGGCACCTCGAACACGATCCTGCTCGGCGAACGGCTCGGGGGAACGACGATCTACAGGGGCCGGCTGGCGAACAGTTCCGACACGACCACCTACGGCCCCAGCAACGGCGGCGGTTGGGGCGACATCCTCAACGGCGAGAACTGGATCTACGGATCGCTCCAGGACGGCACGGGAGTTGGGTCGGGCACATGCACCATCAACTGCACGAACCGCCGCACCGCTGGCTTCTACGCCTTCCATCCCGGCGGCGCGCAGTTCGCCCGTTGCGATGGTTCCGTGCGGTTTGTCGCTGAGACGATCGAGCCCCGGGTGATGGCCGCCGCCATCACGCGAGCCAAGGGAGAGGCAATCGGTCTGGATTGACCGTCGGCGGTCCGACTGAGGCGGGCGTCGGCGCTCGGGCGGAGCCACACCCGCCTCTCCCAGATCTTCCGCCATCCCCCCTCAACCCGCCATCGAACGATCGGGAGAAACCAATGACGGCTGCCACACTGCGGTTCTGGCTCGCGGCGGGATGTTGCCTGCTGCTACCCTCTTGTGGGCAGGATGGGCCGCCTCGCGATGCGACATTTCCCGTGGCCGGCGAAGTCCATGTCAACGGCAGCCCGGCAGACAAGTTGACGGTGACGTGTCACCGTGCGGATGCCGCGGGCGAGGCCTACCCGATTGTGTCCTCGGCCTTGACCGACGCGGAGGGGAAGTTCTCTCTGGCCACCTACGAATCGGGCGACGGCCTGCGGGAAGGCGAGTACGTGCTCACGTTTGCCTGGCGAGACTTCAACGTGATGTCGAACAACTACACCGGACCCGACAAGCTCAACGGCCGGTTCGCCAATCCCGAGGACTCTGCGACGCGGCTCACGGTCGCGACAGGGCAACCGGTGGATCTGGGGCGAATCGAACTGACAGACAAGTAGCAGTAAGAAGACGCCTTCCAGGCGGCGCTGCGGCAGCATCAACTGCCGCAGATTTCCGGCCTGGTCCAGCAGTAGAAGTGGTTCGCGCGGTTCAAGCCATGAAGAGTCTTTTCTTGATGGCTGCCGAATTGGATGGGTTCCTCAAGATCCGCGGTTGGCAATATTGCTTCATCGGAGGCGTTGCGAACCAGCGCTGGGGGCAGCCGCGGATTACGGTGGGCGTGGACTTACCCTGCTGACCGGTTTCGGCAACGAGGGGCCTTTTGGAACGCTTTGAGAGCCTCAATAGCTCCTGCGCACAAAGGAGATTCGCCATGTCGTCTTCACCCAAAGCCTCTTGTCCGGTCACCCGTCGCGGCTTTGTCGCCGCAATCGCCGCCGGCGCGGCCCTCGCGCCGGCCGTCCGCGCCGCCGGCATGGGAGCCGCCTCCGAGCGGGTCCGCCTGGGGCTTGTCGGGTGCGGCGGCCGGGGCCGGGAGCTCTTGAGCGTCTTCTGCCAGTGGCCCGACGTCGAGGTGCCGGTGGTCTCCGACGTGATCGAGCCGCGGATGGACGAAGCCGCCAAGATCCTCGTCGCCGCGGGCCGCAAACCGCCCGAGCGGGTCGTCGAACACGAGCGGATTCTCGATCGCGGCGACGTCGATCCGGTGCTGATTGCCACCACGCAGCACTGGCACGGCCGGCCCTTCATCCAGGCGGCCCTGGCGGGCAAGGCGATCTACGTGGAAAAGCCCCTCTCCCACACCGTGGCCGAGGGCCGGGCGATGGTCGATGCGGCCGAGAAGACCGGCGTGCTGGCGGTCATGGGCGCGCAGCAACGCGGGTATCCGCACTACATCAAGGCACTCGAAATCCTCCACTCCGACCGCCTGGGAAGAATCGCCCTGGTCGAATCCTGGAACGTTCACAGCTCCGGTTCGAGGACGGGCCGAGCGGCGGACTCGGATCCGCCGCCGGGCCATGATTGGGACCGCTGGCTCGGGCCGGCCCCTTATGTCCCCTTCAACCGCTCGCGGCTGAACAACTCCTGGTGGTTCGACTACGCGGGCGGGATGATGACCAACTGGGCGATCCACCACATCGACATTATCCTTTGGGCGATGAAGGCGCACGTGCCGGGCACGGTCGCGGGCCCCGGCGGCAAGTTCGTTGTGGACGACCTGGCCGATACGCCCGACACGATGGACGCCTCCTGGCGATTCCCCGGTTTCCTCATGCAATACACCTACCGCGGCTTCAACAACTTCCAGCCGATCCAGGACCGGCCCAAGGGGCACGGCATCCTGTTTCACGGCACGAATGCCACGATGGTCCTCGACCGCTCCGGCTATGCGATCTACGACGACCGCGAACCGGCGAAGATCGTGGAAAAAGAAGACAATCCCCGTTATTGGCGCGACGGCAAGCCGGGCAACGAGGTCGACGGGCCCTGGCAGCGGACCTTCCTGGATTGCCTAAAGTCGAACGCACGGCCGCCGGTCAGCCGCAAGGAGAGCCACCAGGCAACCGCCTGCTGCCACCTGGCCAACATCGCCTACCGCGTCGGCCGATCGATCCAGTGGGACGGCGCGGCCGAGACGATTGCCGGCGACGCCGATGCGGCCCGATTGCTCTCCCGTCCGCGGCGCGCGGGCTATGAGCTGCCGAAGGTGTAGGGGTTCATCGAGGCTCCCGCTCTAGCGCTCGGTCGATTAGGGCTTTTCTTTCAGCAATGCCCGGTCGATTACCCACACGAGATCCCTGCCATTCCCAAAGAAGTCATCGTTATCGATAACTCACCCTGGCAGCCACGTAGGCTTTCCGCTAACTGGTATGTCGATCTGGTTCTCGTTTTTCCCCGTTAAGCAGATCCTCAAACGCTCGCTCATACCGTGGCAGGAGCACATCCGGCCGCCAGGTCTCGGCGCGCTCGCGGCAGCGGCGGCCCGCCGCATCGTAAAACGCTTGATCGTCCCAGAGCCGCGCGATCGTCTCGACCCACGGCGCGACGGCCTCGGCGGTGGGCGTCTCGCGGCTCTCGGGCGTGATGTATTCCGGTATCTCGAATAGAAATCCGGCGTCGCCGACC
>JAAYCB010000350.1 GCA_012744395.1 Pirellulaceae bacterium
GGTAGCACGCGGTTGGAGAACCGGCCCCGGGGCAAGCGCCCAGCGAGCCTCCGCGAGGAACAGGAGGGCGGGCGGCAGGTTCGCAGCCGGCCCGTTGCGGCCTTGACGCGGCCTTGCGGCTTGTTTGCCCGGTCAATCTCCGAGGTTCTCATCACGGTGCCGGCATGGGACGATTTGTCAAAGTCACGTCGATCGACGTCGTTGAACGATTCGCGGCCGCGTTGAAGGTCTTCGAGGACGACGCCAAAGGCGCGCTCGACGCGGTGGACATGGAAGTCCGCAAGGCGCTGGATTGGATCGGGCACGAGCAGAAGGAGTATTGGACCGAACGGGCCCACCGCGGCGCGGACGAGGTCCACCTGGCCCGGCAACAACTCGAGCGGAAACGGATGCTCCACCCCGGCGACGACCGCCCCAGTTGCCACGACGAGCGTCTGGCCCTCGAAGCGGCCAAGCGGCGGCTGCGGATCGCCCAGGAGAAGATCGAGGCCGTCCGGCGGTGGTCGCATCGGGCCGAGCAGGAGGTGAATGAATACATCGGCGCGGTGAGCCAGTTGCGGCGCTGGATCGAGCACGAACAGCCCAGGGCGCAAGCCGATTTGGCGAGAATGGCCCGCGCCCTCGAAGACTACGTGGCGCTGGATGCGGCGGCCGAGGCGCCCCTGCCGGACGACCTCGCCGCGCTTTTAGGGCAAGCGCCCCCCGCCGAGCAAGACGCGGGCAACGAGCCGGCGGCCGCAGCGCCGGCGGGCGAGGCGGGCGAGGCGGGCGAGGCGGGCGAGGCGGGCGAGGCGAATGGCCCAACAGGCGAGCGGGAGGCGGACGATGGCTAGAACTTGGGAGTTGAGCGGCGCGGCCGCGCGGCTCGAGCTGGCTTGGGAGGAGCTCCGCGCGGCGCGGGCCGAGGCGGCGCGATCCTGGCACGATGCCACGAGCCGGAAATTCGACGAGACGTACCTGCTCCCCCTGGAGCCTCGCGTCCGCCGGGCCCTCGACGCGATCCATCGCCTGGCCGAGGTCCTCGGCCGGGCCCGGCGGGAATGCGACAACCAGTGAGTGCCAGACGAGGCGGTCGATGAACGGTTCCCTTTCCCTGACCGTGGCGGATCGCCTGCTGGCCGAGATCGCCCGACTCGCGGCGGAGCGCGGCCCGGCCGAACGGGAACTGCCGGCCGAGTATGAGCGGCTCAAGCAGCGAACCGACGCCGACTACCGCGCGGCCCTGAAACAGGTCCACGCGGAACATGCGGCCGCCCGGGAACAGGCCGAGCGCGAGCAGGACGCCCTGCGGCGCGGGATGCTCGAAAAGGCCCAGGCCGACTACGAGCGGACGGCGGTGGAATTCGACCGGGCGAAGCACGCGGCGATTCTGGCCTGTGAAACGGCCGTGCAGACCGCCAAGAAGCGGCTCGACGAGGCCCAGTGGGAGGCGGCGACGATCTTCGACGCCAGAAAGGGCGAGCCGTCCGCACGCCTGAGAGAAACGCTCGAGCGCCTCGACGCGGGCCGCGCGCGAATCGAACAGACCCGCGCGGAACTTGAGTCGCTGCTCCGCAAGCGGCGGATGTGGGACGGCGCGCTCGCTCCGCTGGCCTCGTTTTCCGCATCGGCCGGCGCGGCCGCCGACCCGGACGCCGGCCGCGATTTCGACGCCTCGGTCGAAAATGTCCACGAGGGGGCGGTGCAAATCGCACGGATGCGAACGCCCCGGTGGTTCGAGGGGGTCGCGCGGCCCGGCGGGGCGCTCCTGTTGATCGGCCTGGTGTTCGCGGCGCCGGCGGCGGCCCTCGGCCGTTCCGCCTGGCCGTGGATCGCGGCGGCGGCGTGCGCCGGCCTGGTCTGGGCGGTCGGAGGCACGTGGCTGTTTCGCCGCGCGCGGCGGGCGACGGCCGCCGCCTATCGCGCCTGGGCCGAACGGGTTGCCGGCGCCGGCGCGGCCTATCACCGCGCGGTCCGGTTTGCCGAGCAGGAGTGCGACCGGCAGAGCCGCGAAATCTGCCAGCGTTACGAGTCGGAGATGAAACGGGCCAGCGACACGTTTCTGGAGCTTTCGGCGGAGCAGGAGGCGCGCAAGCAGCGCGAGCTCGCCCGGCTCGAGGAGAAATACCCCCCGCTACTGGAGGCGATTGTCGAAGAACGCGACCGGCTAATCGAGCGGGAAGACAAGCGGCGGGCGCTGCTGCTGGAAAGGCTGGAGAAGTCGGTTTACCGGCGGGCGCACGATTTGGGGCGGGCCCGCGCCCTGGCCGCCGCCGAGAACGACCGCAATTTCAAGAGGCTCTGGGGCGCGATGGCCGCCCGCTGGCAGGAGGGCGTGCGGCAGTTTGAAGAGACCGTCGACGCCATGAACCGCCTCCGCGACGAGCAGTTTCCCGATTGGAACACGAGCGATTGGGGCCGTTGGCGGGCGCCCACCGCGATCCCCCCGGCGGTCTGCTTCGGCAGCTATGCGCTCGACCTGGGCCGGATCGAGGACGGGGTGCCGAAGGACCCGCGCTTGTTGCCCGGCCGCACCGAGTTCCGGCTGCCGGCCGCCCTGCCGTTTCCTGAATGGCCGTTGCTGCTGGTGAAGGCGGGCGACGACAAGGCGGCGGCCGCCGAGGCCCTCCAGTCGGCACTGCTCCGCCTGCTGACGTCGCTTCCTCCGGGAAAGGTCCGTTTCACGATCATCGATCCGGTCGGCCTGGGCGAGGATTTCTCGATGTTCATGCACCTGGCCGACTACGACGAACAGCTTGTCACCAGCCGGATCTGGACGGAGGCCAACCACATCGAGCGCCGCCTGGCGGACCTGACCGAGCACATGGAGACGGTGATCCAGGTCTACTTGCGGAACGAGTTCGATTCGATCCAGCAGTACAACGAGTTTGCCGGCGAGTTGGCGGAGCCTTTCCGGATCCTGGTGATCGCGAATTTCCCGGCGGGTTTCACCGAGGCGGCGGCGCGGCGGCTGACGAGCATCGTGACCGCCGGCGCGCGGTGCGGAATCTACACGATGATCAGTGCCGATCCGGGGCAGCCGATGCCGCGGGATTTCCGCTTCAGCGATCTGGAGCGATGCGCGTTTTCGCTCGTCCGGCACGGCGGCCGCTTCGCGTGGGAGCACGCCCAGTTCGGTCCGCTGCCGCTCGAATTGGATCGGCCGCCCCAGCCGGAGCAGTTCACGGAACTGGTCCGCGCGGTGGGCTGCCAGGCCAAGGACGCCGACCGCGTCGAGGTGCCGTTCGACAGCGTCGCCGCCCCCCGCGAGGCGTGGTGGACCGAAGACAGCCGGCAGGGCGTCGAGGTGCCGCTCGGCCGGGCCGGGGCCACCAAGCTCCAGTCTCTGCGGCTTGGCCAGGGCACTTCCCAACACGTGCTGATCGCGGGCAAGACGGGGTCGGGGAAATCGACCCTGCTCCACGCGCTGGTCGTCAGCTCCGCGCTCCGCTACAGCCCGGATGAACTGGAGTTCTACCTCGTCGACTTCAAGAAAGGCGTGGAATTCAAAGCCTATGCGGAGCTGGAGTTGCCCCACGCCCGGGTCGTGGCGATTGAAAGCGAGCGCGAGTTCGGGCTGAGCGTTCTGGAGCGGCTCGACGGGGAGTTGCGGCAGCGCGGCGAGGCGTTCCGCCGCATCGGGGTCCAAGACGTGCGGGGGTTCCGCGCCGCCCAGCCAGCAGCCCAGATGCCGCGGATTCTGCTGATCATCGACGAGTTCCAGGAGCTGTTCGTCGAGGAGGACAGCGTCGCTCAGAGCGCGGCATTGCTGCTCGACCGGCTCGTCCGCCAGGGGCGCGCCTTCGGAATCCACGTCCTCTTGGGATCGCAGACCCTCGCCGGAGCCTACTCGCTGGCGCGGAGCACCTTGGGGCAGATGGCGGTGCGGATCGCGCTCCAATGCGGCGAGGCCGACGCCCACCTGATCCTCAGCGAGGAGAATACCGCCGCCCGGCTGCTGACGCGGCCCGGCGAGGCGATCTACAACGACGCCAACGGGCTGTTCGAGGGCAACCATCCCTTTCAGGTTGTCTGGCTGCCGGACCACCAGCGCGAGCAGTATCTGCGGGAACTGGGCGAGCACGCCCGGCAGACCGGCCGCGATGAGCCGCCGCCGATCGTCTTCGAAGGCAACCTGCCGGCTGACCTGTCGAAGAACCGGCGGCTTGCGGAACTGCTCGCCGGCCAACGGCAGCCGGAGCGGGTTCATGCCCCGCGGGTCTGGCTGGGCGCGGCGGTGGCGATCAAGGAGCCGACCTCGATCGCCCTGTTGCGCCAGGGCGGCGCCAACCTGCTGCTCGTTGGGCACCGCGCGGAGGCGGCGCTCGGCGTGCTCGCGGCGGCGCTGATCTCGCTGGCCGCCCAGCAGGCCCGCCAAGGCCCCGCGGGCCGGTTTTTCGTGCTCGACGGGACCCGGGCCGACGCGCCCGAAGCCGGCTACTGGCGGCGCTTCGCCCGCACGTCCGGACTCGAGATCAGCCTGGCCACGAGCCGCGAAGCGGCCGCGGCGATTGCGGAGATCGACGGCGAGGTCCGCCGCCGCGAGCAGTCGGGCATCGACGACGCGCCGCCGATCTTCCTGGTCATCTACGACCTGGGGAGGTTTCGCGAACTGCGGCGCGGCGACGACGATTTCGGATTCTCGCTGGGCGAGGAGAAGCCGGCGAGCACGGCCCGGCAGTTCGCCAACATCCTCCGCGAGGGGCCGGCCGCCGGGGTGCACTGCCTGCTCTGGTGCGATTCCTACAACAACGTGATCCGCTACCTCGATCGGCAGGGGCTCCGCGACGTCGAGTATCGCGTCGTCTTCCAGATGAACGCCACCGATTCCAGCAACTTGATCGACCACCCGGCCGCCAGCCGCTTGGGGGTCCACCGGGCGATCCTCTACGACGAGGGGCGGGGGACGATGGAGAAGTTTCGCCCTTACGGCATTCCGGGCGAAGCGTGGCTGGCGGAGGTTCGCGGGCAGGTCGCCGGCGGCAGACCCCCGGTGGCCGGCGAGGGCCGGGGGATGGCCCCGTAGCGCGGCGTGGATCCGATTGCCGGCGCCGGTGGACGCCTGGATTGGCGGGAAGACCCGGGCCCTTGCCCGATTTGAACGGGCCGCGGCATTCTGCTATTCTTTTAGCCGCGGGCGGATGCAGCCTCCATGTCCCCCGGCGGCCGCGGAGGTTCTTTTGCGGTCCGCCCTCCGCAAGAATTCCTCCCCCTTGCCAACCCGAGGCTTCCCGTGCAAGACACGCCGAGACAACAGCTGACCCTTTTCGACTCGACCTGCCTGATCGTCGGGATCATCATCGGGGCGGGGATTTACGAAGTCGCCCCGATGGTCGCCGCGGGAACGTCGCACGCCTGGGGCTTTTTGCTAATCTGGGTCGTGGGCGGGCTGCTTTCGCTTTGCGGCGCGCTGGGATATGCCGAACTGGCGTCCGCCTACCCCCATGAAGGCGGCGACTACGTGTATCTCAACCGGGCCTACGGGCGGTGGGCCGGATTCCTCTTCGGCTGGATTCAATTGGTCGTCGTCCGCCCCGGCGACATTGTCGGCATGGCGTTCATCTTTGCCACCTACGCGACAGCGCTGTATGATCCCTTCGGCGGCGCGACGGTCCCCTACCACCTGCTCCCTTGGGAGGTCTACCAGAACGCCGACGTCGCCCTCTGCCAGATCGTCTACGCCGCCCTGGCCGTGGTCATCCTCACGGCGATCAACGTGATCGGCGTGAATCAAGGAAAATGGACGCAGAACCTGCTCACCGCCGTCAAGGCCGTGGGGCTGCTGGGCATCGTGGCGGTGGCATTGATGGCCGGTCCTTCGCTGACGGTGACCAAGCCGTCGTTCGAGCCGCTCCCCCTCGGCTTGGCGCTAATTCTCGTGCTCTTCGCTTTCGGCGGCTGGAATGAAATGGCCTACGTGGCCGCCGAGGTGAAGGACTCGCGGCGGAACATCGTGCGGGCGCTGGTCCTCGGCACCGGCGCCGTGACCCTCCTTTACCTGCTCGTCAACGGCGCCTTTCTCTACGCCCTCGGCTACGCCGGCGTCGCCCAATCCTCGGCCGTGGCAACCGACACCGTTTCCGCCGTCTTTCCCCGCGTCGGTGCGGGATTGATCAGCGGGCTGGTCTGCATATCGGCCCTCGGCGCCACGAATGGACTGATTTTCACCGGGGCCAGAATCTCCTACGCCCTGGGCGCCGACCATCGCGCCTTTCGCCTGCTCGGCCGCTGGAACGCTGGCACCGGCACCCCCGTCCTGGCGCTCGTCACCCAGGGCCTGATCGCCCTGGTCCTGATCGCCGCACTTGGCTCGTTCGTCAACGCAATCCTCTACACGGCCGCGGTCGTCTACAGCTTCTACCTGGCCACCAACGTGGCCGTGATCGTCTTGCGGATCAAGGAACCACAGGCAGAACGCCCCTACCGGGTGAGCGGTTTTCCCCTGACCACGCTGGTCTTCTGCGGCGTCTGCGGATACCTGATCTATCGGGCGATCGATTACAAGCCGGAAGTCGCCACGGTCGGGCTGGTGATCCTGCTCCTCGGCCTGCCCATCTACTGGTTGATGCCCAAGGACCGGAACCCAGCCGCCGAGGGGCCGGGCGATGCGACACGGCCGGGCGAATGACGCGGCGAGACGACTGCTTTGGGGGCGGGCCTCTCCGCCCCGATGGAGAACCCGCTCGACCGGGCGGCCCGCGGCTGGATAGGGCGCGGCCGGCGAAGACGCCTTGCGTGCACGGTTCTGGCTCGGCGAGTTCCTGCGGCCGATCCGGGTGGCGGCATCCCTTGCCAACCGAACCAGGTGCGTCCGTCCGCTGGCCCGGCCTCCACCAATCGCCCACAGTCGGGTAGAATGGACCCCCTGTAGTCTCGATTCCGCCAACTCGGCATCCCGCCGCTCGCGACCGTGTTGCTCGCAACCGGCGGGCCAACGCCAGGCCGGCAGATCGTCTGCCCGGAGAAGACATGACGCAACGCCAGATCCTCGTCACCAGCGCCCTGCCCTACGCCAACGGACACATCCATCTCGGCCACCTGGTCGAGTACATCCAAACCGACATTTGGGTGCGGTTCCAGAAGCTCCGCGGCCACCGCTGCATCTACATCTGTGCCGACGACACGCATGGCACGGCGATCATGATCCGGGCGCAGAGCGAAGGCATTTCGGAAGCGGAGCTGCTCGAGCGGATGCGCGCGGCGCACATTGAGGATTTCGCCGGTTTCGAGGTCGCCTTCGACAACTACGGCAGCACCAACAGCCCCGAGAGCCGGGCTGTTTGCGAGGAGGTCTGGGCGGCGATCCGCAAGGCCGGACTGGTCCGCGAGAAGGAGGTCACGCAGCTGTACGACGCCCAGGCCGGCACGTTCCTGGCCGACCGGTTCGTCAAGGGGACGTGCCCGTTCTGCGGCCTGGAGAACCAGTATGGCGACAGCTGCGACAACGGCCACACGTACTCGCCCGCCGATCTGAAGGACCCGGTGAGCACGCTTTCGGGCACGACGCCCGAGGTCCGTTCGGCAACACATTTGTTCATCGAGATCGAACAGTTGCACGATTTCCTCGCCGAGTGGACGCAGAACGGCGAGCGTCTTCAACCGGAAGTGGCCAACTATCTGAAGGGCCATTTTCTCCACGAGCCGCTCCGCGACTGGGACATTTCGCGGCCGGCGCCCTACTTCGGCTTCGAGATTCCCGACTCGCCCGGCAACTACTGGTACGTCTGGTTCGACGCCCCGATCGGGTACATCGGCTCGACCCGCCAGTGGTGCGACCGCCACGGCGAGGATTTCGACGACTGGTGGCGGAGCGAGAAGACCGAGATCCACCACTTCATCGGCAAGGACATCACCTACTTCCACACGCTGTTCTGGCCGGCGATGCTGAAGACGGCCGGCTACAGCCTGCCGGCGAGGGTCCACATCCACGGCTTCCTGACCGTGGATGGCGAGAAGATGTCGAAATCGAAGGGGACGTTCATCCGCGCGGCGACCTACCTGGCGCACCTCGACCCGTCCTACCTCCGTTACTACTACGCCTCGAAGCTCTCGCCGCGAGTCGACGACCTCGACCTGAACCTGGAGGAATTCGCGGCCAAGGTCAACGCCGACCTGGTGGGCAATATCGTCAACCTGGCCAGCCGGACGGCGAAGTTCGCCCACAAGACGGGTCTGGCGGAGACCTACCCTGACGATGGCGGGCTGTTTGCCCAGGCGGCCGCCGACGGCGAGCTGATCGCCGAGGCCTACGAGGCCTGCGACTACAACCGGGCGATGCGGATGATCCTCCTGGCCGGCGATCGAGCCAACCAGTTCATCGACAAAGCCGCCCCCTGGCTGCTCAACAAGGACCCGGAGAAGAAGCACCAGCTCCGCGACGTCTGCACGATCGGGTTGAACCTGTTCCGCCAGTTGGCGATCTATCTCGCGCCGGTCCTGCCGCGGCTGGCCCGGCAGACGGCCGAGCTGCTCGGCGATCCGATTGCCCGCTGGGACGAGGCGAAGACGCCGCTCGTGGGCAGGGGGGTGAAACCGTTTGAACACATGATGACCCGGGTAAAAGCGGAGCAAGTGCAAGCCATGGTCGACGAAAGCCGAGAAGAACTCGCCGCGCCCGCGGCAAACTGGAACGACAGCGACGCGGCGTTCAACGCCGAGCCCCTCGCCGCGGAAATCTCGTTCGACGACTTCGTCAAGGTCGATCTCCGCGTCGCCAGGATCGTCGACGCCAAGGACGTGCCGGAGGCCAAGAAGCTCCTGCAACTGACGCTCAGCTTCGGCGGCGATGTGACACGCAACGTGTTTGCCGGGATCAAGGGGGTCTACGAGCCGGAAGGGCTCGTCGGCCGGCTGGTGATCTGCGCGGCGAACCTCGCTCCGCGGAAGATGAAGTTCGGCGTCAGCGAAGGGATGATCCTGGCCTCGGGCA
>JAAYCB010000351.1 GCA_012744395.1 Pirellulaceae bacterium
GCCGAGGCGGCCGAAGCAGCCGAGGCGGCCGAAGCGGCTGAAGCGGCTGAAATCGGCGAGGCGGCGGAGACAGCGGCGGGCAGCGCTGCGGAAGAACAAGACAATCCTGAGCCGGACGGGGAGCAGCCCTCCCAACGAGACCCGGCTGAAGGGCAATGAGCGGTCTACTCACGGACGTCTTGAGCCGGCGGGGTCGTTTTGTAATTTGCTCTGCCGATGCGTCATCATTCGAGGGAGACACGAAACATGCGGCACTAATCTATTCCTGTCCGATTACGGTTGGTGCCGATCTTGATCGGCAATGGAAAGCGAGAACACGATTTGGCGATTCGCATCTACCAATTAGCGAAACAGCTAAAGGTCGACAACAAGATCCTGGTCGATGCTTGCAAGAAACTCGGCATCGAGGGCAAGGGATCCGCGCTGGCGAGCCTGTCCGACGAACAGGTGGTCGCCATCCGCGAGCATCTCGGCGGGGCCAGGCGGCCTGCAGCGCCCGTCCCTCCCCGGATGGAACCCCCGAAACGCGAGGAAAAACCTCTTGGCCGTGTTCGGGCCCTGCCTCCCACGATCCGGCCGGTCTCACAGCCATCCGCCCCCGAGCCGCCGCCCGCCGCTGAGATCGCCGCGCCCAGCGAGGCCCCCCCACCCGTCACTCCCACGGTGCCCGTTACCCCGACAACCTCCGTGACGCCGACGGCGCCGCCGCCCTCCGAAACGCCGGAGACGCCGGCCGCCCCGACAGGGACCCCAACCGCCGAACAGGTTTCGCCCCCCGCGGCGCCTGCCTCGCCGCCGCCGGAGACGCCGATCCCAGCCACGGTGACCCCGACGCCGCCGCCGCGGCCAGCCGGTGCCGTGCGCCGCGAGGACTACATCGGCCCCGCTGCCGCCGCCGACAAGAGGATTCCGGTTCTCGGGTCCCGCCCCGACAAGGGCGCTCCGGTCAAGAAATCGCCGGGCGAGGAGGGCGGCCGCGGTTCGGCCGATAAGGGGGGGCTGTCGATCAAGCTCGCCCCGATGCCGGCGCCGAAACGACCCGCCGCCAAAAAGAAGGAAGAGCCTCGCGCCCAGAAGCCCGACTTGCGCCTGCCGCCCGGCGCCCTGCGGCCCGGCAAGGCCGGTGGACGGCCTCTTTCGGAACAACTCCGCCAGCACGAGAAGAAGCGCAAGGCGCCGGCCAAGAAGCCGATCGAGGCCGAGCCCGGCGCCGCGTTGTCTGAGACCGGGCAGGGCGGCAAGGATCGCGGCAAGAGAAGCAAACGCGCAGCCGGCCCGCTCGGCAATGCTGGCAGCACCCTGGGCGGGCGCGAGCAGCGCCAACTGAAGCGTAAACGATCCGGCGCCGCCACGACGCGGCGCCGAGCAGGCGACGAGGAAGAGATTTCGCCCCGCCTGGCCCGCCGGCTCCGCCGCACCGGGAATGTGAGCACCGCCGCGCCCCGAAAGCACAATGTCGTGGTCGACCTGCCCTGCACCGTCAAGAGCTTCGCGGAGAGCCTCGGGCTGCCCGTGGCCGACGTGCAACGCAAACTCTTCGAGTATGAAAAGCTCCTCCGCATCACCGACCAACTTGATCTGGAGACCGCCGAACTGCTGGCCACGGCCCTGGAGATCGAGGTCGATTTCCGCAAGGCGGCCTCGGCCGAAGAGAAGTTGATGGAAAGACTCCACAACATCAAGGACGACTCCGCGTCGCTCAAGCCCCGCCCCCCGGTGGTCACGTTTCTCGGCCACGTCGACCACGGCAAGACCTCCTTGCTCGACCGGATCATCAACATCGACGTTGTCTCGACCGAAAAGGGTCGGATCACGCAGCACATCCGCGCCTACCGGATCAAGAAGGACGGACGGCCGATCGCATTTGTCGACACGCCGGGCCACGAAGCCTTCACGGAGATGCGCGCCCGCGGCGCCAACTGCACCGACATCGCGGTCCTCGTCGTGGCCGCCGACGACGGCGTCATGCCCCAGACCGAAGAGGCCATCAGCCACGCCCGGGCCGCCGGGGTCCCGATCGTCGTCGCCCTGAACAAGATCGATCTGCCCGGCGCCAACCCGGATCGGGCGTACCAGCAGCTGGCCGCCGCCGAACTGCTGCCCAGCGAGTGGGGTGGCGACGTGGAGGTCGTCCGCACCAGCGCGATCACCGGCGCGGGCATCGACGAGCTGCTCGACACGATCCTGACGGTTGCGGAGCTCAACGAGTACAAGGCCAATCCCGACGCTCCGGGGTCCGGGGTGTGCCTCGAGGCGGAGGTGCAGCAGGGGCGCGGTGTGGTCTGCAAGGTGCTCGTCGACCGTGGAACCCTGCATGTCGGCGACATCGTCGTCTGCGGCGCGGCCCACGGCCGCATCAAGGCGATGTACGACACGCTCAATCCCCGCAGGCGGGTCAAGGAGGCCGGCCCTTCCTTCCCGGCCAACCTCACCGGGCTCGACGTGGCGCCCGGCGCGGGCGACCGCTTCTATGTCGTGCCGACGATTCCCGAAGCGCGGCAGATCGCCGAGGAGCGCGCCGCCCACCAGCGGAAGGAAGAGCTGCGGGTCACGATGCCCCAGGTCACGCTGGAGACGCTCAGCGAGCGGATCAGCCAGCAGCAGGTCCGCACGCTGAACATCATTCTCCGCGCCGACGTCCGCGGTTCGATCGAGGCGATCAAGAAGGAGATGACCAAGCTCCAGCACCCCGAGGTCCAGATCAAGATCCTCCAGGCCTCGGTCGGCGGAATCACCGAAGCCGACGTGACGCTGGCCAGCGCGTCGGATGCCGTGATCATCGGATTCAACGTCGTCCCCGAGGAAAGCGCCCGGGTGCTGGCTGAAAACCGCGGCGTCCAGATTCGCCGCTACGACATCATCTATCAAATCACGTCCGATCTGAAGGCCGCCCTCGAAGGCATGCTGCGGCCGGAGAAACGCGAAGCGGAACTCGGCCGCGCGCTGGTGCAGAAGACCTTCGCGATCAGCCGTTTGGGCACGATCGCCGGCTGCCGCGTTCTCGCCGGGAGCATCCAGCGCGACGCCAGAATCCGCGTGATCCGCGAGAGCCGGATTATCGGCGACTACTCGCTGGAATCCCTCAAGCGCGAGAAAGACGACGCCCGCGAGGTCCGCGAAGGGTACGAATGCGGCATGAAACTCGGCGGTTTCAACGACCTGAAGGAAGGCGACATCCTCGAAGCCTACAAGATTGAGGAGGTGGCGAGAACCTTCTGATCGCCGCGCCATCCGCCGCTGCGTTCCGGCGGCGGCCGCGCCAGGTTCATCGCCGCGGAAGACGGAGCAGACCGAGGCAATCCGTCCCTGGCCGGCGGCGGGCAATCTCCGCAGATAGTTACTTGTCTTTCGCATGTTGGGAGTGGCAATGCCGTCGCGCAGGGCTCAAAAAGCGGCTGAGGCAATCCGCGAGGTGGTTGGCATGGCGATCCTCGCCGACCTGAAGGACCCGAGAATCCGCGACGTGACCGTGACCTACGTCGAGGTCTCGGGAGACCTGCGCCACGCCAAGGTGCACGTCTCGGTGATGGGCGATGAAACCAGGCAACAGTTGAGCCTCCGTGGCCTGCGGAGCGCCGCCGGTTTCCTGCAAGCCCGATGCGCCGCCCGGATCAACACCCGCTACACGCCGAAGATCGAGTTCTTCCTGGACGACGGCGTGAAGAAGTCGATCGAGATTTCACGAATTCTCAAGGAGGTTTTGCCACCGGATGAAACGCGCCCGCCCGAAGGCGGCGAACCGGAAGAGCAGGACGCGGCCGGCGCGGACGAGGAGAGCGAGACGGATGGAGAGGCGAATCGGTAGCGCCGCGCGGCTCGCAGGCGGCATTCCGTGAAGCATGCTTGAATTTTTCTGTGGATAACTGACGGCAGGACCCATGGCAACCAGCAGTCGAAGCACGAAGATCAACAAGATCCAGAAGGTTCTGAAAAAGGCTGGCTACCAACTCGTGGCCCCCGACCCGCAGAGGTCCGTCATCGAGCATCTCCTCTTCGCCGCGTGCCTGGAAGACGCCAAGTACGATGCCGCCGAGCAGGCTTTCGCGGCACTGGTCCATAATTTCTTCGACTGGAACGAAGTCCGCGTGACCACGATCCGAGAACTCGCCGAAGAGATTTCCTGCCTGCCGGACCCGACCCGGGCGGCACAGCGGATCAAGGAGATTCTCCAGTCGGTCTTCGAAACGAAGTACGCATTCGACCTGGAGGAACTCCGCAAGGAGAACCTCGGCCCGGCCACCGAGCAACTGCAAAAGATCAAGGGCGCCACCAGCTTTGCCGTCGCCTACGTCATGCAGGTCGCTCTCGGGGGGCACGCGATTCCCGTCGACGCGGCCGCGATCAGCGTGATGGAAATCCTCGACCTGGCAAAACCCAAAGACCTCAAGGCGGGGAGCGTGCCCGGGCTGGAACGCTCGGTGGCGAAGAACAAGGGTATCGAGTTTGCCTCCCTGCTCCACCAGTTCGCCGTCGATTTCACGGCCACGCCCCACAAGCCCGAACTGCGCAAGTGCCTGCTCGAGATCGATCCGCAAGCCGCGCCCCGATTGCCGAAACGGCGCAGTCGGGCAGCCCCCGAGACGCCCGGGCAGGCTGCTCCATCCCCGGCGGCCCCCGCCAAGCCGCCGGCGGCCACCCCCAAGGCCGAGCAGAAGCCGAAGAAAGCCGCCGCGAAGAAGACCGCAGCCCCCAAGCCCAAGGTCCAGGCCAAACCGGCCAGGGATGCCGCTGAAGGGAAGAAGACGCCCGCCAGGGGAAAGTCAACGGGCGGCGCGAACAAGCCCGCCAAGTCCGCACCCGCGGCAAAACGCTCGGCAACCAAAGGACTGTCGAAAAAGAAGCCCCGCTGATCGTTTGGCCGCGGGAAGGAGGCGCACGGTGCCGTTTCGCTTCTCTTGGTACTCCCCTTTGCTGATCGCGCTCAGCCTGTTGCCGGCCTCCGGATGGACGCCGGCCGGAGCCTCTCCGCCCGGCGCCGAGCCCGGAGACGCGCCGGCGGCCGGCGATCCCCTCGATGCCTTCCCATTCGAGGAACCCTGCGCCCGGTTCATCCCGCAGCGGCCCCCGAGCGAAGCGGAACAAGACAGGGTCGAGGCCCTGGCTCTGTTCAGCCTGGCCCACGAACTGGAGGATCGCGGCGACCGTGCATGGCGGAGCGGCAAGACCGATTTGGCCCGGCCGCTGTACGACAAGGCGCTCCGCGCCTATCAGCGAACGCTGCGCTTCGATTCCGCCGCGGAGGACGCCGCCAGAGCGGTCGTCCGCCTCTCGGCGCGGCTCAAGCGCCCGGCCATGGCGGAGTACGCCGCAAGACGGATGCGGCCCGCCAATCGGGCCGATGCGGCGCTCCTGCGATTCATGGCCATGCACCTGGCGAGCGAAGGCCAGGGGCCAGGGGCCGTCGCGTTGTACGAGCGGCTCGTCGCGGCCGATCCGCCCGCCGTTCTCCCCGCCGGCGACGAAGTCATCCTCTGGCTGGAGATCGGACGGCTCTGCCACCTCAACGAAGAATACGAAAAAGCGGCCGGCTATCTGGCACGCGTGGTGGAAGCCCTCGCGGAGCCCGACAAGTTCCAACTCTCGCCGGAGGCCCGCAAGGCCCTGCTCGAGAAGGAGGCCGCCGTCTGCCAATTGATCGGATCGTGCTTCCTCTCGGCGGGCCGGACGGACGAGGCGAAACGCGCTTTCGACCAGTCGCAGAGAGCCGCGCCCCAACCGCGGCGCGCAGCGCTGAACGAGGCGAGACTCCACCAGTCCGCCGGCCGCCTCGAAGACGCGCTCGCCGCCCTGAAGGTCTATTTCCACGAACGGCCCGAGGAAGACGGGCTCGCCGGCTGCCTGCTCCTGGAGGAAATCCTCGGAAAACTCGGCCGCCAAGAACAACTCATCGAGTATCTGGAGGGACTCCATCAGCAGCAACCGGAGAACACGGCCGCCCGCTATTTCCTCGCCGAGAAATACGCCGCTGCAAACCAGCCCGAGAAGGCCGAGCGGCTCTATCGCGGCCTCGTCGAGGACGCGCCGACTTTGACTGTCTATCGCCGCCTGCTCGAAATCCATTTGGGCCGCGGCGACGACCCGGCGATTGCCGACGTCCTCGCCGCCGTCGTTGAGAAGGCCGGCTCCCTCGATCCCCTGGGGGAAGGGTTGCAGCGGCTCGCCGCCTCCGAGTCCACCGTCAGCGCGATCCTCGCAACCGCCGGAACATCGCTCAGCGAAGAACCGCTCGCCGCCGCGGCGCTGCTGGCCGCGGCGCAGCTTGGCCTGGCCGCCGGACGCTTCGATGACGTTCCCCCCCTGTTCCAGGCGGCGTTCCGTCTGGCTCCCGAACGTGCCGCCAGTGGGCTTCTCGATTGGGGCGTGGCGCTGTTGGAGGCGGAGAAATACGCCGAGTCGGCCGACGTGTTCCGCCAGGCCGCCGAACTGCCGGGAGTCGAGGGCCAGCGCGCGGCCGTCTTCCAGTATTATCTGGCCGCGGCCCTGGAGATGGCCGGGAAGACGGACGAGGCCCTGGCCGCGGCGCGCGCGGCGATCCGGCTCGACGAGGATTCCGCCGTCTTCCATAGCCGAGTGGCCTGGATTCTCTACCATGCCGATCGCAAGCCCGAAGCGGCCGCCGCGTATCGCGCGCTCGTCGACCGCTTCGACGATCAGCACGGCTCCCCGCAGGTGCGGCGGATTGTCCGCCAGTCGCGGATGATCCTCTCCAACCTCTGCCTCGAAGAGCGGCGAATTCCCGATGCCGTCGAATGGCTCCAGCAGGTTCTCGACGAGTTCCCCGAAGACCCCGGCGCGCTGAACGACCTCGGCTATCTCTGGGCCGATGAGAACATGCACCTCCACCGCGCCCGGCGGATGATCGAACGGGCCGTCGAGGCCGAACCGGACAACGGCGCATTCCGCGACAGCCTCGGCTGGGTGCTCTTCCGGCAGGGCCAGTACGAGCGGGCTGTCGCCGAGTTGGAGAAGGCCGCGGAATTCGAGCCCGATCCGGTCGTGCTCGATCACCTCGGCGAGGCCTATGCCAGGTGCAAGCAGAACGACAAGGCGGCGGCGGCCTGGCGGCGATCCTACGAACGATTCAAGCAGGCCGGCGACGAACAGGCAGCGGAAAGAGTCCGCGACAAGCTGGAAAAAACCAAGTAACGCGCGCGGCGCGGCGGTCTTTGCCCGGCGAACACCCGGCGGAAAGCCGGTCGGGAACCGGCGCAAGGATCCGCCACGACGCCAAGTCGAAGCATTCGATCCGAGCAACAAGGACGCTGATATGGCAGGCCATTCACACTGGGCGGGCATCAAGCACAAGAAGGCATTGATCGACGCGAAGCGGGGCAAGCTCTGGAGCAAGCTCACCAAGGCGATCATCATCGCCGCGAAGATGGGTGGCGGCGACCTGGACGTCAACTTCCGCCTCCGCGCCGCGGTCGACGCCGCCAAGGCGGTGAGCATGCCCAAAGACAACATCGCGCGGGCGATCAAGAAGGGAACGGGCGAACTGGACGGCGGAAACCTCGAGGAAGTCGTCTACGAAGGTTACGGCCCGGGCGGCGTCGCCGTGCTCTGCGAATGCCTGACCGACAACCTCAACCGGACCGCCCCCGAGATTCGCAAGGCCTTCGAGGTGGCCGGCGGCAAGCTCGGCAAGACCGGCTGCGTCGCCTGGAATTTCGAGAAGAAGGGGCTGTTCATCGTCGCCGCCGACCAGGTCGATGAAGATACGCTGATGGAGATTGCCATCGAGGCCGGGGCCGACGACGTCAAAGCCGGCGCCGGCAAGTTCGAAATCACCTGCGGCGTCGGCCAGTTCGAGGCCGTCTCCAAGGCCCTGGCCGACGCCAACATCGAGACCGAGGTCCGCGAGCTGAGCCTGGTTCCCAACGAGACCGTCGACCTCGACGCCGACGCCGCCCGCAAGATCCTCAGGCTCATGGAGCGCCTCGACGACCACGATGACGTCCAGAATGTCTCCGCCAACTTCAACATCTCCGATGAGGTGATGGCCGAGTTGGCGAAGGATGAGTGAGGGTGGAGATCGAGTCCTACTGACGGGACTGGTGCAGATCCCAACTGCCGGCATTCACGAAGCAGCCGGGGACGACCAGAGCCGGCAGACTCGGCGGCCGGCCGGAGACCCCGCTTCACGCGCTGCCGATCGCCTCGTACATCGCCAGGATGTTCTCCGTCGGCGTGATCGGCTGGAGGTTGTGGCAGGGGGCGCAGATCCACCGCGCCGGGCGGTAGATTTCGATGCTTTCGCGGACCTCGCGGGCGACGTCTTCGGCGCTGCCGAAAGCCAGCGTCCGCTGGTTGTCGATCGAGCCGTGGAAGATCAGCCGGCCGCCGAAATCGGCCACCAGCCGCGCGCGATCCATCCCGGCGCTCCGCCACTGGATGGGATTGAGAATCTCGATCCCCACGCGGTCCAGCAGGTCGGGGATAAACATCCGCGCGGCCCCGTCGGTGTGGTACATCACGTGGATGCCATGGGACCGGGCCAGCTCGGCCATCTTCACCTGGTTGTCGCGCAAGAACCGCCGATACATCGCCAGGCTGATCAACGGCCCGGTCTGGGAGCCCAGGTCCTCGGCGACCCAAGTCGTGTCGATCCGCCCCGCCCCGGCCGCGAATATCCGCCGGTGATGCTCCCAGTGGAAATCGAACAGGTGGCCGAGGATCGCGTCGGCAATCTGCGGCCTGAGGATCAAGTCCTCAAACGCCCGCTCCAGGCCCCGCAGGTAGCCGTAGAGCAGAAAGGGCTCGTAGCAGCCGGCATGGATCGGGCGGGTCCCGTCGTCCTCCCGGCAGATTTTCGTGATCGCCGCGTAGTCAAACTCCTCGGGCGATGGCCAGCGATAGGCGTGCACCTCCGCGACCGAGTCGACCTCGGCCAACGGGTGGCGGCACGGTTCGTTGTAGGCCCCGCCGCCGTACTCCACGCGGCGGTAAGTGATGCCCCATATGTCGCCGCCGCCCCCATCCCGCCGGCCGGTCCACGGCGGGATGACTTCCTTCCGCCGGTCGATCTTCAGCCGCTTCCAGAGCCCCTCCTCGTCGCCGCAGCCGAGTTCATCCAGCAGCCGGGCGGTGACCTCCGGCGTCGCCTGATAGTCGGTCGGAATCCGGTCGGGCTGCCGGCATTCAAACAGAGCGAGCCACCGTTGGCGGGGTGTCATCATAGCGAAACCGGCTTCCCTCCCGCGGCGATGGAGCGGTCGATTGCCAGGCACACCTCGTGGGTGTGGAAGCCGCTGGCCACGTTGCAGTGCGACTCGCGATCCCCGCAGATGCAGTCGACGAGGTGGCTCATCTGCGCGTCGAACGGGTGATGATCGACGTCGCCCGAATCGGGCAGGATCGTCTTCATCGTCGTCCACCCGCTCTGGCCCGGAAAGAGACGCGTCGACCAGATGCGGTTGTCGCGCAGCGCGCCCTCGCTGCCGAGCAGGTCGATGTTGAAACTGTAGGGCATGTCGGCGTCGAGCAGGGAAGACGTCTTGCCGATCAGGCCGTTTTCGAACTTGAGGATCGCCACCACGTTGGCCTCGTACTCGTAATCGCGCTTGATGTTGTTGCCGAACGCCGCCACCTCGGCAACCTCGCACCCGGCGAAGTAACGCAGTGCGTCGGCGGCGTGGCAGCCGGCCAGGAGCATCGTGCTGCCGCCGGTCTGCCGCGTGTGGGCCCACTGCCAGCCGCTGTACCAGGTGCTGATCCCGTGCCAGTAGTCGACTTCGAGATAGAACAGTTCGCCGACCGCCCCCGCTGCCAGCAGCGACTTGATGTTGTCGAAGAGCGGATTCCAGCGGAGCACGAAACTGACCACGCTCTTGACCCGCGCTGCGGCCACCGCGTCGCGGAGCGCGCGGTTCTCCTCGGCGGTGATGCAGATCGGCTTCTCGATCATCAAGTGCTTGCCGGCCTTGGCGGCGGCGATCGCCTGCTCGGCGTGGACATGGTTCGGACCGCTGATGTTGACCACATCCACCCGTTTGTCTCGCAAGACCGCCGCGTAGTCGTCGGTCACGGCAGAGTCGAGCTGGAACTCCGCGGCCAGCCGTTGCGCGCTCTCCAGCCGCCGGCTCGACACCGACACGATCTTCGCCCGGGGAATCTTCAGCCAACTGGCCACGTGCGCCCGGGCGACCGACCCCGCGCCGTGGATCGCCACGCCGAGTTTTCGCTCCGCCATTGCCGCGTTCTCCTGATTCGTAACCGCTCCGACTCCCCAGCGTGAGGCGGAGGAACCGATTCCCTGTCCGCGGCCCTGCCCGTCGCCGGGCGCAGATCGCCGTTGCCTTGAGAGCCGACTGCCTGCCGCGGGCGCCATCGCCGCTTTTCCAACCTTCCACAAGCATTACGGAAAACGCACTGCCCTGCAAGCCGGCGGGCCCGCCGCCGGCGTTTCGACCGGCGCCAGCTTGCTGCGTCCGGCACGATCGCTATACTAGACGGCGTTCTGAACCTGGAGCCGTTCCGGGTTCCCGCATTTCCCGAATTCGATTCCCAGCAACGGACCTCCTCGCCCCCCATGTCGCAGCCCACACGAAAAGTCGCCCTGAGTTTCCTGGCCCACCCCGACGATGCCGAATTCCTCTGCGCCGGCACGCTCCTCCGGTTGAAGAAGGCCGGATGGGAACTCCACATCGCCACCGCAACCGGCGGGGACTGTGGCAGCATGACCGAGACCCGCTGGGCGATCAGCGCCCGGCGAACCGAGGAGGCGGCCACCGCGGCCCGGCGGGTCGGGGCCAGCTACCACTGCCTGGGCGAAAACGATGGGCTGGTGGTCTACGACAAACCCACGCTCCAGAAGTGCTACGACCTGTTCCGGCGGATCGCCCCAACGCTGGTCTTCGCCCACGCGCCGAAGGAATACATGATGGATCATGAGATGGCCTCGCTGTTGGCCCGGGCGGCCAGCTTCCTCTACGGCGCCCCGAATTGCTCCGAGTTTCCAGTCGTTGAAGGTTCGCAAGTCCCCCATCTTTATTACTGCGACCCCCTGGAGGCCAAGGACCCGCTGGGCAACGCCGTGGAGCCGACAACCTACGTCGACATCTCCGAGCAAGTCGAAGAGAAGGCCGAAATGCTGGCCTGCCACGTCAGCCAGCGGCAATGGCTCCTGGACCACCATGGCATCGATGAATATCTGAATGCCATGCGCCGCCACGCCCGCATGCGCGGCGAGCAGATCGGCGTTGCGGCCGCCGAGGCCTTCGTCCAGCACCGCGGTCATTCCTATCCTCAAGACGACATTTTGAAAGCGCTTTTTGCGTGAGAGAAGCTGTCAGCCGTCAGCCGTCAGCTTTTCCTGGTTGCCAAGCTCCAGCTTGGGAACCAAGTCTTAACGTTCCCAAGCTGGAGCTTGGCAACGAGGTGAGGGCCCTGAACCCTGAACCCCGAACCCTTCTCAGGAGGCCAACGATGCCCCGACCGATCAGCAAAGTCGCCCCGGACTGGTGGGACTACACGACCCTCGACCCCGAGATCTACGCCGATGTGCCCAAGCTCAACGCGCGGAGCCTGGAAAAGCTGTCGCGGCCGGGCTTCAAGGTGGTCATGTACGACACCCTGGAAGACTTCTACCTTGCCGAGGCCCTGGAGTACATCAACGCCTGGCGGCAGTCGACGGACGACAACCCGGCGGGCATCTGCGGGCCGATCGGCCCCACGGAGCAGTTGCCCCTGGTCGCCCGGCTCGTGAATGAACTGGAGTTGGACATCCGCAAGGCCCATTACTGGGGCATGGACGAATGGGTCGACGACGACGGGGTGCCGGTGCCCACGTCGCATCCGCTGAGCTTCGCCAAAGCCGACATGCAGCTCTGCTTCAATCGGATCGACCGCAAGCTGCGGATGCCCCAGAGCCATCTGCACTTTCCCACCGGCGACCTGAACGCTTACAGCAAGAGTTTCGACGAAATTCGCTGCGTGGTGATGCAGGGGGGCCAGGGCGAAGTGAAGCACTGGGCGTTCAACGATCCGCCGCGGCGGAAAGGCAAGTACAAGGACGCGCCGCCGGCGCCGGAGGAATATCGCAAGCTGAAGACCCGCGTCACCGACCTGCACCCGATGACGGTCATCCAGAACGCGCGAACCAGCGGCGGAGGGCAGGTGGCGCTGGTCCCCACCAGGGCGGCCACCGTCGGCCCCCTCGAAACCTGGAAAGCCGAAAAGGTCTCGATCTGGCAGGCCGGCTGCCACGACAACCCCTTCGGCATGCGATTGACCGCGCTGATGATCTCCCAGAAGGTCCCCGACAGCTCCGTGCCGATGTCGCTCCTGGCGGATCACCCCAACGTGCAGTTCAACTACTATCGCCACGGCCTCGGCGCTTGCGAGACGGAAATGCACTGAGCGACCATGCGCCGCCTGAATCCGATCTACCGGACTTCCCTCGGGCTGCTGACGGACCTCTATCAGCTCACGATGGCGGCTGGATACTGGAAGACGGGACGCGCCGATTGGGAGGCGGTGTTTCATCTCTCCTTTCGCGAGAGCCCCTTCGGCGGCGGATTCGCGATTGCCTGCGGGCTGGCCGCCGTCGTCGATTTCCTCCAGGTGTTCTCCTTCGACGCCGAGGACCTGGCGTATCTGGCCGAACAGCGCGGCGCCGATGGCGCCGCGCTGTTCGATCCCCGCTTCCTCGACTACCTCGCCGGGCTCCGCTTCCGCTGCGACCTGGATGCGGTCGAGGAGGGCACGGTGGTCTTCGCCAACGAACCCCTCGTCCGCGTCCGCGGGCCGATCCTGGAGTGCCAACTCGTCGAAACGGCACTCCTCACGATGGTTAATTTCGAGACGCTCGTCGCCACCAAGGCAGCGCGCGTGGTTTCAGCCGCCCGCGGCGATCCGGTGATCGAATTCGGCCTCCGCCGCGCCCAGGGGATCGATGGCGGTCTGTCGGCAAGCCGCGCCGCGTTCGTTGGCGGCTGCGTCGCCACCTCCAACGTGCTGGCCGGCCGGCTGTTCGGCGTCCCGGTCCGCGGCACCCACGCCCACAGCTGGATCATGGGCTTCCACGATGAACTGGAAGCGATGCGGCTCTACGCCGAGGCGCTTCCGAACAACTGCATCTTCCTGGTCGACACCTACGACACGCTCGCCGGCGTCCACAACGCGGCCCGGATCGGGCGGCTGCTCCGCGCGCGGGGCCACGAGATGATCGGCATCCGGCTCGATTCGGGGGACCTGGCCGCGCTGAGCGCCGCCGCGCGGCGGATCCTCGACGAGGCCGGCTTCCCCAGCGCGAAGATCGTCGCCTCCAACGATCTCGACGAATACCAGATTGCCGATCTGAAGGCCGCTGGGGCGAAGATCGATGTCTGGGGCGTTGGCACGCGGCTGGCGACGGCCTACGATCAGCCGGCCCTGGGCGGGGTCTACAAGCTGGCGGCCATCCGGCCGCCCGGCGGCGCGTGGCAAGATTGCATCAAGCTCTCGGACGACTCGGCCAAGGCGACCACGCCCGGCATCCTCCAGGTCCGCCGCTACGAGGATCGCGGCCGAGCGCTCGGCGATTGCCTGTTCGACGAGCGGGCGGCGGCCGGCCCGCTTCGGGCCGTCGATCCCCGCGATGGCTCGCGGCAGGCAATTCCCCGGCAGGCCGGCTGCCACGATCTGCTCCTGCCGGTGTTTCGCCGCGGACGGGCCGTCTACGAACCGCCGCCGGCGGCGGCGGCCCAACAGCGCGCCCGGCGGCAACTGGCGACCCTCCCCGAGACGGTCCGCCGCCTGGCTTCGCCCGACGCCTACCCCGTCTGGCTTGAGCAGTCCCTGTACGAGAAGAGACTCGGGCAAATCGAGGCAACACGAGGAAACGCACCGTGACCCGAATTCGCGTTGGCGCGGCGGTCCTGAACCAGACGCCGCTCGACTGGAGGAACAACCGGGCGAACATCCTGGCGGCCATCCGCGAGGCCCGCGAGCGGGAGGTGCGGATCCTCTGCCTGCCGGAGATGGCGGTCTGCGGCTACGGCTGCGAGGACGCCCTCCATTCGCCCGGCCTGCCGCGGACGGCGCTGGAAATCCTCGGCGAAATCGTCGCCGAGACCCGCGGGATGATCCTCTCCGTCGGCCTCCCCGTGCTGCACCGCAGCGGGCTGTTCAACACGGCCTGCGTGGCGGCCGACGGGCGGATTCTCGGCTTCGTCGCCAAACGCTTCCTGGCCAGCGAAGGTCTCCATTACGAACCCCGCTGGTTCAAACCCTGGCCGCTGGGCGTCGCCGATTCGATCCGCTGCGGCGGCGAGGAATATCCGATCGGCGATGTCGCGTTCGACTGCGGCGGCATCAAGATCGGCCTGGAAATCTGCGAGGACGCCTGGGTCGCCAAGCGGCCCGGCGGCGACATGGCCCTGGCCGGCGTCGATGTGATCCTCAATCCCAGCGCCAGCCACTTCGCCTTCGGAAAATTCGAAATCCGCAAACGCCTGGTGACCGAAGGCTCGCGGGCCTTCGGCGTCAGCTATCTCTCGACGAACCTCGTGGGCAACGAGGCCGGCCGGGCGGTCTACGACGGCGGCGCGCTGTTGGCCTCCGCCGGGCGGCTGCTCGCCGCCGGCCCGCGGTTCTCCTACCAACCGATGCAGTTGACCACGGCGGTCATCGACGTCGACGCCACGCGGATGGCCCGGGCCCGAACCGGAAGCTATCAACCCCAGATTGCCGGCGAGGGCCGGCGGATCGCCTGCGATTTCTCCTTTCCCGAGATCGAACCGGACGTCTCCCAGCCGATCGCCGCCGCTTGGGAGAGCAGCCCGCGAATGAAAGAAGAGGAGTTCACCCGTGCGCTGACGCTCGGGCTGTTCGACTACCTGCGGAAGAGCGGCTCGCGGGGGTTTGTCGTCAGCCTCAGCGGCGGCGCCGATTCGTCAAGCGTGGCGTGCCTGGTGGCCCTGATGGTTGAAATGGCCGCCGCGGAACTCGGCCCGGACGAGTTCAACGCCCGCTTGCGTCACATCCCCGCCCTGAAGGAAGCGGCCACGGACCGCCAGCGGGTCCGCGCCCTGCTGAGCTGTGCCTACCAGGCCTCGCGGAACAGCGGCCCGGACACCCGCTGCGCGGCGGTCTCCCTGGCCGAGGCCCTGGGGGCGGAAATGGCCTGCTGGGAGATCGATGAGTTGGTTGCCGATTACACGGCCAAAGTCGAGGCCGTTCTGGGGCGCGAACTGAGCTGGGATCGCGACGATCTGGCGCTACAGAACATCCAGGCCCGCGTCCGCGGACCGGGCGTCTGGATGCTGGCCAACGTCAAGGGCGCCCTGCTGCTGGCCACGAGCAACCGATCGGAGGCGGCCGTGGGCTACGCCACGATGGACGGCGACACGTGCGGCGGCCTCAGCCCGATCGCCGGCATTGACAAGGCATTCCTGCGGCACTGGCTTCGCTGGCTGGAGACCGAGGGCCCGGCCGGCGTCCACCCCATCCCCGCGCTGGCCGCCGTCAATCGCCTGGCCCCCACCGCCGAGCTCCGGCCCCGGGAAGCGACGCAGACCGACGAGGCCGATCTGATGCCCTACGAAGTGCTCGACGCGATCGAACGGGCGGCGATCCGCGACAAGCAGACGCCGATCGATGCCTTCCGCCGCGCGCGAGCGCAATTCGGCCAGTTCTCCGACGAGCAGCTCCACCTCTGGGTCGCGCGGTTCTTCCGCCTCTGGTGCCGCAACCAGTGGAAACGCGAGCGCTACGCCCCGTCGTTCCACCTCGACGACGAGAACCTCGACCCGAAGACCTGGTGCCGCTTCCCGATCCTCTCCGGCGGTTTCGAACGAGAGCTGGAAGAGCTCGCCCAATACGTCGAAAGCCTGAAGAAGTCATAGGGTGGAAGGCTCAAGTTCCAAGTTCCAAGGTCCAAATTCCAAGGTCCAAATCGCACCTCCTGGTTCCCAAGCTCCAGCCTGGGAACCGGATTCATGCGTTCCCAAGCCGGAGCTTGGGAACGAGCTGATGAAGTGAACCCTGAACCCTGAACCCTCCTCCATGCCTTACACCTATCGCTTCCCCCGTCCCGGGCTGACTGCCGACTGTGTGGTTTTCGGAATTGGCGGCGACACGCTCAACGTCCTGTTGATCCAGCGCAAGACGGCTCCCTTCGAGGGTTCATGGGCCATCCCGGGCGGTTTTGTCAATGAAGGGGAAGACCTTCACGAGGCCGCCGGGCGTGAGCTGCGGGAAGAGGCGGGGCTGGGCGATTTGCCCCTGAACCAATTCCACGCCTTCGGCAAGCCGGGCCGCGACCCGCGCGGTTGGGTCGTGACGGTCGCCTATTGGACCATCGTCGATGCGGACCGGGTCCAGCTCCGCGCCGGCGACGATGCGGCCCGGGCCGCCTGGTTCCCGCTCACGAATCTGCCGCCGCTTGCCTTCGACCATGACGAGATGCTGGCAAAGGCCGTCGCGGCGCTGCGAGCCGCCGCCAGCGGCGGCGGCGTCTCGCTTCTGCCGCCGGGCGTCGCGCCAGAGATGCTGCGATTTTCGTAGCTGGCAGCTGCTACCGAAACGGGCGCCCGAGCTTCCCCGGGGGCGACAGCGCCGGCGCGCTCAATCCGGCCGAATTCGCCGCCGGCGGGAGGAATACAACGACCCTCAGACGGAAGCGGAGCTTGAGGCCATTGGCCGCTGCGCGGGCTACGGCTCACCGCGCAGGGCAGCACGGCTTGAACGGAGCAGACAGCGCTGCAACCCGGACTGCGATCGCCCCTGCGTCGTCGCGGCGCCCACGAAAAGAACCCGCACGACATGCCAGTCCCTGCATCGTACCCACTCTGTGGGCCCGTCGCCTTCAGTTCACCCAAACTCGCACGGCAAGGGCCGCCGGGCTTCGTGCCCGCGGTCATGGCAGCCGTGGTTGCGGACGTATTTCAACGTGACGGCTGCTGCCTCCAGCATGGCCGCCAAGAGACTGGATCGGGCGGGCTTGACTGGGGCCTGTCCGGTAACGAAGCTGGGTTTCGTCAGGCGACTGTCATGGAGGCCTGGAGGCCATGACAAGGGTGAGGATGCGCTGAACCATCACACAGAATCCATAAATCCAAGGAGAACAATCCATGACCACCAACCGGATGGATCGTCGCCAGTTCTTGCGAGTTGCGGCAACGTGCGCAACGCCAGCCATCATCCCGGCACGGGCCCTCGGCGCTGACGGCAACGTCGCCCCGAGCAACCGGACCACCCTGGGCATGATTGGGCTGGGCCGCCAGGCGATCGCCTACAACCTGCCGTTCTTCACCAGCCAATCGGATTGCGAGGTGGTTGCATTGTGCGACGCCGATCGATGGCGGCTGGAAGTGACCGAGGAACGAACCGCATCGTATTACGGCGAGAAGAAGAACCGTTGTCCCAAGGTTCCGAAGTGTCCGCGTTACGCCGATTTCCGCGAGGTGCTCGGGCGGAAAGACATTGACGCGGTCATGATCAGCACGCCCGACCATTGGCACGTGCCGATGTCGGTCGCGGCGGTAAAAGCGGGCAAGGACGTTTCCTGCGAGAAGCCGCTGACGCGGAGCATCGCCGAAGGCCGTCTGCTGAGTGATCTGGTCGCCAGACACAAGACAATCTTTCGCACGGACAGCGAGTTTCGTTCGATCAAGCAGTTTCACCGGGCGGTGGAGTTGGTGCGTAACGGGCGGATCGGCAAGTTGCACACGATCCGCACCACGGTGCCGATAGGCAGTTCCACCTCGCCGCCGTTTGTGAAGATGCCGGTGCCCGAAGAGCTCGACTACGATTTTTGGCTGGGACCGGCGCCGGTGAAGCCATACACCGAACAGCGAGTGCATCAGATTCAGGGCTACGAACGGCCTGGCTGGATGAATATCCGCGATTACTGCGACGGCATGATCCTCAACTGGACTACGCATCTGAATGACATCGCCCAGTGGGGCAACAACACCGACCGCACCGGACCCGTGGCCGTAGAAGGCCGCGGCAAGTATCCGCCGCCCGGCAGCCTCTGGGACGTATGTTACGAGTTTGAGTTCATCTGCACCTACGCCGACGGAGTACGATTGATCTGCAAGACGGATACGAGTGCCCCCCACACGCGATTTGAGGGCGAAGCGGGATGGATTCAGGCCAATTTTGGCGGCGTGCCGCTGGAAGCCGAACCCAGGGGGCTGTTGGACTCGAAGATCGGCCCTGACGAGCAGCACTTCCCGTTGATGCACGAGAAACGCGACTTCCTCGACGCGGTGCAAACACGCGGCCAGACGCTGGAAGACGCCGAAGTCGGACATCGCACCACCTCATTGGGACACTTGGGCCAGATTGCCATTCAGTTGGGCCGCCCCTTGAAGTGGGACCCGCAGAAGGAGCACTTCCCCGGTGACGATGAGGCAAACAGGCTGTTGTCGCTGCCGCCCGGCCGCAGCCCATGGTCGCTGGAAGCATAGCGCCACTAGATCCATCAAGAGGAGCCGGTTATGCGTTTGTCCATGATTCGCGATTTTTTGGCCGGTCTTGCGTTGGGCGTGCTCGCGGCTGTATCCGCATGGGCTGCGGACGATGCCGAATCAGGACTGGCCAGTCCGTTCTTCGCCTTCGATAACGGCACGGGCCGCGAGCAGCATGTTCCGTTGGAAGAACAGGCGAAAATGCTCAAGGAGCTTGGTTATTCCGGCATCGGCTATACCGGTACCCAACAGATCCCAGAAATGCTCAAGGCGCTCGATGCCCAAGGGCTGAAGATGTTTAGCGTCTATGTCGGCGCCGACGTCGACCGGGGGAAATCGCCGTACGACCCCGGCCTCAAAACGGCCATCCGACAACTGAAGGGCCGCGACACGTTGATTTGGGTCTACATTCTGGGCGGAAGACCGTCCTCGACGGAATCGGACGACCGGGCCGTAACGATTCTGCGCGAGATTGCCGACATGGCTGAGGGGGCGGGCCTGAGGGTTGCGCTCTATCCGCACGCCGGCTTCTACGTCGCTCGAGTGGAAGACTCGGTGCGGCTGGCAAAGAAGGTAGACCGCAAAAACGTTGGCGCCACGTTCAACTTATGCCACTTCTTGAAGGTCGACAACGAGGAGAACCTTGAGCGACGGTTGGCCGAGGCAATGCCCTATCTGTTTGCTGTCAGCATCAATGGGGCCGACGGCGGTGACACGAACCGGATGCCTTGGAACCGGCTGATCCAGACACTCGATCGAGGCAGTTTCGACGTCGGCCGCGTGTTGCGGATTCTCAAGCGATTGGGCTACATGGGGCCGATCGGGCTGCAATGTTACGCGATCCGCGGCGACAGTCGCGAGAACCTGAAACACTCAATGGAAGGGTGGCGACAACTTTGCGGCCAAATAGGCGGCCAGCGGTAAGTGCAACGAGGGACGGAGCAAGAGTTGCACGCGGGCAGCGTGTTCCACCTTCTTCACCGTGGCGTGGGACGGATGCAGATCTTGCGCGCGGAGAGAGTCTATGATCTGCGATTGGCCGTTGCCGGAACCGCGCGGCTGAACGAAGTACGTCAATAACCCTGAGAGGGAAGCGGAGCTTGAGGCCACTGGCCGCTGTGTCGGCGCGGCTCACAGCGCAGGGTAGCACGGTTTGAACGGAGCAGACAGCGGGGCAACCGGGACTGCGATCCCCCCTGCGTCGTCGCGGCGCGGTTGAAACGAACGCGCAGGACATTCCAGTCCATGCATCTTACCCAATAACTGCGTCTGCTCCCTTTCCGTTCTTCCCTTTTCCGTCAATACCTGCTGTTTTGCGCCGTCAGCCTGGATTTCCTCAACCTGGCAAACCGACTTCTGCTGCCGGACGCTATGGCTGCCACGCATCTTCCCTAATTCGGTTGACTGTGATGGCCATTGCCTCAGGGTGGCCTGGCTGGCGTCAGGCGGGCGGGTCTGCACGCTGGCCGCTGGCTGCGGGTTGGAATCGACCTTGTCGCCAGGCGCGCTTCCGGCTATCCTCCCCCGACCGTTGATCGGTTCCGCATGAACCCTTTTCCCCGATCGATTGCGGTATGCCGTCCCGAGAGCGGCCGAATCCTGGCGGCGGCAAGTGCGCTGGCGCAGCTCGTGCCGCTAGCCATTGCCTGAGCCCGGAATCCTCCGGCTAGGGGAGACAGCGGCAGCCGGGATTGCCCCTGCACGGTGATCGATTGGACGGTTCGGATTCAATTGGAGTGAACGCGCCGCGAGGATGATCATGGACGATCGGTTCGCTTTTCGACCCGCGAGAGTATTCCTGGCCGCAACAGTCCTCGCCGTGTTGGCGCTTGCCGGTTGCACGAGCGGATTGGCCACGGCGATGTGGCTGCTCAAGGGGCCGAACATCCCCGCGGAATACAAATGCCTGAAAGACCAGAACGTTGCCGTCGTCTGCCGCGGGACCGACATCTACAATTTTCCCACGGTTCCCAAGGAACTCTCCCAGAAGGTGGCGAGTCTTCTGAAAAGCAACGTCCCCAAGATCAGAATGGTCAACCAGCGCGAGGTTGACCAGTGGATGGACAACAACGATTGGGATGAGTATCTCGAAGTCGGCCGCGCACTGAAGGCCGACCGGGTGCTGGGAATCGAAGTCGAGCAATTCAGCATCTATCAAGGCCAGACGCTCTACCAGGGCAAGGCGAATATCGTGATGAAGGTCTACGACTGCCAGACCGGCGACCTGCTGGTGGACAAACCGCTGCCGCAATCGATCCATCCGCCGAACTCGGCGAAATCCACGTCCGACGTGCAGGAAATCGCCTTCCGGCGCGAGTTCGTCGGCGTGCTGGCCGACCAGATCGCCAGGCACTTCTACGCTCACGATCCTCGAGCGTATTTCGCCGCCGACGCCGCCTATATGCACTAGCCCAGATCGGCTCATGAAGGCGCCGCCGCGTTCCCAGGCGAGTGATTGGGAACCAGCGGAACGGCGCAGCGTTCGGGGGCCCCTTATTTTTTGGCTTAGGGATGGCGATGTTCCCAAGCTGGAGCTTGGGAACCAGAGGAAGCGTTCAGGGTCCCGTTTCTTGCCTGCGGCAGGTCGCCTGCCTCGGGCTCTTGTTGCCGACCGCCGATCATTGGTTTTCCGGAAACCATGGCAGCGCAGCAATTTGCGCCCTCTGCCGGCGAGCCGTTTATTCCGTTGACGTGCGACGTAACTCGTTATAGGATTTAGAGATATAGGCGTGGCCCTGCCGCTGCTGACGGCTATCGACATGATTTGACGCGGAAAGGCGGTTGCGAGATGCCCTCGAATGCTGCTCAGACGATGGTTTTCGGTCCCTTCCCTCCTCGGCGCTGGCCGTGGTTAGCCGCCGGCTGGCTTGCGGGCCTGCTGGCGTGGTTTCTCGTCGGCTTGCCCCATCTTGAGGCGGGAGCCAATCCCCAGCAGCCATCGGCGCGGCGTTCCCCGGCGAGGGCGGCCGCACCGGCCCAAGCGCAACCGGCGGGCCGGCAGCCGCAGGCCAAGCCAGCCGCCAAACCGCAGGCAAAGCCCCAGCCGCCAGCGCCCAGCCCCGCCCGCCCGCCGGCTGGGCGGAAGGCCGAGAAGATTCCTCCGCCGGAAGAGATTTCCGGCGGCGACCTGATCACCCGCGACGGCGTCACCCTCTGTGCAACCTTCTATCCCGGTACCAAGGGGAAGGAGTCGGTGCCTGTTCTCCTTCTGCACAACTGGAAATCGAGCCGGCGGGAGTTTGCCACGCTGGCCCCACAATTGCAGCAGTTGGGGTGCGCGGTCCTCGTGCCGGACCTGAGGGGCCACGGAGAGAGCACGCGAAAGATCGAGGTCTACCGGGGGAAGCCCCGTGAAGTGAAGCTCGATGCGGCGAAATTCCGGGGAACCGAGTTTGCCGAAATCGCCGCGCTCGATATGGCCGCCCTGCGCAGTTTTCTTCTGAACAAGAACAATTCAGAAGAACTGAACCTCAACAAGCTGGTGATCGTCGGCTCGGAAATGGGCGCGGCCGTTGCCATGGTCTGGTCGGCTTACGATTGGTCGCTGCCGAACTACGAACATGCGGGCATCAAGCAGAGCCAGGACGTGAAGGCCCTGGTGTTGATTTCTCCGCGATGGTCCCACCCCGGGTTGGACACGGCCGCTGTCTTGAACGCCAAGGGCCTCTCCCCCGTCCGCGATCGTCTCTCGGCGATGATCCTCGTCGGCCAGGGCGTTTCGGAGAAGGCTCGCGATGCGGAACGGATCGAGGGGAAGATGGTCTTGAACCGGCCTCAGCCCGAGGCGCTAATCGACCGCACCGTCTTGCGGCTGGCCTTCGATACCACGCTCCAGGCGGAAAAACTGCTCAATCTGCCGCCCCTGAATCTTTCCGCGATGATCTGCCGCTTCATCGAAGAGCGCGTGATCAAGGGGGAGACGAATGCGGGCTGGATGAAGCACCAGTAGGAGCTGCCAGCCGACCATGCCGGTGCGGAAGATTATCCAGATCGACGAAGAGAAATGCGACGGTTGCGGCCAGTGCGTCCTTTCCTGCGCCGAGGGGGCGATCCGCATCGTCGGCGGCAAGGCGAAGCTGGTCTCCGACGTCTATTGCGACGGGCTCGGCGTCTGCCTGGGCCACTGCCCCCGGGGGGCAATCACGATCATCGAGCGCGACGCCGCGGATTTCGACGAGGCCGCCGCCCGACAGCTTGGGGCATCTCAGCCGGCGCCCCTCTGCGACCATTCCGGCGGCGGCTGTCCCGGCGCGGCGCCGCGTGATCTCCGGCTCAACGTGCTGGCCCAGCCGGCATCCGAACCGGTCGCGCCGGGCGGTGCGTCCTTACCGCATTCCGCACTCCGCAACTGGCCGATCCAGCTTGCCCTGCTGCCCGAATCGGCAGCCTTCCTTCAAGGAGCCGACCTGCTACTCGCGGCCCAATGCGCGGCGTTTGCCATGGCCGATTTCCATGAGCGGCTGCTGATGGAGAAGACGGTGGCCATCGCCTGCCCAAAACTCGACAACGCCCAGCGGCATCTCGAGAAGCTCGCGGCGATTCTCCGCCAGTCCGACGTGAAGAGCCTCTCGGTCGCGCGGATGGAAGTCCCCTGCTGCACGGGCCTCGTGCGACTCGCCCGGGCGGCGATCGAAGTCTCCGGCAAGGAGATGCCCTTGCGGGAGATTGTCGTCTCGACGCGGGGGGAAGTGAAAGCGGAAAGCTGAAAGCGGAAAGCGGAAAGCGGAAAGACGAAGACAGCAAAGCGTGCGTCGCCAAGGCGGCTGCGTTGCGGCAAGTCAGCATCAGCGATTATGTCCGCATGGTGACCGTTTCCCAGGCTCGGCGGGAGCCCCAACAGGCAGATGCGGGTGTGATTATGCTGACTCCCGATGAGCAACTACAGTTCTGGCGCGCGCTGGCCGAGGCGCAGGAGCCGACTCCGGCCCAGCGGGAACTGGGGGCAATCATCCGGGGCGCGAAGTGAACGGCGTTCAATTGCGATGAAATGCGGAGTCTGGATCGACGCGTTCGCCCTCACTCGTCGCCGGATTTACCTCCGGCCGCTCGAAACCGCACCGCCGCTTCAATCTCCTTGCCGAACGGAACCAGCACGCCCTCGGCATGGAGCCACTCGGGCGGCTGCGTCCAGACCGTCGTGTTGATCTGCGACGAGATCCGCCCGCCCGCCGGCAGGTTCAACTCGATCCGCACCCGCCGGACCTTGAAGCAGTCCTGGCCGGGGTTGGAGATCGCCAAGACGTTCTCCCGGCCGAGCGTGGCGATGGCCTCCGCGGTCAGCGGCAGGCAGGTTTCCGGGCCCCACTGGCCGGTCGACTCCGAGCCGCGCGAGGGGGGCAAGGGGCCGAGGGCCGCGCCGTTCAGCGCGGCGTAGGAAGTGTAGCGGCCGGATTTTTCCAGCCCGATGCTCTCCAGGCAGACCCGCCCGCCGGTGCCCTTGCGGAGCTGCGCCAGATCGACCTGGGGGGGCGTTTCCGCATGGTTCGCGTGGGTCAAGATGGCGGGCCGGTCGTGCAGCGTCCGCACAGGCACCGGCGCGGCCGTTTCCAGGCGCAGGTTCGCCCAGCGGGCCCAGTCGCCCGACGAATTGTCGTTCTTGCCGACGTCGGCAATCGCCTTCAGCTGGACCTTTTGCCCCGCCCAACGCCCCAGGTCCACGGTCCATTCCGACCAGGCGTGCTCGTCCCAGACCCGTTCGGCGGCCAGCGTCTCCGTTCCATCGGCCGCGACGACCGCAATCTGGAAGAGAATTCCGTCGCCGCGGTCGCTGCCGTCGCCCTTGCCGATCTCGCACTTCAGCACCGCCGCCGTCTCCGGCAGTTTAACCGCCTCGGTCAGGGCGAATACGCAGCCCGTGCCGCCGACGTACGGCGGGTGCATCGCCCAGCCATCCCGCTCGCTGCCGCCGCAGGCCAGCCGGTCGGAGTGATGCACGTGGGCCCGTGTCCGCGCCAGGTCCGCGTCCTCCTCGCCGCTCCGCAGCCGCTGGCCGAACCGGCTCCATTCAGGCCAGCGGGCCGCCTCCGCGATCCGCTCTTCCGTCTTCAGCCACCACATCTGCCGGTGCTCGAGCGCGGCGGCCTCAACGATCAACTCGACGGGCTCCACCCGCTCGTCCGCGGGGGGCGCGAGCGGATAGTCGAATCGCACCGGGGTGGCCGGCGGCAGGGCCTGCTCCCAGCGCTTGTCGGCAAGCCGGATCTTCGCTGTTGAAACGTCGGCCAGACGCGAACGGAGCGTGACCGCCAGTCGGCTCTCCTCCAGCGCGGCCGCCGCATCGACCAGCGGCACGGTGAGAAAGTCGAGCCACCGCCCACCCTGGCAATGCCAGAAGAGCCGCCCGATCGGCGCATCTGTTGGACATCGGACGGGCGGCTGGCCCCCGCCAACCTCGACTTGCTCGCCCGGGATCGCCTCGGTCCGCTTCGAGCCGAGCGGTTCCGGCGGGGCGGGCCTGGGTGAGAGAAGATAGCTGAACGCGCCCTCGACGGGAACGACATGCACCAGCCCGCGGCTGAAGCGGGTATCCGCCGGCCCGATTTCCTTGCCCGCCTCGTCAAGGGCCACGGCGGCCGCCGCGCCGCCGATGTCCACGGCGAAACCGACCCGGCAGCCGACGGGGATCAGTTCAACCGATCCGCCGGCCCGCCGGTGGGCGATCAACTGGCCGTCGCAGGCCGCCCGGTCAAATCGCGTGAAGCGGCCGCGGCCGTTGGCGTAGGTGTAGGCGGGGCCGTCGACGTAGTCGGCCCGATGCCCATCGACCAGAGCGCTGAAACCAACCAGGTCCTTCCCGTGCCGATCGATTGCGTACCAACCATGCGGCGGCAAGACGACGCGGCTCGCGCGATCCGCCCCCGGAATCGTCCAGGATTCTTCTCGATGGCCGTTGACCCAGACTTCCATCCCGCCGCGATAGACCGTCTTGATCTGCGAGCGGCGGAAAGCGCCGGTCGCCACGGCGGTGCTCGTGTCGAGGAGCTTGCCGGCCTGGTCGGCGTAGCGGATCGTGGCGACCGTGTCGCGGGCATAGCGGGTGTGAAGCTGCTGGATGCTGAAGTAGCTGCGGATCGATTCCGCCTCGCCCGCCTCGCGAACGAAGAAGCCCGTGTGGCCGAAGGCCAGCGTGGCGGCGAGGAACTGGTCGAGCTTTGCCGGCCAGTCCTCCGCAGTCGTCCGCCGCAGCTCTTCCCGGCCGAAGAACATCCCCGGATTGCCCATGCCGAAATTGCAGCAGAGCGGGTGGAGCTTGCGGAGGTCGAAATCGACCAGCCAGGGGTTTTCCGCCAGCCGGGCCCCCTGATCCTGCCCGTAGTTGCCGTCGGTCAGGCCGCAGTAGTACCAGTGCTGGTTGCCCTCGCTGTAGACCGGGCCGTTCCACGTCTTCTTCTGGTGGAGCATGATCTGCCCGTAGGCATAGAAGACGTCGGCCGCCCGGCCCGCGCCGGGAGCTCGGGCGTCGTAGTCGACGCTCGACCAGGGCGTGACGGCGGTGTGCACGTCGCAGTAGGAGGTGTCGAGCTGGAACTTTTCCTGGATGATCGGCGCCAGCCGGGCCTCCAACTCGACCGCCGCGGTCGGCTTGAGCATGTAGCAGCGGGCCCAGGCGGGAATCAACTGGCCCAGGCTGTCGCGGCCCACGCGGTCCGGGTCCCAATGTTCGTTGACCGGGGCGAAGTCGCGGTAGTTGTTGTAGATTCCGTAGCGGATCCCCAGGGCCCGCATCTTTCGGGCGTACTCGGCCTGGCCGGCGTCGCCGCCTTTGCCCGGCGCCGCGCGAGTCCGCAGGGTGAAGCTCTCGCCGCCATCGCGCCAGCCCACCTCGTGGTCGGTGACGACCATCTCCGTCATGCCGAACCGGGCCACGCGCTGCCAGAACAGGTAATCGGCCTGGCGGTTCGACGCTCCGTGCGCCCGCCAGAGCCGCGTGCCGGTCACGTCCATCCAGGGCGACTTGGGGTTGGGAATGTTGGGCAGGACCTCCTCGAAGGTCGGGGCGACGGTCAAGAACAGGCGTTCGAAGCAGTCGTTGCGCGCCCCGTCGGTCTTGGGGCGGTAACGCGTGCCGCCATGATAGACCGCCCCTTTCTCACCGGCGTCGTTGATCGCGAAGAACTCCGAGGCGTTCGTGCGGCAGTGGTCGAACAGCCCCATCATGAACAGCGGCCGTGCCCCATCCGTCGAGACGAGCACGGCGGGCCGCCGGGCGTCGCAGGTCAAATAGGGCACGCTCACCAGTTGCACCTGCTTGAGCCCCACCGCCCGGCCGGTGCGAACCTCGCCCACGGCGCCCCCCGGGCAGGCAAGATCGACGACCAGCGACTTCTGCCAGAGCCGCAGCCGGAGCGTCCCTTCGGCCGACTCCGCGCCCCAACGATAACGCCAGCGGCTTGTCACCAGGTCGCCATCCTGGCGGCACTCCACGAGCTCGGCCTTTTCGGGCACGGCCGCGCCGGCCCCGCCCGCGGTCTGAAACAGGAACCCCCCATCGACCATCGGCCGGAAGCGCAGCTCGCCCGGGGCGATCACTTCAATGTCGCCGAGATCGCCGCCGCGCGGAGTGTAGCGATACGTGAGCCGCCCGTCGCTCCCCTCGTACGTGAATGTGTACGCCGAACCGTCGCGGCCGGTCTTCGCGCGGAATTCCGCGACCGCGTTGTCGGGCAGGATCGTCTCCTCGCGCGTGGGAAACGGCAACCGGCCCGGACCGCTGTGCACTCCCGGCGATTGGCCCTCGAACAGGCCCACTCCCCGCTGCGGCTGCGGCTCAACGCGGAGCGGCTTGAGCTCCTCGCGGTAGAAGCACAGGTCGTCGAAGAACAGCTCGCGGTCCTCGCGATTGGAGCCGCCGCCGATTTCGATCGAGTCGAACGTCGCGCCGGGGCCGATCCGTTGTTGCTGCTCGGGAGTCAGGCGGCGGTGCATCCAGAACCACTCTTTCCAGCGGACGCGGCCGAGCTCGACGCGGACCGGCGCCCCCGCCGTCCCATCGGCCGCGGGTGCCGATCGCAGCACGACGGTGATCGAGACCTGGGGCGTCGTCGGATCGGAGCTGTAGGCCCAGTTGTTGCCGTAGACCCACAGGCTCACCGAGTCGCCGGGGACCGAGAGCGGGATCGGCGCCGGCGGCCGCAGCGCGAGCTTGGGACCGCCGCCGTCGGCACGGTACGTGAGTTTGCCCACGTAGGTTCCCCAGAGTTGCTGCTGGCGCGAGCGGCTGAGCGTCGCTGCGGCCTGCTGGCAGGCGACCGTCCACCCATCGAGATTCTCGAAGTCGACCAGGGCCGGCCGCGGCGGTTCATTCCGCCCGGCCCAGTCCATCTCATAGGGGCGCTTGCCGACCGGTCCCTCGTCGCCCGGGGCAAGCCCCCAAAAACACAGGATCATCGCGAGACTCGCGGCCAGCAGTGACTTTCGCATCGTTTTGCCTCGTCTTGCAGTCGGGAAGCGGCTCCAGTCCGTCTGCCGGCCATTGTATGGATTATTCCACGAGAAATTAAGAGGCCGGCACGGCGGACCGCCGGCGAGAATCGCCCGCCCCCAGCGCGGTCGTTCCGAACAGGGCACGTTGAACAGCGCGGGCCGTTGGCTGTACAATCAGGCGTATCTTGAACAATCCTCGGGTGCGACGCTGACGGCCCCGGCGTCACGGAGAGTGGTCCATGAACGAGTTCCGCATTGCCTGCTTCGCGGGTCTGCTCGCCGCGTTCGGACTTGCCCGCCCCGCTTCGGCGGCCGAGCGGCCCAGCGTGGTCCTGGTGATCACCGACGACCAGGGCTACGGCGACCTGGCCGCGCATGGCAACGCGATGATCAAGACCCCAAATCTCGACAAACTGCACGAGCGGAGCGTGCGGCTGGCGGATTTTCACGTCGACCCCACCTGCGCCCCGACGCGCGCGGCGCTGCTGACCGGCCGCTACTCCGCCCGGGTTGGCGTCTGGCACACGATCATGGGCCGCTCGATCCTCCGCGGCGACGAGGTGACGATGGCCGACGTGTTCCAGCGGGCCGGCTACCGAACCGGCATGTTCGGCAAATGGCACCTCGGCGACAACCATCCCTACCGGCCGCAGGACCGGGGCTTCGACGAGGTGCTCTGCCATGGTGGCGGCGGCGTGGGCCAGGCGCCGGACTACTGGGGCAACGATTACTTCGACGACACCTACTTCCACAACGGCAAGCCGGAAAAGCAGGCTGGCTACTGTACCGACGTCTGGTTCAACGCGGCGATCGAATTCATCCGGTCGACCCCAGACCGCCCCTTCTTCTGCTACCTGGCCACCAACGCGCCGCACGCGCCGTACCTGGTCGATCCCAAGTACTCCGAACCTTACAGGGCCCGGGGAGTCCCCAGCCCGATGGCCGAGTTCTACGGGATGATCAGCAACATCGATGAAAACCTCGCGCGGCTCACCAGAACGCTCGCCGATTTGAAACGGATCGACAACACGATCTTTATCTTCATGACCGACAATGGCACGGCGGCGGGCGCGGCGGGCGGCAAGTCGCCGTCCGGCGGCTGGAGAGGATTCAACGCCGCAATGCGCGGCCAGAAAGGCTCCCAGTATGACGGCGGGCACCGCGTGCCTTGCTTCATCCACTGGCCTGCCGGCCAACTGGCCGCCGGGCGCGACGTCAGCCAGTTGACCGCCCACGTCGATCTGCTGCCCACGTTGATTGAACTATGTGGCCTCGAAACGCCCGCGAGCGTCTCCTTCGACGGAACGAGCATCGCCCGGCCGCTCAGGGGAGAGCCAGCCGGTTGGCCGGACCGGACGCTGTTCGTAGCGGTCAATCGGCTCGATCATCCCGAGCCTTGGCGGCGGACGGCCGTGCTGACCGAACGTTGGCGACTCATCGACGGCAAGGAACTCTACGACATCACGGCCGATCCCGGCCAGGCGGCGGACATTTCCGCCCGGCAGCCGGAGGTCGTCGCCAGGCTTCGCAGCCAGTACGAGAGCCACTGGAGAGATATTTCCAGGCGGTTTGACCAGTACGTGCGGCTGGTCCTGGGCGCGGAAGAAGAGAATCCGGCGACCATCTCCAGCCACGACTGGCACGCGGAGAATGTGCCCTGGAACCACCGGCAGATCGCGCAGATGCCCGAGTGGAACGGCGTCTGGCAGATCGAAGCGGCCGTGGCGGGCCGATACCGCTTCGCCCTCATGCAGCGGCCGCCGGAGGCGAGATTTCCGCTGCGCGCGGTGAGCGCCCGGTTGAAGGTTGGCGGCTTCGACGAGGTTCAACCGGTCGCCCAGGGGGCGGTGGAGGCGGTCTTTGAAGTGGACCTGCCGGCGGGCCCGGCCTCGATGCAGACCTGGCTCGTCGAAGCGGGCGGCGCCCAGCGCGGCGCGTTTTACGTTCGGGTCGAGCGGTTGCCCGCTCGACGCAAATGAACAGGCACGTGGGACGGGGCGGTTTCCCGCGCCGCAGGCGCCAACCGCTAGTCGTCAGCGTGCCGGTCAACAAGGAGACGTCCTCGTGATTCCACGAAAACCGATCCCCCGCCGCGATTTCTTCAGGTCGGCCTCGGCCGCGGTCGCCGCCACGGTGGGGAGCACCGCCTGGGGCCGTGAGAAAACCCCGCCCGGCTACCTCGCCGGCCACGAGATGCTCTACGCGGAAGACCCCCGCGCGGCGGCGCTGAAATGGTTTGCGGGCGCTCGCTTCGGCCTCTCGATGCACTATGGGCTCTACAGCCTGCTCGGCCGCGGCGAGTGGGTCATGTATGACGAGAAGATACCCGTGGCCGAATACGCGCGGCTCCAGCAGGAGTTCACCGCGGCGAAATTCGACGCCGATTTCGTCACCGACCTTGCGCTGGAGGCCCAAGCGCGCTATCTGAACCTGACCGCCCGGCATCACGATGGGTTCTGCCTGTTCGACACGAAGACCTCCCAGTTCAGCAGCGCCGAGAGCCCGGCCCGCCGCGACCTGGTGGGCGAGCTGGCCGCCGCCTGCCAGCAGAAGGGGCTCGGCCTGTTCTTGTCCTATTCCTACGCCGCCAATTGGCGACACCCCTACGTCTATCCACGCTCGATGGGCGCGATCAGCCGGCCGGACTACCCCCAACCGGACCCCAACTACAAGTACAAAAATCCGGACGACTTCGCCCGCTATATCGAGGATGCCCACGAGCAGATTCGCGAACTGCTCGGCAATTACGGGCCGGTCGCCGGGCTCCACCTCCAACCGATCATGGCATACTACGCCCAGCCCGACCTGTTCCCGATCCACGAGACCTACGCGATGGTCCGGCGGCTTCAACCGCAGGCGCTGATCTCGTTCAAGCAGGGGGCCACCGGCACGGAAGACTTCGCCGTGCCGGATTTGTCGGGGGACTGGCTCGCCGAGCGGGTCAGGAAGGCCCGGTTCCGGCCCAAGTCGGTCACCCTCGCCACCCTCTCGTGGGAGGCGAACAAGACGAAGCACAACGAGGTCTGCGACTCGATACAGCCGCCGGTCCAGGACTCCCGCCAGGGCGGCCAGCCGAGCCACGACACGCGCGATGAGCTGCTCGGCAGACTGGCCGCCGCGGCCGGGCGGAACTGCAACCTGCTGCTCACCACGGACCCGCTCGCCGACGGATCGATTCACCCGGCCGCTGCCGCCACGCTCCGCGAAGTTGGCAAGCAGATCCGCGCCAACGGCTGGCCGCGAGCGCGGGAAATGACGAATGTCGAAAGTCAAATGCCGAACGAATGACGAATGTGTCATGACGTAAGGAGTCAACCCATGGGACGCGTTGCACTCGGGCTTGTGCTGGCTGGATTGCTTTCCACTCGATGCTGGGCCGCCGACGAGGAAATCGAAATCACGCCGGATGTCGTCTACGGGCACAAGGACGGCATGGCCCTGACTTATGACGTCTTCCGGCCAAAGGAGAGCGCCAACGGTCTGGGCGTTCTCTTCATGGTCAGCGGGGGGTGGCATTCCCACTGGTCGCCCCCCGAGTCAAGGCTGGCTTTTTTCCAGCCGATGCTCGCTCGCGGGTTCACGGTGCTGGCCGTGCGCCATGGCTCGGCGCCGCGCTACAAGGTACCGGAAGCCGTCGCCGACGTTCGCCGGGCGGTTCGCCACATCAGGCTCCACGCCGCCGACTACCAGATCGACCCCGAACGGCTCGGCGTGTATGGAATGAGTGCCGGCGGGCACCTCTCGCTGGTCCTCGCCACAACCGCGGACGCCGGCCACCCCGCGGCCAAGGATGAAGTCCTCCGCCAAAGCAGCCGGGTCGCGGCCGCCGTGGCCTATTACCCCCCGAGCGACCTCCGGCAGTGGGTCACCGGCGAGGAGCCGAGGATGCGGACGGACTACCCGGCCCTCCAATTCGCGTCCGACCTGGCCGACGATGTCTCGCCCCTGTTGCACGTCACCCGGGACGATGCGCCGACGCTGCTGATCCATGGCGACAAGGACCGGCTTGTCCCGATCGAACATAGTCTCCAGCAGCGCACCGCGATGGAAAAGGCCGGTGTGCCCTGCGAGTTGATCACCATCGAAGGCGCCGCCCACGGATTCAAGGGAGAAGACGCCCAGCGAGCGGTCAACGCCCAGGTCGCGTGGTTCGAGAAGTTTCTGCGCGCTGCCGCTGGCACCGTCGGCAAGGACCAATAGAGGCGCGGGGGGAATGACGAATGTCGAAAGTCAAATGTCGAAAGAAGGACGAAGGACGACGGTTCAAGCTCCAATGGCAAATGACCAATGGGCAGTGACCAACGGCGACCTGCCCAGCCGCCGGGCCCCAGCGCACCCCACCTCGCTGCCAAGCTCCAGCTTGGGAACGTGGCTGGCGACGCGGGTTCAAGTCTCAAGCTTCACGGACCAGACAGCCTCGCGACGTCAGAAGGCTCGCGGCGTCAGAACGGCACGCCGAGGGCGCGGCAGAGGAACCGCATCAGGGGCCGGGCGGCAGCGCAGCGGGCGGCGACGATGTCGAGGAAATCGTCGCTGAGGACCTCGTCTTCCAGCAGGTCGGCCAGCCCGATGAAATCGGTCCGCTTGATGTCGTCGATCCAGGGATGATCCGCGGGAAAATCGCGGGGCGCCCGCTTCAAGGCGTCGCCGGCCAGCGCGAACTCTTGCCGGAACCGCTTGTCGTTCTTCGCCCGCCGCCAGCGGTCCGGTTCATCGACGATCGCCCGGCGGATCCGCGCCAGCGCGTCGCGATCCGGCCGCCAGACGCCCGCGGCCAGGAAGCATGCGTCGGTCGCGATATGCACGTAGAAGCCGGGGGCGTGCACATCGCGGCCGAGCCGGTGGCGGAACTGGATGCCGACGTTCGTCTTGTAGGGCGGCTGCTTGCCGGCGAACCGCGCGTCGCGGTAGACCCGCATCAGCGACCCGCCGATCCGCCGATCGCTGGCGACGCAGAATGGGGAAATCTTCTGGAGCCTGGGCTGGAAAGCGCGAATGAACGCCAGGCTGGGCTCCAGCACCTGGCTCTCATAGCGCCGCTTGTTTTCCTCAAACCACGGCCGGTTATTGTTGTCGGTCAACTCTTCGAGGAATTGGAGGATCGTCGGCTCGAATCGCAGGAACTCCACGGCGCGTCTCCTCTGGCACGGCGGAATGACGACACCACTATACTGCGTTTCGCCGCGCAGTACAGGTCGCCGATCGCGGGCGCCTGACCCACGCGGGCCGATCCCGCGCTGGCTCCGCCACCCTCGCCTGCCCCAGCACGGAATGCCGGCGGTGCGGGCCCGCCCCGCGCTTGGGCCCTTTTCCCGGCAAGACTCCGGGGGACTGGGAATGGAGTGGCGTCATCGGGTATGGTGAGTCCTGCCGCCTCATCGAGCCTTCGAAATCTCCTTGCCTGAAAGGACCGAAAACATGTCCGGCGCCCCGACACCCGAAGTCCAGCGGCCGAGCCAGACGAAGATTGTCGCCACGATCGGACCGGCAAGCGATGGGGAAGAGCAGCTCGCCGAACTGATCCGTGCGGGGGTCGACGTCTTCCGGATCAACGCGGCGCACGGGAATCGCCCCGAGCATGAGCGCCGGTTGGCGGCTTGCCGGGCGGCCTCCGAGTCCGTCGGCTGGCCGGTCGCCGTGCTGGTCGACCTGGCCGGCCCCAAGATGCGGCTCGGCGAGCTCGCCGGCGGCCAGTTGGATCTCGCCGCCGGGGACCGTCTCCGCTTCGTCCGCGGCGACCAGCCCGGCAGGCCGGGCGAACTGACCAGCACCTACGAGCTGCTGATCGATGAACTTGCCGCCGGGGACCGGATCATGCTGGCCGACGGGACGGTGAGCCTCGTCGTCGAGCAAGTCGGGGCGGACGAGGCGGTCTGCCGGGTGGTTCAGCCGGGCACGGTCCGCAGCCGCCAGGGCGTGAATCTGCCGGGCGTCCAGCTCAGCGCGCCGGCCCTGGGCGAGGCCGATCGCGACAACGCCGTCTGGGCCGCCCGCAGCGGTGTCGATTTTCTCGGCCTGAGCTTTGTCCGCGACCCCGCCGAGGTCCACCAGTTGAAGGCCCTGATCGAAGATGAGGGCGGGCAGACGCAGGTGATCGCCAAGATCGAGAAACCCGAGGCGCTCGACCGGCTCGAGGAGATCGTCGAGGCGGCCGACGCGATCATGGTCGCGCGCGGCGATCTGGGCGTCGAGATCGACATCGCCCAGATGGCCGTTGCCCAGAAACGGATCGTCGCCCTCTGCAACCAGCGGCGCAAGCCGGTGATCATCGCCACCCAGATGCTCGACAGCATGACGCACGCCCGCATCCCCACCCGGGCCGAAGCCACCGACGTGGCCAATGCAATTCTCGACGGGGCCGACGCCTGCATGTTGTCGGGCGAAACGGCAATCGGCGAGCATCCGGTGGAAGTCGTCAGGATGATGAACCGGATTGCCGTCGCCACCGAGCCGATCTTCCGCGACCGCGCGCCGGACCGCGAGCCCGATCTTGCCGCCAGCCCGGTCGATGCGATTACGGAGGCCACGGTCTACTCGGCCAGCCGCATCGCCGCGCGACTCGGCGCCAAGCTGGTCATTGTTGCCAGCAGCAAGGGGGAAACCGCCCGCGCGCTTTCGAAGAACCGCAGCTTCGTGCCGGCCATCGGCGTGAGCGATTCGGAGACGACCCTCAGGCGAATGTGCCTCTATTGGGGAGTCTTCCCCGTCCGCAACGCCCCCACCGGCGACACCACCGGCCTGCTCGAATACGTGATTTCCCGAACGCAGCAGATCAGCCGCGTCGGCACGGGCGACCGGGTCGTGCTCGTCACCGGCACGCGCTTGCTCGACAAGGGCCACAACGTGATCGTCGTCCACGAAGTGGAGTAGGGAAGCGACACTTGCCGCGTCCCAACAGGCAAGCGGGGCGGGCCTGAATCCGTCGCTCTGGACATCGACATTCGCGCTTTGAACCTTCTCGAGCCCAATTTGCGCCCGGCCTCCCGAATCAGCGGACCTCTCTTGGGGCGGGAGACTTTTTTCTCTTGGGGTGTTGCGTACTTCTGGAAAGATTGGTAATTTCGGTTGTTACGATAGTCTCAGTTGATTGTAGAGTGTGCGTAACCGAGTTATCCGTTTCCCCGCACCACTCAGGCACCCCTTTTTCGCCGGCCCCCCCCGGTGCCAGTGCGTGGATTGTGAAAACCCAGCGATTCGCAAAATCGACACGCAATGCCGGAACGATGAGTTTGGGCAACGCGTCGAATTAGCTGTGGAACCCCCCGGCAACAATGTCCTGCTGTAACCTCTTTCATCCAAGGAATTTACGATCACACCCTGGGCCCTCTCGGATTTTTGGCACTTTAGATGCTCCAAGCTGACCTCGGACCCTGAACCGGCTCCAAATCAGCCCTGCTCCCAGACGTCCCAGGCATGAGAGGATTCCACCTTGGCACGAGTCAGCAGCAAACCAGTGAATGGGAAATCTGCTCGCACGCGAAGCAACCAACGGTCAAACGGCTTGGCCCGCAAAAATGGCGCCCAGGAAAGCGGCCACGATGTGACCGAGATGGACCACCTCCTGGACCTCGATGACGCAGAACCGGTCGACCACGAACCGATCGACGGCATGGACGACGGCGAGGGCGCGGACGATCTGGATGTCGAATTGCATGGAAGCGGCAACCACATCGACGACCCGATCCGCATCTACCTCATGCAGATGGGCGAGATTCCCTTGCTCACCCGCAAGGAGGAGATCGCCTCTGCCAAGCGGATCGAAAAGTGGCGGAACCGGTTTCGCCACTCCATGCTGGCCACCGATTATGCCTTGCATGTCGCCGTCTCCTTGCTGGAGAAGGTCCGCGACGGGCGGTTGCGGCTCGATCGCACGATCGAGGTCTCGGTGACGAACATCCGCGAAAAGCGGCACATCATGGGGATCCTGCCTCCCAACCTCAAGACAATCCGCCATCTGCTCGAACAGAACCGCAAGGACTTCGCCAAGACGATCAGCAGGAGCCATACCCGCCGGCAGCGCCGCGACGCCTGGCGGCGGTTGGCCAAGCGCCGCAACAAAGCCGTCCGGCTGATCGAGGAATTGGGCTTGAGGACCCAGCGGCTGCAGCCGCTGGTCGACGATCTCCGCGAAATCGCGCGGCGAATGGAGCTGCTGCTGGCGGAAATCAACAAGCTGCGGCTGCTCGGCGATCCGTCCGGCCGCATCGGCCAGGCGCGGCGCGACCTCCGCCAGCTCATGAAGATCACCCTGGAAAGCCCCTCCACGCTCCGCCGCCGAGTCCGCAAGACGGCCGCCTATCAGCAGCAGTACGAGGCCGCCAAGCGAGGGCTCTCGGCGGGCAACCTGCGGCTGGTCGTCTCGATCGCCAAGCGATACCGCAATCGCGGCCTGAGCTTCCTCGACCTGATCCAGGAGGGCAACACCGGCCTGATGCGGGCCGTCGACAAGTTCGAGTACGCCCGCGGCTACAAATTCTCGACCTACGCCACCTGGTGGATTCGCCAGGCGATCACCCGGGCGATCGCCGACCAGAGCCGCACGATCCGCGTCCCCGTCCACATGATTGAGACGATGAGCCGGGTCCGCACCGTCACCCGCAACCTGATTCAAGAGAAAGGTTGCGAACCGACGATCGAGGAGACCGCCGCGCTGGCCGGCCTCTCGGTCGATGAGACCACCTGCGTGTTGCAGATGAGCCGCCAGCCGCTTTCGCTTGACCAGCCGGTCGGCGACCACGACGACAGCTACTTCGGCGAGTTCCTGGAAGACCACCGCGACGACGACCCGCTCCAGGACATGAACCAGATCTCGCTGAGAGATCGGATTGCCGAAGTCCTGGCCGCGCTGAACTACCGCGAGCGGGAGATCATCCGCCTCCGCTACGGGCTGGCCGACGGCTACACCTACACGCTCGAAGAGGTCGGCAAGATCTTCTCCGTCACCCGCGAGCGGGTCCGCCAGATCGAGGCCAAGGCGGTCCGCAAGCTCCAGCACCCCGTCCGCAGCCGCAAGCTCTCCGGCTTTCTCGATCGCCAGCCAATGCCCGCCGAGCCGCCCGTGGACCCCTCCATGGCCCAGGCGACAACCAGCTGACTCGAATCGGGACCATGGACCGACGGGACGAGGAGGTCTTCCTGCTGAACGCCTCCCTGGGGACGGATCTGCTCACCTCCCGCGCCGCAACCGGACGGTCGAAGAAGCCGCCCGGCTGCGCGCTTCTTGTGATCGCGGTCCTGGTCATGCTGACCGCCCTCCGGATCGCCTGTTGACCGCCCCGCCAAACGGATCCCGGCCCCCGGCTGCGCGCCGCCGCCGGAAGGCAACACCCCGGCCGCGGTCGTGCGGCCAGGCCGGCGGCGGTTTTCAAGCGGCGCGGTCTGGCGCGCCGGATCAAGCGACAGCCGGCCCCCGATACGCTAGACTGGTCGGAATACGGTGGAGAATGCCCACGCACGCCGAGGTTCCCTGTCGTGAAAGACGCCCGCGACCTTTTCCTGGCAGCCAACCCACTTCGCCCTCCCGGCGCGGGGCCGGCCGTCGCGGTGGCCGGCGGGCTGGGGCCCTACGAAAACACCCGTGCCGCACTCGCCTCGATCGACCTCTCCCCAGTCCGCGGTAGACGCGTCCTGCTCAAGCCGAACGTCGGCCGGGTGGCCCCGCCCGACTCGGGAGTCGTGACCAATCCCCAGGTCGTCGCCGCGGCCATCGACACCTTCCGCGCGGCCGGCGCCGAGGTCGCGGTTGGCGAGAGTCCGATTGTCGGAGTCAACCTGTCCGAAGCCTTCGCAGCGGCCGGACTGACCGCGATCGCCGCCCGCCGCGGGTGCCGCCTGATCGACATGGATCGGCACCACTTCACTGAGATCGCCTTGCCCGACGGCCGGGCGATTCACCGCATCCGTGTCTGCGAAGACGTGTTCGACTTCGACCTGCTCGTCTCGATTCCCGTAATGAAGATGCACATGCACACCGGCGTGACCCTGGCCGTCAAGAACATGAAGGGCTGCCTGTGGCGGCGGAGCAAGGTCGAACTGCACATGCTCCCGCCAATCGAGGGCGACACGGCCAAGCCGATCGACGTCGCCATCGCCGACATGTCGTCGCTGCTGCGGCCCCACCTGGCGATCGTCGACGGCACCGTCGGCATGGAAGGGCTCGGGCCGGGCGCCGGCAGGGCGAAACCGCTGGGCGTCGTCCTGGCCGGCACGGACGCCTACGCCGCCGACGCCGTCGCCTGCCGCCTGATGGGCGTCGATGCCCGGCAGGTTCCCCATCTGCGCTTCGGCGCCGACCGCGGCTACGGCGTGATCGCGCTGTCTCAAATCGACGTCGCCCCTGAAGACTGGCTCCGCTGGGCGGCGCCGTTCGCCGCCCCGCCCGAAAATCTGACAATCGAGTTTCCCAGCGTCACGGTGCTCGACAGGAATTCGTGCAGCGCTTGCCAGTCGACCCTGCTGCTGTTTCTCCAGAACCACCGGGAGAAGCTCCTCGACTACTTCTCCTCCGACAGTCCGATCCATATCGCCATCGGCAAGGGCCATGCGGATTTGCCGGAAGGGACCCTCTGCCTGGGCAACTGCACGATCAACCAGCGGGACAAGGGCATCTTCGTTCCCGGCTGCCCCCCGGTCGGCAGCCAGATTCTGCGGGTGATCGCGGAAGGCACGAGATGAGGAATGTCGAATGTCAAATGTCGAAGGAATTTAGAAGCACGAATGACGATCGAATCCTGCCGCCTACACTCGGGGGCCGTGATCGGTGGTGTGATCCTTCGTCCTTCGTCATTCGACATTCGTCATTCGACATTCGTCCTTCCCGCTAGATCCGCCCGAGCTGCCGCATCCGCACGACGAGCCGCTTGGCCACCGGCACGGCCGAGTCGGCCGCATTGCCGGATCGTTCGAGAACGACGACCAGACAGAACCGGGGACGGTCCGCCGGGGCATATCCGGCAAACCAGGCGTGTTCCTGATCTTCAACCCCCGTCTCCGCCGTGCCGGTCTTGCCCGCCCAACGGACCTGGAGGGAATCGTCTCCATCGTAAGCCGTGCCGGCGGGCTCGGCGACCGCGCGGCGGAGCCCCTCGCGGATTGCGGCGAGCAGGCCCGGCGTCAGACCTTCGATCGGCTGCGGCGGCGGGGCATCGAGCGACGCGTCGCTCAAATCCTGCCAGGCGGGAGTCGGTTCATCCAGTGCGGCCAGGCCGTATCCCCGGACCAGGTGCGGGGTGACGAGCTTGCCGCCGTTGGCCACCGCGGCGATCATCCGCGCGATCTGGATCGGCGTGGCGTCGAGATCGCCCTGCCCGATCGCCGGCAGCTCGGCCCACCGGTCCGTCTCCCCCTCGGGCACGGGCCGCGGCATCGGCAGCCGCCCGGACGCCTCCCCCGGCAGGTCGATCCCCGTTGGCCGCCCCAGTCCGAACCGCCAGGCCCAGTCGGCGATCGCCGCCCAGCCGAGCCTGCCGGCGTGGTGGAGGAAGTAGACGTTGCAGCTTGCCGACAAGGCGTCGGCCAAGGCCACCTCGCCGTGCCCCACTCCGTGCCGCTGATAGACAGCGCACCGCAGTCGGTCGGGCGACCGCAGGTAGCCCCGGCAGTGAAATCGCTCGCCGGGATGGATCGTCCCGCTGTCCAGAAGTGCCGCCGCGGTGATGATCTTGAAGACCGAGCCGGGCGGAATCGCCATGCGGACCGCGCGGTTGAAAAGCGGATCGTTCTCCGCCCGCAGCAGACCCTCGACCGCGGCCGAGTCGCCGGCGACGAACAGGTTGGGATCGAAGCCGGGCGCCGACGCCGCGACCAGCACCGCCCCGGTCTGCACGTCCATGACGACAGCCGCCCCGCCGGCCGCGCGCGCTCCCGGCAGCCGCGCCCGCCGCCGGGCGAGCGC
>JAAYCB010000352.1 GCA_012744395.1 Pirellulaceae bacterium
CTACTACTTTCGTTGGTGGACCTACCGAAAACACATCAAGAGCACGCCCGACGGATTCATCATCACGGAGTTCCTGCCGCAGGTCGGCTGGGCCGGCAAGCACAACTCGATCAGTTGTCCGGCCGGCCACCACATCTACGAGGGGAGATGGCTTCACGACCCGGCATTCCTCAACGACTATTCGACGTTCTGGTTTCGCCGCGGGGGCGAGCCCCGGCGGTACAGTTTCTGGGCCGCCGATGCGATCTGGGCCCGCTATCTGGTGAATAACGAAAAAGACTTCGTCACCGGCCTCCTCGACGACCTTGTCGGCAACTATCGGGCGTGGGAAAAGGACCGCCGGCAGGATGACGGACTGTTTTGGCAGGTCGACGATCGCGACGGCATGGAGGTCGCCATCGGCGGTACGGGGACGAGGCCCACGATCAACGCCTACATGGTTGGCGACGCCCTGGCCATCGCCCGGATTGCCGAACTGGCTGGTCGCAAGGACATCGCGGCAGAATTCCATCAAGACGCGGTGCGCATCAAGCGACTGATGGACGAGCGGCTTTGGGATGGCAAAACGCAGTTCTACCAGGTTGTGCCCCGCGGCAGCGACAAGCCGGCCGGCGTTCGCGAACTGCTTGGCTATACGCCCTGGTACTTCAACATTCCCGGCGCCGACAAATCGGTCGCCTGGACGCAGATCACGGATCCGGACGGGTTTTTCGCTCCCTATGGTCCCACGACGGCGGAACGCCGGCATCCCAAGTTCGCCATTTCTTACCAGGGGCACGAATGCCAGTGGAACGGCCCAAGTTGGCCCTATTCGACGGCCGTCACGCTGACCGCCATGGCAAACCTTCTGAACAACGTCCAGCAGGACGTCGTTGACCGCCAGGACTATCTTGACCTGCTGCGAATCTACACGAACTCGCATCGCCTGAAACGCGACGACGGCACGATCGTGCCCTGGATCGATGAAAACCTGAATCCGCTGACGGGCGACTGGATCGCCCGTACTCGCCTGAAAACCTTCACCAACGGCACGTGGGACGCTCGAAAAGGGGGGCGCGAGCGGGGAAAGGACTACAACCATTCGACCTATTGCGACCTGGTCATCACCGGCCTGGTGGGGCTCAGGCCGCGGGCAGACGACACGGTCGAGGTCAACCCGCTCGTTCCCGCGGAGGCCTGGGATTATTTCTGCCTGGACCAGATCCGCTACCACGGCCGCTGGCTGACGATCCTCTACGACAAGACCGGCCGGCGATACGGCAAGGGCGCCGGGCTGCGGGTCTTCGCCGACGGCCGGGAGATCGCCCGGTCCGATTCCCTTGCGCGCGTCTCGGGTCCGCTCCCTCCGTCCACCGCCGATCCCACGATCGGCGCCGCCGCCGGCTGGACCAAGCACGAGAAGAACCCTCTGCTTGGCGGCAACCTGGGTACGTGTTTCGACGTGACGCTGCTTCGCGAAGAGAACACCTATCGAATGTGGTTCTCCTGGCGGCCCAAGCGATCGATTGCCCTGGTTGAAAGCCGGGACGGAATCGAGTGGAGCGCTCCGCAAATCGTTCTCGGACCCAATGAGGAGACCGACTGGGAAGACAATATCAACCGTCCGGGCGTTCTCCGGCGGGACGGAGTGTACCATATGTGGTACACCGGCCAGGCCCGCGGCAGAAGCTGGATCGGCTACGCGACGAGCCCCGATGGCATCCGTTGGCAGCGTCGTTCATCCCAGCCGGTGCTGTCCGCCGAAGCTCCTTGGGAGAAGGTGGCCGTGATGTGCCCCCACGTGCTCTGGGATGCCGAGAAACGGCTCTACCGAATGTGGTACTCGGCCGGAGAGCAATACGAACCCAATTCGATCGGCTACGCCACCAGCCCCGACGGCCTCCATTGGACCAGGCACCTGAAGAACCCGGTGTTTGCCGCCGATCCGGCCCGCCCGTGGGAGCAGCACAAGGTGACCGCGTGCCAGGTGATTCCCGCCGCGGGCTCGTACCTGATGTTCTACATTGGCTTTCGCGACGAGCACCGCGCCCAGATCGGTCTGGCGCGATCCCCAGACGGAATCACCGACTGGCAGCGGCATCCGGCCAATCCTATCCTCTTCCCCACGGACAACGCCTGGGACGGCGATGCCTGCTACAAGCCCTTCGCCATCTACGACCAGCAGAGCGGCCGCTGGATGCTCTGGTATAACGGGCGCAAGGGCAACGTCGAGCAGATCGGCCTTGCCACCCACCCCGGCATCGACCTCAGGTTCCCCTCCCCCTGAACCGTTGATTTCCTCGCGGGTGGCACTGCCGATAAAGGGGTCGGGGAAAGCGCCGGGATGAACCGGACGGGAATGGGATTACGCCGTGGCCTGGCGTTTCGTCGGATCTACCAAGAGAAGCCCTCGGCCGCTCTTCACCGAGCGCTGCAAGCCGCTGAAGCAGCCGCCCATCTCCGTCACAAAACGTTCTTAACGCTCGGCGGGTTCGAGGAACTCGCGGTCGAGCCGGGTGAACGTGATGAAGCGGTAGTTGCCGCGCTCCCAGAGCACGCCCACCGACTTGTCCTTCATCAGCGTCAAATCAGAATAGGCGGC
>JAAYCB010000353.1 GCA_012744395.1 Pirellulaceae bacterium
CCCAAAGCACCAGCTCGCTCGGATGGTTTGCCGACCGTTTTAATGTTGCGGTTTCCAGCGCTACCTGGCGACGGCTGTTGATGCCGACAAACCGCTGCATTCGCCCGTGTCCGCTGAACCCGCGTTTCACGAGTCGCCCGACGATCCACGGTTCCGCGAGAAGGGTCCCGAACGGCCATCGGCCGAGAATCGCCCGGGGGAAGGTTGACTCTTGATCTGCAATTCACTAACCTCACCCTTGTCTCCGCTTCGCCCCGCACTCCGGCGACGCGGCGCGTGCGAGATGTCCCGCTTGGCCCCTTCCCACGAGCCCACCAATCGGACGAGCCTGTCATGTGCCAAACCGCCCCCCGCGCCACCGTCCCAACTCGATTCGCTCCGCTGGTCGGGTGTTTCGCGTGCCTGATTGCCGCGTCTGCGGCAGCCGCCGAGCCGAGCGGAAACGCCGCGCTCGACGAGGCGTTCAAGACGCTCGCGGTCCTCGAATTGGGCCAAGACCTACAGCGATTCGATCCCATACGCCAGGCGGTGGCCGCAGCGCGGACGGACGAGCCCGTCCGCGCCGACCTGGAAAGGCGTCTCGTCGCGATCGTCGAAGGCGGCGCGACCGACCTGGCGAAGGACTACGCCTGCCGCCAGTTGGCGCTGATGGGGAGCGACGCCGCGCTGCCCGCCCTGGCCCGGCTGCTGCCCGATCCGCGGATGTCGTACATGGCCCGGTTCGCCCTGGAGGGCATCGGCGGCCCGGCCGCCAAGAAAGCGCTGCGGGAGATGCTCGGCAAGACCGAGGGCCGGCAGAAGATGGGCGCGGTGATCTCGTTGGGAGCGCTCGCCGACGCGGAGGCCGCCCCCGCAATCGCCGCCCTGCTTGAAGAAGACCGCGCGCTGCGCGAAGCGTGCCTGGTCGCCCTCGGCCGGATCGGGACGGCTCCCGCCGCCGATGCCCTCCAGGCGTTCGCCCAGCGTTCGGGCGCGAAGCCGGAGACGGTCGACGCGCTGCTCGACGCCGCGGAATCGCTCTGCCGGCACGGCCAGCACGAGGCCGCCGCCGGCGTCTGCCAGGCGCTCCTGGCCGCCGATTCCGAGTCTGTTCGGGCGGCTGCGTTCCGCGGCCTCGTCGCGGCGAAACCTTCCGAGTCGATCGCCATGATCACCGCCGCCCTGGGTGGCCAAGAGGCCTGGAAGCGGGCGGTTGCCGCTGACTGCGTCGCGGAGCTTGAACAGCCGGAGGAGATTCGCGCGGTCGCGGCGGTGATTGCCGACCTGCCGGACGAAGGCAAAATCGCCGCCCTGTTGAGCCTCAAGGATCGCTCCAACTCGGCGATTCGCCAGGCGGCCCTGAAATTGCTCGGCGAGCGGGGCGTGGAAGTCCGCACCGCCGCGCTCGCCGCGCTGGTGCGGTCCGCGACGGCCGGCGATGTCCCGACGCTGGCCGCCCTGCTGGCCGGGGCGGAAGACCCGCAGGTCCGCCAGGCGGCCTTCGAGACGCTCCGCCTGATGCCCACAGCGGGCGTCAACCAAGCACTGATCGGCTGGATGGCCGAAAATCCGTCCGAGCTGCTGGTGCGTTGCGCCCTGGCCAGGCGCTCGCCGGAGTTCGTGCCGGCGTTTCTCCAGGCGGCGGCGTCTTCCTCCCCGGCGGTTCGGCTCGAGGCGCTGAAGGCCCTGGAAGTGATGGCGTCGGAGAAGGAGCTCGACGCCCTGGTCGGCCTGTTGTGCCAGACGCCGCCGGGCGAAGAGCGCGAGGCGGCGGATCGGGCCGTCTGGATGAGCTGCCAGAAGATATCTGACCCGGCCGCGCAACGGGCGCCGCTCCTGGCAGCCCTGGCCAAGGGCGACGAAACGGCCCAGTCCGCGATCCTGCCGCCGCTCGGCCGGCTTGGCGGCGAAGAATCGCTCGGGGCCGTCCGCAAGGCGATGCAGAGCACAAATCAGGCCGTGCGCGATGCCGGCTACCGGGCGCTGGCCAACTGGCCCGATGCCAGCGTGGCCGACGAACTGCTCGAAATCGCCAAGACGAGCGGCGTGGAAGCGTACCGCGTCTGGTCGCTCAGGGCCTACGCCCGGGTGGTTGCGCTGCCCAGCGACCGGCCGCCGCAAAAGACCTTCGAGATGCTCGCCGGCGCGATGAAACGGGCGGCGCGAACGGAAGATCGGGCACTGTTCATCGAGCGGCTGGCGGCGGTTCGCGTTCCCGAAGCCCTCGCCCTGCTACTCCCGCTGATCGACGACGCGGAGTTAAGAAACGCGGCCGTTCCGGCGGTCTTCACGCTCGCCAAGGGGCTCAGCCAGTCGCATCCGGCCGAGGCGGCGGCGGCCCTGGAGAAGATCCGCCCACTGGCAACCGACCCCGCCATCGCGCAGCAGATTCCCAAGGTGCTCCGCGATATCGAGAGCCGCAAACAAGGCAAATAAGCAGAGACAGGAGACACTGGCGATGACACGATCAGGCAACGCGCGTCTCTCGCGGCGCGAAATGCTCGGGCGATTGTCCGCGGCGGCCGCCGCCCCGCTGGTGGTTCGGGGCGCAGCGCTGGGAAGGGACGGCGCAACACCACCGAGCGAGCGGATCACCGCCGGCTCGATCGGCGTGGGCATGATGGGCCGCGGGCATTTTCGCATCTTCGCCGGATATCCGGACGTCCAGCTCCTGGCACTCTGCGACGTCGATTCCTGGCGCCGCGAACACGCCACCGGCGTGCTCCAGAAGGTCTATGGCGACAGGCAGCCGAGCGGGCAGTTCCAGGGCTTCAAGGCCTACAACGACTTTCGCGAGCTGCTCGACCGCGACGACATCGACGCGCTGATCGTCGCCACCGGCGAGCGCTGGCACCCGGAGATCAGCGTCCGCGCGGCCAAGGCGGGGAAGGACATCTATTGCGAGAAACCGATCTCGCTGACGATCCAGCAAGCGCGGACAATGGCCGAAACGGTGCGGCGGCACAACCGCGTCTTCCAGACGGGCTTGCAGCAGCGGAATTCGCCCGAGTACCTCAAGGCCTTCGAGATGGTTCACGCCGGACGGATCGGCGAGGTGAAGCTGGCCTACGTGTCGGCCAGCGGCGTGAGCGACTATTTGAACCTGCCCGCCGAACCGCTCCCCAAGGGGATCGACTGGGAGATGTGGCTCGGCCCCTGCCCCTGGTATCCGTACAACTACCGCTACCACCATGCGGGCGAGCCGAAGAACGTCGTGCCCTGGAGCTGCAACCGGGCCTTCGGCGCCGGCGGCATGACCTCCGGCCTGGTCCACAATCTCGACTCGGCCCATGCCGGCCTCGGCAAGGACGGCGCCGGTCCGATCGAGATCACGCCGGCCGGGGTCAACGGCGCACCGTCGCTCACCTTCACCTACGCCGACGGCGTGCGGATCGTCTGCGCGACGCGGCTGGAGCCGGAGAAGCACCCGATACCGGAGGGCTGGGACCCGAAGACGCCGATCGCCAATTTCGGCGTGCTCTTCGTCGGCGACAAGGGGTGGGTTCACGTCGAGCGGTTCGGCCTGCTCAACTGCTACCCGGCCAATCTCCTGGACGGCGAGGTCTCCAAAGCGCATTCCGTCGTCGACAACCACCGCGACTGGCTCGACTGCATCCGCACGCGGCGCCGCCCGCGAGCCGACGTGGAGATCGGCGCCTGTTCCACGATCCTCTCCCACTTGGGCTGCATCGCCTTGTGGACCGGCAGGGCCCTGAAGTGGGATCCGGTCAAGGAAGAGTTTCCGGGCGACCACGAGGCGAACTCGATGCGCGCCCGAGCGGCCCGCGAGCCGTGGAGCATCTGAACAGTGCGGCGCGTCGCACAAGACTCTGGATCGACGGAGAGCTGACCGATGAGAATCTTCGCTTGCGCAGTTCTGGTCATCGCCGGCCTCGGCGTCTCCGCGGCGCTGGCCGCCGGAGGGCCGTACCGCGAGTTGTCCGCGGCAGAGAAGGCCAGGCTGGATGCGGTGCTTCCAGAAAAGGCGCCGGCCGCGGCCGCGAAGCCTCGGAAGCTGCTGATCTACGATGCCAACGTGGGCTACGGCGGGCACGGGTCGATCCCCTTCGCCAACTACGCGTTCACGCAAATGGGCCAGAGAACGGGAGCCTTCACTGCGGTCGTCTCCCGGGATCCGGCGGTGTTTGACAAGCAGAATCTGAAGCGGTTCGACGCCATCTGCCTGAACAACACGGTCGGCAACCTGTTCACCGACCCCGCGCTGCGGCAGAACCTGCTGGAGTTCGTGCTCGGCGGCGGCGGCCTGCTGGGGATCCATGGAACGACCGTCGCCTTCACCGATTTCGCCCGGGGGGCCCAGGAGACCTGGCCCGAGTTCGGGCGGATGATCGGCGGCCGTGGCGCCGCCCACCTGGCACAGGACGAACGCGTCGCGATCAAGCTCGACTCGCCCGGCCATCCGCTCAACCGGCCCTTCGGCGGCAGGGGGTTTGAGCACACGAGCGAGTTCTTTCGCACTGGCGACCCCTATTCGCGCGATCGCGTCCACGTGCTCCTGAGCATCGACACGGCCAAGACGGAGCTGCCGCCCAAGGGGACGCGGCCGGGCGTCGAGCGCGACGACGACGACTACGCCCTGGCCTGGACGCGCAACTACGGCCGCGGGCGGGTTGTCTACTCGACGATCGGCCACGGCCCGAATGACTTCATGAATGCGAAGATGCTCGAATTCTACCTGGGGGCGATCCAGTTCGTCATCGGCGACATCGACGGGACGACCACCCCGAGCAACCGGCTCAGCCCGGCCGTCGCCCGCCGCGAGAAGATCGGCTGGCGGCTGGCCGTCACCGCGTGGGGGCTGCACAAGTTCACCCTCTTCGAGACGATCGACAAGACCCGGCAACTCGGCCTGCAAGACATCGAAGGCCTGAGCTTCCAGCGGGTCAGCGCCGAGATTCCCAAGAACCTGGACGCCAACCTCACGGACGACGAGCTGGCGCGCGTGCGGCTGAAGATGGACGACGCTGGCGTGCGGATGCCGACGTGTTTCTACGCGGCGATCCCGGGCGACGAACAGGGCTGCCGCAAGGTCTTCGAGTTCGGCCGCAAGCTGGGGGTGGAGACGTTCATCTCCGAGCCGCCGCCCGAGTCGCTCGACCTGATCGAGCGCTTCTGCGACGAGTACGACATCCGCCTGGCGATTCACAACCACGGCCCGGATCAATCGCCCGTCTACTGGCGCCCGGAGGGAGTGCTCGAAGCCTGCCGGGGCCGCGGCAAGCGAATTGGCGCCTGCCCCGACACGGGCTACTGGATCCGCTCGGGGATCGACCCGATCGCAGGGATTCGCAAGCTCGGTGACCGCCTGATCACGATCCAGCCCCACGACCTCAGCGAACGATCTCCGCAAGGGCGTGAAGTGCCCTGGGGGACGGGCAAGGCCGATTTCGCCCAGATGCTCCGGGAAATCCGCCACCTCGGCCTGAAGCCGACAGTGATCGGCCTGGAATACTCCGACGACTTCCTCGACAACATGCGGCAGATGGCCGAGTGCATCGAGTTCTTCGACCGCGTGCTGGCGGAGTGAACGGGGCGAGCGGACAGCGGATAGCGGATAGCCGTCAGCCATCAGAAGTCTCACCTCGTTCCCAAGCTCCGGCTTGGGAACGGCCGGCGCTTGGCGATCGCGGGCCGATTGCCAAGCGCCTTTACGGCCGCAGGCCCCAGTTCTTCCCGCTCACGCATCCAGCGTGTATCCCTTGCGGTAGACCGGTTTGATCAGCGGCTCGAGACCCGGGACGTTCGTGACCTGCATGTTGGCGGCGTCCCATTCGACCTTCTCGCCGCACCAGATCGACAGGTTGCCGACGAGCATCGCCTCGGTCAATGGGCCGGCGTAATCGGGAAAGTTCGACATCGCCGGCTCACCGGTCTTGATCGCGCGGATCCACTCCTCAAAATGCCCCGGCGAACGGGGGAACTCCACGTCGACCGGTTCACCGCCGTCGAGGAGTTGATCATTCAGGAGGATTCCCCTCTCGCCGATCGCGAGCGAACCGCCCTTGGGCGACGGCTCGCGCCCGCCGAGCAGTTCCTTGGGCGGGAGTTTGCCGCCGTCGTACCAGACGAGTTTCAGAGCCGGCCGGGCGTCGGTCGCGGCAAACTCGTAGGTGATGATCGACCACTCGGGGAAGCTGTCCTTGTTGTGTCCCGAGGTCTCCGCCTCGGCCGAGATCGGATTTCGCAGATCGAGCCCCATGAACGGCATGCTCACCGAGTGGCAGGCGATGTCCCCGAGCGCCCCGGTGCCGAAGTCCCACCAGCCGCGCCATTTGAACGGGTGATAGCCGTCGGCATACGGCCGCTGGGGGGCAACGCCGAGCCAGAGGTCCCAGGGGAGATGTTCGGGCGGCTTGCTCGGCGCCGGGCGATCGATGCCCTGCGGCCACCAGCCTTTCGCCCGATCCGTCCAGATGTGCAGCTCGCGGACCTTGCCGATCGCCCCGTTCTTCAGCCAATGGGCCGATCGCCGCAGCGTATCGCTGGCCGTGCCCTGGTTGCCCATCTGCGTGGCGAGCTTCATTTCCCGGGCGACCTGGCCGACGAGCCGCGCTTCGTAAATCGTCCGCGTCAGCGGCTTCTGGCAGAAGCAGTGGATTCCCATCCGCATCGCCATCAGCGCCGCCGGCGCGTGCATGTGGTCGGGCGTGCTGACCGTGACCGCGTCGATCGAGCGGCCCATGTCTTCGAGCATCTTGCGGAAATCGGTATAACCCTTGGCCTTGGGGAATCGCTTCAAGGCCCCGGCCAGCCGGTTCTTGTCCGCATCGCAGATCGCCACCAGATCGCCATGGCGGGCCGCATCCTGCGAGTCGCTGTGGCCTTTCCCGCCGATGCCGATGCTGGCCATGCCAAGCCGCTCATTGGGCGACTGGCCGGCGCGGGCGGAAACGCCCCCCGCCACCCAGAACCCGGCCGCCGTGACGCCCGCCGACTTGAGAAAATTGCGACGATTCGTGGTCTTCAACATGAAACGCCTCCTCGGCAGAGATGATTGGGAAGTCAACCCGGGTCGGGGACGGGCCGCCGCGGATCGTGCGGCGCGCCAAGCGCGCGGGCGCGCGGGAAGCGGTCTCCCCCCGGCGGCGCGTGCTATTGCTCCTTGCCCAGCGGCAGGAGCTTGACGTTCTTGTACCACACCGGGTGGCCGTGATCCTGGAATCCGAGATACCCCTTGCGGGCGAAATCCTTGACAGCCCGCTTCTTGCCCTCCAGTTCGAACTTGTGCTCTCCCGCGATCGCCCGTTCTCCCGGCTTGTCGAACTCGTCGGCGTTCATCTCGCAGACCGTCTCCCCGTTGAGTTTGACGGACACCAGGGGGCCCTGGCACTTCACTTCGATCGAGTTCCAGACGTTTGGCCCCTTCGTCGCATTCTTCTTCAGCGGCACCAGGTCGTAGATCGCGCCGAAGTCGTGGCAGCTCGTCCCCTTGCCGGTGGAGACCTGGATTTCAAAACCCGTGTGGACCGGATTTGCGGGGTCCTCGATGCGGAAGAACACGCCCGAATTGCACGGCTCAGGCATCTTCACATCGCACTTGAGAATGAAGTCGCCAAACTGCCGCTCGTGCATCACGATGTAGCCGCCCGACTTGTAGGGCTGCATGCAGCCGTCGACCACCTCCGAGGCGATCGGCTTGCCGTTGTTGCAGCGCCAGCCGGCATAGTCCTTCCCATTGAACAACAGAATCCAGCCGTCTTGCTTCTCCTCGTCGGTCAACTGGTTGTCGGCGGCCGCCGCGTTCGACGCCAGCGCGCAGACGAGGGCCAACAGGGCGATCCAATCTCTCTTCATGGCTAGTTCTCCCAGGGGCAGGTGATGAAGACCTCATAGTAACCCGAAGCGTCGGCCAAGGCCAGCAGTTGCGGACTCGTACGGCAAACGGGCGCGGTGAACCTTTTTGGATCGGCGGTGGGGTTCCCAAGCCGGAGCTTGGGAACCAGAGCAGAGTTGACGTCTTGGGGTCGGGTCGGGGTTCCCAAGCCGGAGCTTGGGAACCAGAGCA
>JAAYCB010000551.1 GCA_012744395.1 Pirellulaceae bacterium
GGCTTGTGGCGGCTGATGCTCCGCACGTAGTTGAACGCTTCGCGCGAAATCCGCAGCCCCGTCTCCGCGCCGAACACGTCGAGCCACGGCGCCACGAAGAAACTCGCGTGCAGCGCGCCGTTCATCACGGAAATCTGCCCCCGCGCGCGGAACGACTCGGCGGCCGCACGGGCAAAAGCGCAGGAATCGAAGTGGTTGTTCAGCAGCGGTTTTTTCGCCACCGGGTCCCAGAGCGGCGGCGCGGCGGAGTGCCGGAAGTGTTCTTTGCGGTAGTTCAGCCCCGTCGAGAGGCCGTCGTAGCCGAATCCGTCCAGCGCGCCGCCGGACTGCGCTCGCATTCTGTCGGTGCGCTGCGCCGCCCGCTCAAGCAGCAATTTGCCGTAGGGTAGCGACGGCGCCATGTTGAACTGGGCGATGATGTGGCCGTAGGCCTGGGTCTTGCGGATGTCGGGGTGGCCCTGGGCGTCGAACAGCGCAACGGCCGGGAACATTCCTTCCTCGCCCGTCGTGCGGCGGAAGGCCTCGGTCATCGTTTCAACGAGCCGATCGCGCCCGGGCAGCGGCTGCGTTTCCGGATCGTAGCCCGCGATCCTCGCGAATTGCCCCGCGTGCGTCAGGTAGACGACGCTCGGCACGCCGAGCTTGTCATCGTAAGCCACTTCGGGGGCGCCCCACTGGACGCCGAAGAGGAACTCGTTCGCGTTGTCGATCTGCGAGAGCTTGGAGAAAGCCATCCACTGGCCCGGCCGCTTCACGTGGTTGGTGAACAGTTCGGGGTGCAGGTGGTAGTACACGTCCAGCCCGCCCCGGAAGCCCCAGTCGGGATCGCAAGGATAAAGGTCGAATTCGAACGTCGACTGGTTGGGCTTGCGGGTGTCGGGCGACAGGGCCAGGTCGTAGACAAGGTAAAGCCGGCGCTGCGAGGCGTCGCACGAGGTGCGAAAGATGCACGGTTTGTCGATCGGCGACGCCAGGCCCAGCCCCACCGGCCCGGTCAGGACCGTGCAGAAGTTGCGATTGGCCGAGCCCAGCCGTAACGAGGGGCGGTCCGCCCATTCCGGCAGGTCGGGCCACTCGCGCAAGGGGCGGACGTTTTCATACGTCTGGCCCTCCGCAACCACCCGCGACGTCTGCATGTCGTCATGCCACCGCCACCCGACGGCGTCGATGGGAAAGCCAAACCGCAGGACCAGGCCGCGCGCGGGAGCGTCCTCCTTGCCCGCCAGGCGGCAGGTGAACCGCACCGCGCCCTCGGCCAGCCCCCGCGCCGTCAGGCTGGCGCCCGCCTCGAGGCCCTCGAATGCCAGCTCAAGGCCACTGGCCAGATCGCCCGCGGTCCGCCTGCCCGGCACAAAGTCCGGTCCCCGCGCCACGTCGGCCAGTTCTACCAGCGGTGCCGGCGCGGCTGCGGCCGTCACGTCCTTCGCCCCAACCTCCAGTCGCACAACGCGGCCCGCTTCGTCCACCGTAAGCGCCAGGCCGCCCGCCGCGACCGTCTCGGCATCCGCCGCACGCAGTCCCGCAAGCAGAAACAGAACCAGGCTGAACCCCATCGTCAAAATCAGATTGCGCATATCGCTCACTCCAAAACCGATTGGCGGACCCTCCCGGCCACGCAGAGCCGGCGGCAGGCACACACCTATTCTAAGTCGACCTGCGTGATTCGTGGAAGATCGGCTGTTATTCAGATAGCCGCGTGGGCTTGCCCCGCGTTTCGTTACGTACGGGTTGTGCCGCAGCGCAGGGCGAGCGCGGGGCAAGCCCACGCGGCTATCACGCGCTCATGAATTCCTCCCGGAATCAAGCAAGCTCATTTAGCGTCAACCAGCGCGGATGCCCTCTGTTTGGAGCAAACGGGGCGGAAGTCTCTGTTTTCAGCACGCCACGACGGGCCGCCGGTCAAAACAATGACTATCGCGGTCGGCTCGGTCATTGCTGCGGCGGCGCCCGCACAGATCCGTGCGCGCGGGACGATCGCATACGACTCTTACCTCGGATGTTGACCTGCAAACCGCACGCTGGAAAAGGGATGCAGAATCTGAAATTCGGCCACTTCAGCTCAACCGAGGGGTTGACAGACAGTCGCAAGACCTCATATTATATGAGTATGTTCATGTGCAGACGTAGTTATGTTGGCATGCTTTCCTGGCTCGGGCAAGCTACACGGAACAGTTCGGAACTTGCCAGCGAGCGCCACTGCCTTCGGAGTTGCGCTGTTCTCACACCGGAGACCGTACCAAGCGGGCGGTCCTATTCGCTGAGTGTTTACTTGAATGGGCAGGTAACGCATGTGATGGCGGCACGCGCCTGTCATGTGCGGGTGACAATCGTTCACCAGCCGACCTGTAGGTTGAATCGTGTTCTGCGCGATGGAGCAGCGTCCGGCCGCGCGCCGGCCGTACAAGCTGCCGACATCATTGGCTGGTGCGGCTTATTGCGTGTTCCTGCCCTTGAGGGCGGAGTGTGCTACGGTTTCGTGTATTGAAAGGAGTCCTGGTTATGAGCACGTCGATGAAGTTGCGCCTGGTCATGGTTGCCTTGGCACTCGCGTGGTTTCTGAGCGCGAGTGAAGCCAAAGCGCAAAGCATCTCGGTGACGAGCGGACACTATTCCAGTCGCACGGACTATGAGGTGGACTGGAAAGGATCGTACTCGCTGCCGCCGGGGGTGACCAACTACACCATCGAGGCGTACATTCGACCCTCAACGGGATCGTGGACCCAAGGCACGGCCTCCTGGTTTAATCTCCAGTGGTCGGGCTACGGGACCACGGACCCCGCTGCCGCCGTGTCGTATGTAGCTGGTCGCCTCTGGTACATGGAAGGATCCTACTGGTATTATGTAGACTCTAATATTTTGCCCGTTGTTAGCCCGTACAATTAGCCCAATAAATGGCTAATAATGGGTAACGAGTCAGCAGCGTAGAGGTCAGCGCAGGGGCGAAAACCGGTCCGTGCGCTGATTTCGCGCGGAGGCAAACGGAGCGGAGGCTATCATGTTGCGCCGTGCATTCACGTTGGTTGAGTTGCTCGTGGTCATTACGATCATCGGCATGTTGACGGCGCTCTTGCTGCCGGCAATTCAAGCGGCAAGGGAGTCGGGCCGCCGCGCTCAGTGCATGAACAATGCCAGGCAACTGACGACGGCGGCTCTCGGTTATGAGTCAGCGCGGGGGCAGTTTCCTCCCTACGCGCAACTGCTCCACACGGCAGCCACGGACCTTCCCTACCCGGACGACCATCCGATGACCGAGCCCTACGCCAGCACGCTGGACGAGGGATGGTGGAAGGTTGACGTGAGTTGGGTGGTTTTGCTGTTGCCCTACCTGGAGAGAAATGATCTGTGGCAGCAGTGGAACAATCGTCACCTGATGGCCGAAGCGAGCTACTACTCGCTCCGCGTGACGCTTCCTGTCGCGGTGTGTCCCAGCGATCCTGGCAAAACGACGCACGCGCCGCTTTCCTACGTGGTGAATACGGGAATTCCCGATGGTTCATCGCAGGTGGAAAACCGTGGGATGGGAATCTTCTTCAATCATCAATGCTGGGTGACGGGGCCAAAGCAGACGGTTTCAATTGACTACATCAACCTCCAGGACGGCACGAGCAATACCCTCCTGCTGTCGGAGAACGTGCAAGCCACGCGCTACATTCCCACCTCAAACGAAATTACCCTGCAACCGGGAGAGTATGTACCGATGACGAAGCACGCGCGGAGAATGATCCAGGAGGTTGACGTCGGCATGGTTTGGGACGGTGCAACCGATGGGTCCGCAAACCCGGCAATCCCCAGCCTTGCGATTAACGCCGCGATGGACGAGCCGCAAGACCTGGACAAGCCGCAAGCCAAATACGCCCGGCCCTCCTCGCGGCATCCGGGCATCGTGGTCGCAGCGTTCGCCGATGGTCATGTTCAACTGCTCTCGGAAGACACCGATTATCAGACGTTCCGTCATTTGATGACTCCCAGCGGCGAGGCCGCCGGACTGCCCGGTA
>JAAYCB010000354.1 GCA_012744395.1 Pirellulaceae bacterium
AATTGCAGCGGATTGGCGTTCGCCACCTGCTTGGGAGGGACGCGGTGTCGTCGCCAGTCGTAACGGTAATCGCTGATGAACCCGCCGCGGGTACTCGTGCTACAGTAGGGTCTCGTGGCGGTGGGATCGTAGAATGCAGCTGAATCCCACCGGTCGGGCGGCACGTCGCTCTTCGGATCCGTCCCATCCTGAAGCAGTCTCCAGAACGATTCCCGATCCGGGGCACCGGGCAGGATGGCGCCAACTCCGACGACTGCGATCGGTTCCGGGAAGGCGGTATTCCGCCGCAGCGGACTGTCTGCCTGCTGAAGCAGCTTTTCCGTAATTTGCGGCAGGTACTCCTCCAACACGACATGCACGTTCAAGCCGCCGATCCCGAACGAGTTCACGGCGGCCCGCCGAGGCGTATTCTCGTCGGGGCGGTTCCACGGCTCGGCTTGGAGCGGGAGATAGAAAGGCAAGGCATCCCAATCGATGCCCGAGTTCGGGGTCGAGAGATTGGCAATCGGCGGGATGATCCCCTGGCGCATGGCCAACACCGCTTTCAGCAGACTGGCCACTCCGGCGGTCTCCAGCGTGTGCCCAATGTTGGCTTTGACGCTTCCCAGGGGGATCCGTTTCGGGAGCTTGCCGCGATCCGGGAACGCGCCGGCAAGGGCCTTCAGTTCGGTCACGTCGCCTACTTGAGTCGAAGTCGCGTGGGCTTCGATGTACTGCACGTCGGTGGGCAGCAGACCCTCGGGGTAGGCGCGGCGCATGGCGATCTTCTGCCCCTCTTCGCGAGGAGCCCAAAGGCTCTTTCCGCGACCGTCGGCCGCCATGCCGATTCCACGGATGACGCATTGGATGCGATCCCCGTCGGCCAAGGCCCTGGAGAGCGTCTTCACGACCAGAGCCACATAGCCTTCGGCGGTAACCAGGCCGTTGGCCGTGTCGTCAAAGGGACGGGACTTGTCGGCGGTAATGCTGCGGGCGGCCGAAAACAGCACGAGCGAGTCGCTTCTGCAATTGGAGGCCCCGCCGACAATCGCCATCTCGATATCGCCAAGTTGTAGCGCGCGGACGGCAAGGGCCAATGCCTGGAGCGAGGAAGCACAGGCAGCGTCGACGACAACGGCCGGACCATCCAGCGCAAACGCCCTGGCGATTGTCTGGGCAAGACCGACGGCTGCGACATTGATCTTCGCCGCCGACGCTCGATGGTCGCAGCGAGCTCTGACCTCGTCCACAATGCTGGCGGCGATCCCATCGATCTCGTTCCGAGGCAGGTGTTGTAACGACTCCAATTCGTGAAGGTACTTGGCGATCTGCTCGATGTAGATGGAGTAGACGATGTCGCCGCCCTTCATACTGCCGCAGGTATGCCCAAAGTAGACGCCGGCCCTGCGATAGGGCAGACCGTGGGGATCGTGGCCCGCGTCGGCCAGGGCGTCGAAGGCAACCTCACAGGCTGTCAGATGCGTCTCGTCGCATGTTGCCAGCAGGCTCTCGGGAAGGCGGCACTTGCGGTTGTCGAAAGGTCGCCGCGGAATCAGCCCGCCCACTGCCGAGTAGGACTTTCCACGGACTCCTGGCTTCGGGTCGTAGTAGAGACCTCGATCAAGCACTTCGTTGGGAAGCGCGCCGGTGGCGTCTCCCGCGGAGGCAATCAGTTGCCAGAATTCTTCCAGGCTCGCAGCGCCAGGCAGTCGGCAAGCCATGCCGACGACGGCCAACGGTGCGTTCCGTGATCCACATTCGGTGCTTGGGCCTTTCCGTGTCGCCATGTTTCTGATTGTCCATCTGTAGGAAGGGTATGAGCTAGCCCCAGACCGGATTGTCGAATGGGAGAAGGACGTCGCTCGTCCCAAACAACAAGGCTATCGCATACTCGATGTCTATTGTGTGGCTTGTTTGTTGCCCCGGTCAGTCCTGACGCTGGTCAGCGGCCGGTGCGGCCCTTCCCGATCGGCGCCGCTCCGAAGAACGCCTCCAATCGCCCCGCCTCCTCCACCTGGCCCATCAGCAGGACACGCCCTTGGGCCATCGCTCCTTCCCACGTCGTCCGACCGCTGACAAGGGCAAAGAGACTCTCAGAATTCAGTCGAGCGCGGAGCCGGGCCTGCGCACCGCCAGGCGAGGCATGCAGGTTACCGTCTCCGTCTTCGGAAATGTGCCAACTTCCACCTCCCCTGCCCGTTACGACGAGACCGAAACCATCGGCGTCCGATCCGGACGCGCTTTGAGACGCTGGAAATTGAGCCAGCCAATCACGGGCGGAAAACTCCAAGGGTTCCAGGCGGGGTGGGGGAAACCCGAAATTCGACTCGATCGCGTACTCGCACAGCATTTGCAGCACGGGGTCGGTGATCTGCGGGCAGGGGATGTCCGCAATCACTCGCTGGGTGTTTGAAGTATCGAAGTCCGGGTCGTCCCGCCAGTAGCTTCGATAGACGGCAAACTGTTCGACAAACCGTGTTCCGAACGCGTCAAGCCCCGGCGATCTCCCGTTTCCGCCCGCTAAATCCGTTCCCACCCGGGAGCCGCTCTGACCTTCCATCGGACCTTGGCGGCCCCTGACAACCTGCTCAAACAAGCGGCGGAGCCGCCCGACTTCCACGGGGGCCGGGGAAGTCAGCGCGTAGGTTTGGTTGGCAAGCGGTCCACGAGACGAAATGGCCAGCAGCGCGCGGCTGACCCAATCCACAGGCACGAAATTCTTGCGTTCGCTCCCGGACATGCCAAGCAGGGCGAGATAGTCGAAGTTTAACGCGTCCTCCAGCCTTACCGCCGACAACAGGGCCCCTGCTACCCGCAGCGGCGTGTAGAACCCGTGGAATGTGGTCGTGTAGCCCGTCCTCGAGTCGCCAACGATGATCGAGGGACGAAAGACCGTGTAGGCGCTCAGATGGCGGGCGTCGCGTACGAGCCCCTCCGCAGCGACTTTCGATCGCTCGTAGTCGTTTCCGAAGTCCTGGCCCACGTCCAGTTCGCTCTCAAGAATCGTGCCATTTCGGAGGCCGCAGGTGTATGCCGTCGATACGTACTCGAGATAGGGAATCTGGGCCTCGCCGCAGAGGTCGAGCACATGCTGGGTCCCGTCGACGTTGCTGCGCCAAGGTTCTCCGTTCTTCTCTTCAAACGTCAGGCTGGCAGCCGAGTGGAGCAGGCGATTGCAGTTTCTTCGCAGCCAATTGACATCCGTCCGCTCCAGGCCCAGGAGCGGTTGCGTGATATCGCCCTCCATCACAATCGGACGCAGCAGAGACCGCCCCCACTCGTCTTCCCAGTGCGTGAGGATCGCGTCAACGCGACTTGCAGGATCGGCAAACCGGGATGGGCGGACCAGCGCAATGGTCGGAATCTCTGCGGCGGCCAGATCCCGAACCAGGTAACTTCCTAGAAGACCGGTTGCTCCGGTAAGCAGTCGATACATATTCGACCTACACGCTGCCCCACGCCGGGGGGGATGTCCCGCCGCCTGGTCTACAGGGGGGGCGATAACCACACGGCGTCGCAAAAACGCACTTACTCAGTTATAGGCCACCCAGTCTGCCATTTCAATCCTGCGCTCTGTAAGTTGCGCAGGCGGCGCAGTTTCACCCTCGTTTCCGTGTTTCCGATGTCTCCTCGGATGGATTGTAGGGCTCGAATCAGAACACCGCTGGCAGCCCATGGTCTGAGAGAGGTGTCGCGGCGGATGGGGATGCTGGAACGTGCGTTGCAGAGACCGGGCGCCGATCTTTCGGCTCAATCCGCATTGGCGGCCTTGAAGACGGTCCGCCATGTGTAGTTCCGCAGCGATGGCAAGCTCCGCTGCGGCGCCACTCCCGGATCCCCGCCGGCCCGCCAGATTCTCAAAGCCCTCAAGCTCAGCGACCATCGCCCCCCCAACCGATCCTCCCCGCAATGAAACCGCGATGTCGTGACGAACCGAAAATCCAGCTCTTGCGCCGCAAGGACATACTCCTTGCACCGCAAGGGCTTACGGCGATACTTGTCAGCCATGGACTCGTCCGCGACCGTCGACCACGGGCAACTCGATCTTCATGCTCCTGATCTTGCGGTAGAGCGTGCTGGTGTCGATGCCCAGGTCCTTGGCCGCCTGCTTGCGATTTCCCTTGCGCCGCCGCAGCGTCTCCGCGATCAGAAACTTCTCCATTGTCTCCAGGCTCATCGGCCGCGATTCGTCCCTGCCGGCGCCCGTCGCCGGGCGCAACTCCGGCGGAAGATGATCCAGCTCGACACGGCCGCCGCGGCAGAGGACGAACGCCTGCTCGATGATGTTCTCCAACTCGCGGACATTTCCCGGATACGCATGTTCCATCAGCCTCGCCATGACTTCCTCGGAGACTCCGGCGATGGCCTTGCCCTGAAGGCGGTTGAACTTCGTCACCAGGTGGTCGACCAGCAAGGGGATGTCCTCGCGCCGCTGCCGCAGGCCCGGCAGCTTCAGATGGATCACGCGAATCCGATAGTAGAGGTCTTCGCGGAACTTGCCGATGTGGACCAACTCGGCCAAGTCCTTGTTGGTCGCCGCCAGAATGCGGACGTCGACGGGAATCGTCTGCACGCCGCCGAGGGGTTCGATCACCCGTTCCTGGAGCACCCGCAGCAGCCGGACTTGCATCGCCGGCGAGATGTCGCCGATCTCGTCGAGCAGGATCGTGCCCCCCTCGGCCAGCGCGAACCGGCCGGGCTTGTCCCGTTTGGCGTCGGTGAACGCGCCGGCCTTGTGCCCGAACAGCTCGCTCTCCAGCAGCGTATCCGGAAGGGCCGCGCAATTGACCGCCACGAATCGCCGCCGTTTCCGCGGGGAGAGGTTGTGGATCGCCCGGGCGAACAGCTCCTTGCCCGTCCCGCTCGGCCCCTCGATCAGCACGGTGCTGCTGCTGGCGGCAATCTGTGGCAGGATCTCGAACAACCGCATCATCGCCGGGCTCCGGCCAATGATGTCCTCGAACGTGTACCGGGCCCGAAGCTCCTTCTGGAGTTGCTCGACCTGGGTCAGGTCCTGAAACGTCTCCACCCCGCCGATCACCGCTCCCTGGCTGTCCTTCAACAGCGCTGTGGAGATGCGGATCGGCACGCGCTGCCCCTCCTGGCTGACAATATGTGCCGTGGCATTGACGATCGGCTGGCCCGTGGTCATCGTTCGCCGCAGCGCGCATTGCGTCTCGCAGATGTTGGCGTGAAACACGTCGCAGCAGCGGTTGCCGATCGCCGACTCGCGGGACACTCCGGTAATCCGCTCGGCCGCCTTGTTGAATCCCGTAATTCGCCAACCCCGATCGACCGTGAAGACGCCTTCGTTGATCGAATCGAGAATCGTGACCTCTAGCTGTCTCAAATCCTCGAAAGGGCTCATCCCGTTTGGCTCCTGGCAGGGCGGCATATCCTGAATATAGCGGCTAATCGTGCAATTTGCCAGCAGGCGCGCCGCCTGATCGTGCAAAAATGCCAAAGTTCAATTTGACCGGGCGCGCCAATTGCCTTAACCCGTCTGCTGCGATACGCTGGTCACTGGCGAACCTGGCAGTCGCCCGCCGCGGTTTGCAGAGACCCGATCGGCACAGGGCAGGCCGCCTGGCATGGGAGAGCCTTCTTCGGGTGGCCGAGGCGATCCCTGGCGCGCACGGGGCGCGCCGCCGGCCCGAGCCCGGCGGCTTCGTGCCGGCGATTCGCCAGCCCTCCGGCAAAGACCGCCACCGGCACCGATTCTTGGAGGACCGTTGCAGATGCGCCCCGATCCGTTGACTCCCTACGGCAATCGGCCGATGGTCACGCCGATCGTCAATGCCGTCAACTACGAATACGCCTCTTTTGAAGTTTTGCGGCAGATCACCGAGGGGGAGATCGACGGCTACACGTACCACCGCGACGACAACCCGACCGTCCGCGAAGTCGAGCGCAAGGTCGCCGCCTTGGAGGAGGCCGAGGATTGCGTGATTTGCACTTCGGGAATGGCCGCCTGCACGATGATCTACCTGACCTATCTCCGCGCCGGCGATCACCTGCTCATCTTCCACGACACGTATGGGGCGAACTACAAGGTCTCGCTGATTCTCGAGCGGATGGGGATCCAGGTCTCGTGGATGGACGCCGACGATGCCCCGCGGATCGGCGAGCAGCTCCGCGACAACACCCGGCTGGTGTTCCTCGAAACGCCCAGCAACCCGCTCTGCAAGATTGTCGACATTGCGGCGGTCCGGCAGGCCGCCGACGCCGTCGGGGCGATGGTCGTGGTCGACAACACCTTCGCCACCCCCTACCACCAGAAGCCGCTCGAGCACGGCGCGGACCTGGTCGTCCACAGCGCTACCAAAGCGCTGGGAGGGCACAACGACATCATGGCCGGCGCAATCGCCGGGCTGAAACGCTACTATAACGAACTCTGGTTCACGCGCCAGGCAATCGGCACGACCCTCGACGCCTATTCCGCCTTCCTCCTCGATCGCGGCCTGAAGACGTTCGAGGTCCGCGCCGCGGCGATGGCCCGCGGCGCGCAGGTCATCGCCGAGCATTTGCAGCACAGCCCGAAAATCTCCCGGCTGTTCTATCCGGGCCTGCCGAGCCACCCCGAGCACGGCATCGCCCGGAAGCAGATGCAACACGGTTTCGGGGGCATGTTGTCCTTCGATGTCGGCCAGCACCAGGAGGACGCCCGGCGCTTCATCAATGGTCTGCGGACGATTTACCATGCCGTCAGCCTCGGCGCGACGGAGTCCCTGATCTGCATCCCCTACCTGACGACGATGCTCTACCTGCCCCCGGAAAAGAGGACCACCTTCGGCGTCCGGGAGAACACGGTGCGGCTGTCGGTCGGGATCGAGTCGCCCGACCGGCTCGTCGAGGACATCGACCAGGCGCTGGCTTCGGTCTAGCGCGCGAGCGGGATCACGGCGCAAACGTCGCTGGACGGGGCTCACGTCTTGGGCGCCTTGGGCCCCAGCAGCATGGCGATCCAGCGCGTCTCCTCGAAATCCTCGAGGATGATTTTCAGGACCATCGTCAACGGCGCGGAGAGAAACATCCCCGCCGGGCCGAGCACCCATCCCCAGAACACCAGCGAGACGAAGACCACGAGCATCGACAGCCCGAGTCCCTGGGCGAAGAACCGCGGTTCGAGCGCGTAGGACACGAGGCAATTGATCGCCAGGTATCCGAACGTCGCCGCGATCGCCGTGCCCGGGCCTTGGTCCACCAGCGCGAGCATGATCGCGGGAATCGCCGCCAGGATCGAGCCGATCTGCGGGACGAAGTTGAAGAGGAATGCGAGCAGCCCCCAAAGCATGGGGAAGTCGAGGCGCAGCAGCCAGACCAGCAGCGCGACCAAGGCACCGGTCAACAGACTGGTCCCCGTCTTGATCGCGAGGTACCGCCGCACGTTGCCCGTAATGTCCTGGATCTTCCTCTGCGCCGAACTGGACAGGCCCCCGGCCGCTCGCAGCTTGTCCGGCAGTCGCGAGGCTTCCAGCAACATGAAGATCACCGTGACGACGATCACCACCGCGCTGCCGGCGAGCGTTGCCATCGCCCTGAGAAAGCCGCGGATCGTCTCGAATGTCCAGGGCAGTTCCGGCGATTGGAGCGGCTCCGCTTCGAGCAGAAAGGGCACGGCGTGCATCGGGTCGGGGGACGCCGAAGGCGGGGCCCCAACTGCCGCGGTCTCCTCCTCCGCCGGCCAGGTCCCCTCGCGCGACAGTGCCGCGTCCTGCTCCGGCCGCTCCGTCCCCTCCTCCGCCGGCAAGACGCCCTCCGGAAGGGGGTTCAGGCCGCTTGCCGGGTTCGATTCCAGACGCTCCGTCAAGCCGGGGGCCGCTTGGATCGGGGACGACCTGGCGATTTGCCCGGCGGGTGGCGGAGGGGCGTCGCTGGCCGGGCCGATCCGTGGACCCGGGGCCCGCGGCTGATGCCGGTCCCAGTCGAACGCCGGGGCTCGCTCCACCGCTTGAGCGGGCTGCCGGGGGCTCGGGGAAAGCTCCGGCCAGAACCGCCTGAACCGATTCTGGAGATACCGCATCTGCTCATTCAACGAGTCCTGGTAGCTCGGCAGACGGCGGGAGAAGTCGCTCAGCGAGCGGCCCACGCCGTGAATGCCGATCGCCGCCACAAATGTCCAGGCCGCTATCAGCAGCAGGAGCCCGACGGAGGTCGGAACGCTCTTCCGCTCGAACCAGCGAAGCGGCGTTGTCAGCAGGATGGCGACAAACAGGGCGATCACAAGCGGCACGACGAGCGATTGGGCGGCGCGGAGCCCTGCCACAATGACAACGATCGCCGCGATCGTCAACAGCAGATGGTGAGGAAACCGCTTATCATTCATCGAGCCATGCTCTCCTGGGCGAGGTGGCGGAATCCGCCGCTCTTGCGAACGTATCGATTTTACCTGCGGGCGGCGAATTTGGCGATCAGGCGTCTCCCGATGCGCCTGTGGCGAGCGCCGCCCGGGCCGCACTGCTATAATCGTGCATACCCCGGTCTCTCGGGAAACCAGACCCGCGGCCGCCGCGGCCCGGCGCAGACAAGGCGAGGAGAGATAGCCGTGAATCTTGTGCTCATCATCCCCACGGGAATCGGATGCGAAATCGGCGGCCACGCGGGCGATGCCAACCCGGTCGCCAAGCTCATCGGGGCGTGCTGCGAGAACCTGGTCCTGCACCCCAACGTGGTCAATGCATCCGATGTGAACGAAATGCCCGAGAACGGCTGGTACGTCGAGGGGAGCTGCCTGAACCGGTTCCTGCGGGGCGAAATCTACCTGGAGAAGCCCCGCCCCAACAAGATCCTGATCGCCGTCAACAAGGCCGACTGGCAGTCGATCAACGCGGTCTCCGGCGCCAGGGCGACGATCGGAGCGAATGTCCAGATCGTTGAACTCGAACAGCCGCTGGTGATGATCGCGCGGATGAAGGATGGGCTGGCCAGCGGAGAAGTCATCAACTGGGAGCCGCTCGTTGCGCAGGTGAAACAGTACGAGTTCGACGCGCTGGGGATCGCCACGCCGATCACGATCGACGAAGCCACGCTGAGGAAGTACTTTCAAGCCGGCGGCGTGAATCCGGTTGGTGGTGTCGAGGCCGTCGCCTCCAAGCTGATCGCCTCGGCGCTCAACAAGCCCGTCGCGCACGGGCCCGTCGATTACGCGATACCCGGATTCCACGAGATCGTCGATCCCCGCACGGCCATCGAGATCGTTACGCAGAACTTCATCCATTGCCTGCTCAAGGGGCTCAACAAGGCGCCCAGGCTGGGCGCCACCAAGAAGAACGGATCGCTGGGCGCTGAAGACGTCGATCTGCTGATCAGCCCGATGGGCTGTCTGGGCGAACCGCACGAGGCGTGCCTGGCGCGGGGGGTTCCGATTGTGGTTGTCAGGGAAAACAGGTCGGTGTTGCGCGACTACGAGGATGGCGACGGGCGGTTCATCTTCGTGGAAAACTACCTCGAGGCGGCCGGCCTGGCGATGGCGATGCGAGCGGGAGTCGACCCATCGTCGGTTCGCAGGCCGTTGCGGCCGACAACGGTTCTTGCCAAGACTTGAAGTGGTCTTCCCGCCGCTTGTCGGAACGCCCGGCGGCAGCCGCGCCCCAACCCGTGCGGGCCCTCACGAGACGCCAAACAGCGACCGCGCGTTGGCCGCCGTGTGGGCGATCAGCTCCGTCCGGTCCGCGCCGCGGAGCTCGGCGAGCCGGTCGACTGTGTGCGTGATCAGCGCGGGCTCGTTGCGCGGCTGTTTTCCGCGCAAGGGGTGCGGCACCAGGTACGGGCTGTCGGTCTCGATCAGCAGCCGGTCCGCGGGCACCCGCCCGGCCGCCGCGTGGAGGGCCGCGAACTTCTTGTTCCTGTAGGTCACCGTCCCCGCCAGGCTGATGTACATTCCCAGCCCCAGGCACGACTCGGCAAACTGCCCGTCGCCGCTGAAGGCGTGGATCACGCCCCGCAGCGGGCCGCGGCGGGCGGCCTCGCCGAGCATCGCCAGCACATCCGCCTCCGCCTCGCGGCAATGGACGATCACCGCCAGGCCGCGCTCCTGGGCCAGCCGGAGATGCCGGTCGAAATAGTCTTGCTGGACGTCGAAGGGGGTGTAGTCCCAATAGCGATCCAGCCCCGTCTCCCCCAGGGCGACCACCCGCGGGCGGGCGGCCAGCTCGACGATCCGGTCCCAATCGCCGCAGCCCGCGCCGGCGGCGGAGTTCGGCTGGATTCCCACGGCCGCGTGGACCAATGGGCACCGGGCGGCAATCTCCAGGCACTTTTCAGAAGATCGGGCATCGACTCCAGGACAGACGATCCCTGTCAGGTGCGCATCCTCCGCCCGGCGGATCACGCCGTCGAGGTCCGCGGCAAACTCGTCTGCATCGAGATGGGCATGGGTGTCGAACATAAGCCAGCCACGAGGATCGTTATTCCAGCGTGATTCGAAAATCCTGCCGGGCGCTGCCGCGGTAGCTGATCTGATCCATCCCGGGCATGCTGCTGTGCTTGTCCACCCTGCCCACGTAGTCGATGCGGATATTGATGAAACCCTCTCTGGCGCCGGGCTGAATTCGACCCTCGGCCGCCAGACGCTCCAACGGCGCCACAATCGTGATCCGCCGCGTCCGCGGGAAAGTGAACCGGTTGAGCGTCAGCCGGTTCCAGGTCCGATTGTGCCGACCCTCGATTAGTACGAGGGGATAAAGGGGCGGGCGCTGCAACTGCACCTGGCCGCGCTCGGGAAGGATGCCGAAGCGGACCTCCCGCAACTCGTAGTTTGAGTGCCATGCCGAAAGGCGAATCTCGATCGGCATGTCCTTGTTGTGCGGCCAGGACGAGGGGACCACGGCCGTCGCGCTGGGAGGCAGCCAGGTCCAGAGGCCCGGCAGAACGAGGAAATAGCACGTCAGAACGACTACCACCGCCGCGGTGATCCGCTGCTTGCGTGTCATGGCCAGTGCTCTCGGGCGATTGTCGCCGTTGCCGGCCGAAACCCGACGCCTTGATCCGGCATTTCCCGCATCGGGTCCGCCGGGACATGCTCTCGGCGGCAATCGTCCCACCATACTACCAAAGCGGCTCGCGACCCTCCAGTCCGCCCTTGGTGGGGTGGCGCTGCCGGTTCGGTTATGTGAAACGATTCGGTTCCATCCACCGAGGCGAGCGCTTGCGGCTGCTTCGAGTTGACCGGCTTGCACCAGCCTACGCGCCGTGGGCTTCGGCCAGCCGTCTCTCGTGCGCGCGGGCCAGCTCGAGGGCGTCTTGAGCGATCATCGGCCAGGCGGGGTGTTCCTGGAGGCCCGCCGCCGCCTGCTCGATTTCCGCCACCACTCCGCGCTGAAGTTCCAGCGCATGCTCGACGACTCGCCCAAGGGCGACGTCGTTCCACGCGGTGAAGGCGATCGGAAATCCGCCCGGATTGGGGACGCCGCCGGCCTGGCGAATCGCCTTGTCGAGCCTCTTGGCCAGCGCCTGTTGCTCGCCGGCGATCTGCTGGAGAACCGCCCAGAGCTCCTGCGGCCCCCGGTAACCGGCGCGGCGAACCTCGATCGAATACGCGGCGAACGAACGCGCGGCAAGGTGGAGCAAGCGGTTCCAGGCGGAAATCGAGTCGGATCGGACCATCTCCAGGAATTGGACCTCTCAGGGAAGAAGCATCGATGCGGCGTGCTCTGCCTGGGCAAACAGCGGGCTCCAGAACACGCCCAGGAGAACCAGCAGGAAGGCGATCAACGCGCAGAAAAACCCCGGATTGGACCAGAGGCGGATCTGCGGAGCCGGCCGGCCCGCCCGCTGCGGATCGAGGACCATCGTCTTCACGACCCGCAGGTAGTAGAACAGGCTCAGAAGCGTGTTGGCCACGCCAATCGCCACGAGCCACAGCAGGCCGCCCTTGTATGTCTGGGCGAAGATGGCGAACTTGGCGGAAAAACCTGCCAGGGGCGGCAACCCCACCAGGCTGAACATCATCACGGCGACGCAGACGACCAGGCCCGGCGATCGGCGGACGAGCCCCGCGTAGTCGGGCAGCTCCTCGCTGGCGATCGCGTTGCGGAGGAAGGCGACGAAAGCAAACGCCCCCAGGTTCATCAGCAGGTAGACGGCGATGTAGAAGGCCAGCGCGGCGACCGTCA
>JAAYCB010000355.1 GCA_012744395.1 Pirellulaceae bacterium
AAAGCGAGTCGCGCATGGCGAAGTGAAAACCGTAGCCGCCACCAGCCCGCGCTGTTTACCGTGCCACCAAACGACAACCGCGGAACACAAACGGCCAAACCACAATAGACCAGTCTTCACCTCTCCAGGTTCAAAATCCAAGGTTCAAGACCCAAGTTCCGCCAGTTCGGTTTTCCCAACCAGCGGCCCAGTCTTGCCGATTTGGCCATTGGAAATTGAACCTTGAACCTTGCCCCTTGCCGGCCAAGCGCCAATCCCCTGCCGGTCACGGCCCTTTGTCCCCGATGCAGTACAGGTTCTGCCTGCCGCGGATGAAGATTCTGCCGCCGGCAAAGGCCGGTGTCGCCAGGGATTCCTCGCCCAGCTTTGCATCCGCGACGGCGACGAACGTCTTCGACGCCTGAAAGACATGCATCGTGCCGGCGTTGTCCATCGCATAGATGCGGCCGGCCGCGAGGATCGGCGAAGGATAGAACGACTCGTCAAACTCATGGGTCCATAGCTTCCGCCCGGTGCCGATGTCGTAGCAGTTCACCATCCCGGACGCGTCTCCGGTGACAACGAAGTCCTCCGTCGCCAACGGGCTGGCGACATTCGGAAGGTCGTCTTCGCCGCTCCAGGCGACTGCGCCCGAGGCGAGCGATATCGCCGAGAGCTTTGCCCGCTCATTGGCCACGACAATTGTGCCCCGCGCGTAGGCCGGCGACGGCGCCACTTCGCCAGACAGGCATTTCAGGGAGAGAACCGCCTCGCCGGTGCTCACGTCGTACGCGCTGGCCGTCGGATTCTCGGCAAGCACAACCAACTGGCGATCGGCGGAGATGGCGATGATCGGCGAGGCCCATGACTGCCTCACCGTCCGCTGCTTCCGCCAGACGGTCTTTCCGGTGGCCGGGTCGAGCGCATACAGGTTCGCGCCATGCTTGTCGTCGATCTGCACGAACAGGTGCTTGTATGCGATCAGCGACGACGCATACCCGTAATCGCTTTCGGGCGTGCCGAAGGCGCGCGTCCACGCGATCGAGCCGTTCCTATCGACGGCGACGAGATCACCGGTCGAGAACATCGCGAAGAAGAGCTTCCCGTCGGTGGCGCCCGTCGAAGCCGCGTGGCCGATGTCTTCAGACACCTCCGGCATTTCGGCTGGCTGTTTGGCCGCCTGCCGCCAGAGCAGTCTCCCGCTGGCCGCGTCGTAGCAGTAGACCTCGCGGGCGCTCTCATCGGCCCCGGTCAAGAACACTCGACCTTCCCATACGACCGGCGAGCTTGCGCCGAGTCGCGGGATGGGCGCCTTCCAGAGCAGATTCCTCCCGGCCGCGGCATCAAAGTCCGCCGGCGGCGCGACATTGTATGCAACCGCCTGCCCGAACGGCCCGCGGAGATTCGGCCAGTTTCTCTTGATCGCCTCGATCGACGGCTCGCGACTGCCGGCCGCCGCCGCGGCGCGAACACCACCGGCGGGCGCCAAGGCGGAGGGCGGGCTGGTCGCCGCGGGCGGCGGGGCCGCGCCCGCCGTTTTCTGATCGGCCTGGTGGCAGATTGCCCAGAGACGCTCGCCGATTACGGCAAACAACACCCCGTTGGCAACGCAATGGCTGCTGTACACCGTGTTCTGGTCGTTCTTTATGCCATCGCGCAGTTCGAATGTCTTGCTTGCCGCCAGAACGGTCTTCCCGATATACACCTTTCCGTCCGCCACCAGCGGCGAACTGAAGCAGGTGGCGCCTTTCCGGGGAGAATACGTCCAGTGGCAATGGCCGCTCTCCGCATCCAGGCAATGCAGCGTGTAGGCGGCATCGACGGCAAAAACCAGGCCGTCCGCGACGGCGACGGTGGAGACACTCTGATTCAGGCCGTTGTAGGACCAGAGCTTGCCGGCCTGCGTAACGTCGCCGGTCTTGGTTGCGTCGATGCAGACAAGACTTCCCTTGCTGTCTCGTCCACCGTGGTTCGGATCGCCGCCAATCGCCACGTAGACGCGGTTGTCGCAGAATACCGGCGTGCCGATGATGTCGCACGGCCGCCCGCGGCCGTCTCCCTTGATCTGGCGCGGGTAGAATTCGACCTTCTTGTACTCCGGTGGAATGCAATCGCACCACCAGATCTTTTTCAGAAGAGGCACGTCGGGAACGCTGGCCGTCGGAATGGAATCGATCGGCGTCGTGGCCGGCACGCGCCACGAAAAGCGAAACTCCAGCGGAAGGGCGGGCTTTGGCTGGTTGGAAAGAAGGTCGAATGAGCGGGCATATTCCGCCGCTGAGAGCCCGCCGGTCTCTTTTCCCTCGACATCGATGAAATACACGATCGGACCGCGCAGGCTCGTGGTCATCCAGCGGTCCGGCGCGACAGGCGCTGCCGGGTCAACCGGCTCAAACGCATAGCAGACGCCGTTTCCCGTGGCGAAGAGGATTTGAGCCTGGCCGTTCACCAGGCCAAGCGCGGGCGATGTGTATTGCCCGCGGTAGAGCTGCTCTCCGATCTGCTCGTCGTCGCGGGCAACGAGTTGGCCGGTCATCTTGTTGAAGGCGACAAGGCTGGGGGTCAACGGGCTGTAGGGTATCTTTCCCGGAACCCAAGACCGCCCGTTGCCGGTGCAGACGTAGACATAGTCTCCATGCACCAGGACGGAGGAGCTTGCCGTATGGTGATAATACGCCTTGAGCTGTTCGAGCAGGTCATATCTCCAGACGATGCTCCTTGAAGATATCCGTTCGACGGCGGCCTTGTCTGCTTTCGCGGATTGCGGCCCGTCCTCCCCTTCCGCTTGAGCGCGTCCGCCGAGGAGTATTTTCAGGTCAAGGCAGATCGCTTCCTGATACGGGCTGACGAAATAGAGGCGATCGACTTCAATCGAGGGGGTCGAACTGATCGCCCATCGCTCCAGATTGTCGCGGCGGGGTTTGGGACAAATGAAGGAGCCGAGCCGCCTGCCGGTCTTTTCGTCAAAGCACAAGAAACACGCGTCCTTGCCATCTTCCCAGGTTGTCCCGATGAACACCCTGCCCCGGCTGACCACCGGGCTGCCGGTGGTCGGATGGCCAACCTCGGCAGCCCACTTGATATTCTTCGTCGATTCGAGGTCCACCTCGCCCGCGTCATTCTCCACGCCGCAATCAGCCCAATCCGGCAACCTGCGATCGCTGCTTGTCGACATGTTGCGCGAGGGTTGCCCGCACCACATCGGCCAATCGCCGCCGCTGACGGCACCTGCCCCGGCCGCCAGAAGCACGCCGGTCCAGAGGAGCTGCATTCCTCCACACGGTCGAGTAGACATCAGATCGTCTCCCGTTGTGCACCAGTCGTGGATGATCCCTGGCAACGGCGGGGGGCGGGCAAGCGGCTGTCGCCTCGGCTTGGCAGTCTTCTGTGTACTGCGCGGAGGCGGTTGCCGTGCCGGGCCCAGGGAATATTGTGGAGGGCAGAACGCTGCCAGACAACCTTTCCCCGACCCGGCACCAGCCGGGGGAGCGCAACTCACCACGGCTTGACGCGCAGGTTCCGGAACTCCACCCGCGCGCCGTGGCCGAGGAAGCCCAGCGGCCCCTTGGTTCGCCTGGCCAGCGACTCGGCGCCGGCGACCGTGGCCAGGTCGACATCGACGACGACCGCGCCGTTGACGGTCACCTTCCAGCGGCTCCCTTGGCAGGAGATCTCTTCGCTGTTCCATTCTCCGGCCGGCCTGGTGTGGCCGCGTTTGGCGGCGACCTTGCAGTAGATCGAGCCGTGGTACTGGCAAGGCTTGAGGTTCCTGTGCCCCGGGGCATCATCATCGAGGATTTGGATCTCGTGGCCCCGCACGGACACCCCGTTGTTGCCGCCCGGTTCCAGCTTGAATTCAAACCGGAACACGAAGTCGCCGAACTCCTCGGTTGTCATCAGCCTTCCACCCCCCTTCTTCTTGCAGATCAACAGACCGCCCTCGGCGACGTAGCCGTCGGTCGCGCCCCGCCAGCCGTTGAGCGTCTTTCCATCGAAGAGGCTCACAAAGCCTTCGGCGGCCTCTTGCTCCGCAACGCCGAGGGCCGGCGCCGCCGAGTTGGCCTCTTCCGCCCCGTAGCCGACCGGCAGCGACACGAGCGCGGTCAAAACACAGCAAATCGAACGCATGGTAGTCTCCTCCAGGCTGATAATTCAGGTGAAACCACGCGCCGCGCGGCGCGTAGTCGGGGATGGCGGAAGGCGAGCAACGGGTGCTGGGGCGCAGCCGACCGCCCCGCTTGAGCACGAGCCGCCCTTAAAGCGTCCAGCCCTGGCGGTACTCGCGGCGGAGATATTCGGCGGCTTCCGGACAGTCGGCGGCGCTCAGCGCGGCGGCGTCCCACTGGAGCTTCTTGCCCGTGCGGAGCGCCACGTTGCACAACAAGGCGGCCTCGGTCAGCGGTCCCGAATACTCGAAGTTGCAGGTGGTTGGGCCGCCGGTCTTGCAGGCCGCGAACCATTCGCGGTGGTGGCCGATCGAGTCGGGGATGGTCGGTTCGGGCCGCTGGAAATCCGCGTATTTCGCCTCCGGCAGCAGCTTGTGCCGCCCGTAGTCGGCGATCAGCATTCCCTCGGCGCCAACAAACAGGACGGCGCTGCCCCACTCGGGCACGTGGCGATCCTTGACCAGCGCTGGATAACCGCCGCCGTTGTACCAGGTGAGCGAGACCGGCGGGAGGGTCTCTCGCGCGGGAAATTCCAGCCGCGCGATCGTCCATCGCGCAGCGCTTTCCGGGTGGACGGGCCCCTCCGCTGCGACGCTCGTCGGATAACGGAGTTTCAAGGCCCAGAACGCCAGGTCGCAGTAATGGCAGAAGAAATCGCCCAGGGTCCCGTTGCCGAACGCCCACCACGACCGCCAGCGCCCCGGCACGTACGCCGGATGATAGGGCCGCTCCGGCGCGGGGCCGAGCCAGAGGCCCCAATCGAGATGCGGAGGGACGGGCGGCCTGTCGGCGGGCGCGTCGGGCTGCGAGATGCCGCTGGGTCTGGGCGGGTTCTGGAAGTTCGCCCCCAGCCACACATGGACCTCGCGGACCGGGCCGATCGCCCCGCCTTGGACCAGTTCCACCGCGCGGCGGTAGTTCGTGCCCGCGTGAATCTGCGTGCCGAGCTGCGTGGCGAGCTTCTTCTCCCGCGCCAGGTCGGTCAGCACGCGCGTCTCATGCACCGAGTGCGTCAAGGGCTTCTCGCAATAGCAGTGTTTTCCCAGGCGCATCGCCATGGCGCTTGCCGGGGCATGAACGTGGTCGGGAGTGCTCACCGTGACCGCGTCGATCTGCCTGTGCATCTGGTCGAACATCTCGCGGAAGTCGGCGAACGTCCTGGCCTTGGGGAAGCGGCCGGCCGCCGCGCCCAGCTTCTGGGAATCGACATCGCACAAGGCAACGATGTTCTCCTCCGCCGCCGCGTTGAGCTGGGCCGCTCCACGGCCGGCGACGCCGATCACCGCAACGGAAAGTTTTTCGTTGGGCGACTTCTCTTCGGCGATCGCGGGCAGCGCCACCCCCGAGAGGGCCGCACTCTTCAGGAAATCGCGCCGTCGCAAACGGTTGGACGTAGGCATCTGGATTGCTCCTGTTCTGTAATCCGACCGCGCAGACAATCGCCCGTCGCAGCGGTCCACGGGGTCCGCGGGCTCTGCCGTGACTACCGGGACCCCGCAGCGGCAGCCAGACAGACCTGAAAGTAGTGGCCCAGTCGGACCGGATCAAGCGCCCCCTCGAATTTTCCCCCGTCCGCCGGGCGCCGTCGGGAATCGCCCGGCCGCTATAAGCCGGCAGACCGCCGAACAGCCGGGCGACTCGGCGACCTCCACCGCCACCTCCAATTCTCCCTCGCCCCGCAAGGCGACCAGCCGATTGCGAAGACCTTCGGCGAGGTGCCGCGCCAACAGTTCCGCCGTCGTGTTGGCCAGGGGAAGCAGAGCGCACTCGGCGCGCGGGAAGACCCAACGGCGCCCCGGAAACACCGCCTCGACCTCGGCAGCGCGGAGTTCCAGCCGGAGCTGTTCGTGCCGCGTCGGCAGCAACACGCGGTGGTCCAGTTCGCCGACGAGCTCGGCGAGGATCTTCTTCAAGGCCACGAAGTCGACCACATAGTGGTCTTTATCCAGCGGCCCCGCAACTTCCGCTGCGACGGCGAAATCGTGCCCGTGCAACGGCTCGCAGACGCCGCCACCGTAGGTGATGAAATGGGCGGCGGAGAAGCAGAGGGAATCCTCGCGGATGCGCACGCGGAATTGTTCAACCATCGGCGCCGTCCCCCGCGCGGAAAAAATCTTCGAGGATCGGGATGATCTCTTCGTGGGCGTCCTCGACGACGTAATGGCCGGCATCGGCCAGCCGGTGGACCGCGGCGCGGGGAAAGAACTCCAAGAACCGGTCGAGGAATGCGGGCGTGAAGCACCAGTCCCGCATGCCCCAGATCAAGCAGACCGGATGCGCGCGAAATCGTGCCAGGCCCCCCTCGATCCCCTTGAGGACCGCGGCGGTCGGGTGCGACGGGCGCAGCGGTATGTCCATCACAAAGCGGTGGATCGCGGCGCGGTTGTTCCACGAATCGTAGGGCGCCAGCAGCCCGGCGCGGACCTCGCGCGTGATCCTGCCGCGGCGATGCACGGCCATCCGCAAGGCGGCGCGGGCGAAGAGGTTCAGCCCCTGAACCGCCCAGCGGCCCAACAGCGGCACGCGGCAAACGCGAATCCGCAGCGGGCAGCGCCCGCCGGGGAAGGCCGCCGTGTTGAACAACACGAACCGCGCGAACCGGTCCGGCATCCGCGCTGCCGCGCCCATCCCGATCGCCCCGCCCCAATCGTGCGCCAGCAGCGCGGCGCCGCGAAGGTCGAGCCCCTCGACCAGCGCCGCCAGGTCGTCGATGCGGCGGGCGAGGCGGAAATCGTATTCGCCCGGTCGCGGCTTCTCCGAGAGGCCGCAGCCGATGTGGTCGGGCACGATCACCCGGTAGCGGTCGCGAAAGGCCGTCACCAGGTTGCGCCAATAGAACGACCAGGTCGGATTGCCGTGGACCATCAGGAGCGGCTGGCCACGCCCCTCGTCGAGATAGTGATAGCGGCGGCCGGCAATCTCGGCATAGTGCGACTCGAACGGATACAGGCTGCGCCAGGCGGGGGGATCGGACATGGGGGTCGCGGCAGTGCTCGGGGGAACAACGCGGGCGGCAAACCGCTCAGTATAACGGTCGCGGCGGATTTGGAGAATCGCGCTACGGCGCGGCGGCCCTCGCGACCGCGGCCTGCCAGAAATCGCGCGCCTGGCGATGGGCGTCGATCACCTGGCGACGCTCCTCCGGGTCGTCCAGGCGGATCATCCGCGCCCGCTCGTAGACCCAGTCCAGAAAGAACTCGGCCGAGCGGCGGCTGACATGCGGTTCGGAGCCGATCTGAACGTAATACGGCCCGGTGATTGAAAACCGGTACGTGTGGGAGATCTCGCTGACCGCCCGGATCAGAAACCAGCCGCTCTGCTCGAATTTCAGCGGCAAGAGGTTCCCCTTTCGCTCGACGTAGTCGTCGAGGCTCAGCGAATATTCCACCTCTCCGTTGCGGATCAATTCAAGATACCGGAGGGGTTCGTGGCTCCGGTAGGAGATCGAGAGGAGCGGCTGGAGTTCGACCGCCGCGCCGGCCGGCGCGTGGAAGACGCAGCCCGGCGGCTTGCCCTCGACGAGCGGCAGCAGGAGCGGCCCGTTGCCGACGGTGACCTGCCCGGCGCGGAGGCCCTGCCACCATTCGCCGGCGGAAAACGGCCCCTCCAGATGGACGTACGTCCGGTTGTAGCCGACCGGATTCGGCACCTCGCCCGACAGGCTCGCCGCCGTCGGTGGAATCCGCAGGCCGCAGTTCAACAGGTGGAAGTAGATCTGCTGGGACCAGCGGGCGAGGCCGTCGGCGCCCGGGTAGCGGGCCTTGTCGCGCTCCCGCAGACCTGTCTGGCGATCGATCACTTCGTCGCGGCAGAACTGGCCGTGCACCACGCGAACCGAATCGACCGCGCCATGGGCGACCAGCAGCGGCAGGTCCCACGAGGCCGGGTGCGCCAAGTCGATCCAAGCGCCGGGATGCGTCTTGCGGACGGCGGCGGCCAGCGAGGAGATCGCGGGGTATTCGCCGCCAGCGGATGCCAGCTGGAGCGGCCGCTTCAGCCCGTAAACCGTCAGACTGCCGCCAGGGTGTTCGAGTCTGCCGGTCGAGACCTCCCAGGTGTATCCCTCGGGGGCCTCGCAAGCGGGCGGTTCCACCAGCTTGTCCCCCCGGCCGGGCGGTTTCGCATCCGCAGCGACGACCTCGGCCAGGCGAATGCCTTCCGACCGGATCAACAGGCCGATCTCCTCCAGAGGGCGGCGGACCTCCAGGTCGCCCGCATACCAGCCGCTCGCGGCCATGTCGATGCCTCGGACCAATTCGACCGTCTTGGCATCGTCGGCGTTGCGCTCCAGCGTGAAGCGGCCGGTGGCCTGGACGTATTCCGGCCCGTGCTCGAGCGTGAAAAAGTACTCGCCGAGCGGCAGCTTCAGCTCAATCTGGCCGGGAAACACGAAATGGTCGTGCCAGAAAGGCGCCGACGGCACCTTGCGGATCCGGCCGTCCTCGCGCCCCACGCGGAGGTGCATGCGGCAAGCGATCGGCCTGCCGCTCTGCTTGTCAACAACCGTCAGGCGGAGCTTCCCTTCCGCCGCGGCGGCCGTGCGGAACGGTTGGATTAGCGCGGCAGCGGCCAACAGGATGGCGGCGGCGAGCGCCCGGCGGGCGGGCGGCCGGCGGATCGAACGGACTTGCATGAGATCGTCGGCTTCAGGCGGTTGATCGGGAACGCCGGTCGCGGCAACTTGAACCTTGAACCTCGGCTTCCGGACCTTGCTCAAATCTAGCATTTTTCCGCCGCGGCCATCCCGGCGCGCCGGGTCTCTTGATGGTTCCGGGGGAGGGGTCCTAGAATGGTCAGAGATGGGCGGGCACAAGGGGAGCTGCCGTTGCGCGCGGCCACCGGGCCCGCCTTAGCCGTCCGGCAGCGACCGTCGCCGCGATCACCGGGGCAGCCGCCGTGAACGACCAACCACTTGCCGCTTGATCGGGCTGACCAGCGTTCCATGGCCAAGGACTATTACAAGACACTGGGCATCCGCCGCAATGCCTCGCAGGAGGAAATCCACAAGGCATACCGCGAGCTGGCGCGGAAATACCACCCGGATCTGAACCCGGACGACAAGTCGGCGAAGAAGAAATTTCAGGACGTGCAGGCAGCGTTCGACGTGCTCAGCGATTCGCAGAAACGCGAGATGTACGATCGCTATGGCAGCTCTTTTGAGACGATGGGAAGCGGGCCCCAGCCGGGAGGCCCTTGGGGGGCGAGACCGGCTGCCGGGCCGGGGGGGTTCACGTTCGACGACATCGATTTCAGCCAGTTCTTCGGCGATCGCTTCGGCGCTGGCGGGACCGGGATCGAGGACCTGTTTGGACAGTTCGCCCAGGGAGCCGCCCGCGGGCAGAAACGCTCGGCTGGCGCGCGCCGCCGCGGATCCGATCGGAGCCACGAGATCACCGTCCCCTTCGCGACGGCAATTCAAGGCGGAGAGGTGCAACTGACCCTGTCGCGCCCGTCGGGTCCCCCGGAGACCCTCTCGCTCAAGATCCCGCCGGGAATCGACGAGGGGAAGAAGATTCGCTTGCGGGGAAAAGGCGAACCGGGGCCGCCCGGCGGGACCGATGGCGATCTGCTGTTGACGGTCCATGTGGCGCCCCACCCCTGTTTCTCGCGGAGAGGAAAGCAACTCCACGTGACCGTGCCGGTTACCTTGGCCGAGGCTGCCCTCGGCGCCAAGGTCGAGGTGCCCACGCCCAAGGGGATCGTCTCCGTCAAGGTGCCGCCAGGCACTTCGGGCGGCGCCAAGCTCCGCGTTAAATCCCATGGAGTGCCTTCGAGCGACGGTTCCACCGGCGACCTGATCGCCGAAATCCAAATCCTCTTGCCGAAAACGTTCGACGACGAAGCACGGAGAGTCTTGGAGCGGATTGGCCAGGAAATGGAGAATCCTCGAGCGAAGCTGCAATGGTGAATCCCCGGGGAGACTTGCGATTCCGGTCCTCTGACCGCCTCCGCACGGCGTCTGATTTCAGGCGGGTCTACCGGCAGCGCGCCCGAGCTTCCGATCAAGTCCTCTTGATCTACGCCCGCAAAAATGGCCTCACGCGCCAGCGCCTGGGCCTGTCCGTCTCCCGGAAGCTGGGCGGGGCGGTTGTTCGCAACCGCTGGAAACGCCTGCTTCGCGAAGCCTTCCGGCTCCATCGCGCCAGGCTGCCCGAAGGCGTGGACCTGATCGTGATCCCCAAGATCACGCCTCCCCCGCGGTTTGGCGAGATCGTGGCGTCGCTCTGCGCGGTCGCCGGCCGTGCTGCCAGGCGAATCGACCGTGCCGCGCAAACAGAGACACGCGCGAAGAATTCCAGGCCCCCCAAACGGGTCAAGAGATCGCCTGGATTCAGCCGAGCGGGAATTCAAGACGGGATTCAGCCGGGCAGCGCAGAGACCTTATCCCATCGGCCAACGGAGACGAGTGCCACGCGAGGCGTCCTGCGGTTGCCGGGCCTGCTTGTTCGCAGTCTGTTGATTCTCTTGGTCCGCGCTTATCAGCTTCTGATCAGCCCGTGGATCGGTCCGCACTGCCGCTACGAGCCGACGTGCAGCCAATATTTCGCCGAAGCGCTGCGGAAGTACGGGGTGATCCGGGGTTCTGCGAAGGGCATTCGGCGGATCCTCCGCTGCCACCCCTGGCGCCAGGGGGGGTATGACCCTCCGTAGTCCTTCGGCCGCGTTTTTTGCCGTCGGTTCCGGATCGTCCCAAGCCTCAACCGGGCAGGCGGTTATCCGCCGCGGCGACCGCCGGGTGCGGGTGATCTCGCCTTGACCCAGGCTCTGCAAATCCGTATTGTCCCGCCCGCGACATTTTCCCGGTCCGGTGGTCGGTCTGCGCTCGCGCGGCGTTCCGGTGGCTCCCCTTCCTCTGCCGTTTCGCCCCGAGCGACCAACCGCGTCGCCGGTGAGCATCTGGGTTGGAGCCTGGTAAGCGATGAGAACCGTTTGGGCATTAGGGCTTGGTGTTTCGCTCCTGCTAGCGGGCTGTTCGGTCTGGAACCCGTTGTCCGTTCGCTCGAAGGACTCCGACGCGGAGGAAGCTCCGATCTCGGGGACGCGTCTTGTGGGGGATCTTGCGGTACCCTATGGGCTCCATCCGATCGTCGTCGAGTCGGTGGGGTTCGTCAGCGGCCTCCGCGGCACCGGCAGCGATCCCCAGCCGTCGCCGCACCGCAACCTGATGATGCGGGAAATGCAGCGGCGAGGCGTCGACAAGCCGAATGCCTTGCTCGCCTCCTCGGACACCGCCCTGGTTCTGGTCCGCGCCCTGCTCCGTCCGGGAATCCAGAAAGGGGACGTGTTCGACGTCGAGGTCCGCGTCCCGTCAAACAGCGAGACGACCAGCCTGCGGGGCGGGATCCTCTGGACGACGGAGCTCAATCAGCTCGCCGTGATGCCCGACAGCCGCATCCATCGCGGCCACGCCCTCGCTTCGGCAAAGGGCCCGATCATGGTCGATCCCGGCGCCGCGGCGAGCGGCGACCGGATTCTCCAGTGCCGTGGGCGAATTCTTGGAGGAGGCAATTCCCATCAATCCCGGCCGCTCCTGCTGGTGCTCAAGCCGGAACACCAGTCGGTCCGCAACAGCGCGCGCATCCAGGAGGTCGTCAACCGCCGGTTCCACACGTTCGACCATGGCAACAAGGTCGGGGTGGCCACGGCCAAGACGGACGAAATGATCGAGTTGAAAATCCATTCCCGCTATCACGACAACATCGAGCGATACATCCGCGTGGTTCGCGCGATCCCCTTGCGGGAATCGGAATTGGAGCGCGCCCGGCGCCTGGCTCTCCTCGAAAAACAGCTCCTCGATCCGATCACCTCCTCCCGCGCGGCGATCCAATTGGAGGCCATCGGCAGCCAGGGCATCGAAGTCCTCAAACGGGGGCTCGCCTCGAGCGATCCCGAAGTCCGTTTCTACGCGGCCGAGACGCTCGCCTACCTCGATGAAACCGGCGTGGCCGAATTCCTCGCCGAGGCGGCCGAGCGCGAGCCGGCGTTTCGCGTCTTCGCCCTTGCCGCGCTCAGCGCGATGGAAGACTACGATTCCAAGGAACAGCTCCGCCAACTGCTCAATGTCCCTAGCGCGGAGACGCGCTACGGAGCATTCCGCTCGCTGACCGCGCGCCGCTCGCCCGATCCGCTCGTCCGAGGGGAGCTGCTCGGCGGACAGTTCAGCTTCCACGTCTTGCCCACCTCCGGGCCCCCGATGATCCACATCGCCCGCACCAAGAAACCCGAAATTGTCCTCTTCGGCGAGGACCAGAGCTTCCAGGGATCGCTGAGCGTCGAGGCGGGCAACCGGATCCTGATCAACAGCCTCCCCTCCGGCGAGATCGCCGTCGCCAAGTATGTCGTCGGCGAACCCGATCAGCGACGGTTGACCACGCCTCGCGTTGAAGAGGTGATCCGCGCGATCGTCGAGCTTGGCGGCACCTATCCGGACGTCGTCCAGGCGTTGCAGGAGGCCAGGCTCGCCGGCGGGCTGGCCAGCCGGCTTGAGGTCGACGCATTGCCTACAGCGGGCAGGACTTACGAGCGAATCGTCAAATCCGACGGCGACACGGACGAGGCCCCCGGCCGAGCCACCAGCCCGATACCTGACCTGTTCTCCAGCTCGCTTGGGGGAGACGAAGACGCGTCTGCGGAGCCTGCCGAAGCGCCTGCCGGCGAGGCGGAGGGGGCGGTTTCCGCCGATTCCGCCGAGGAACCCAAGCGTTCGTGGTCCTTGTTTGATAAAATGAGGGGTCGCGATCGAAGCTGACATGAAGGTGTGGCGGACGGCCAGCCGGGTCCGTTGCCGGCCGATGTCCGGCAAGGTTCGTGGCGCGATTCTCCAATCGCCACGAGCTAAAGATGGCTCCAAGGGCCCGATTGGAGCGCGGTGTTTCGGGATCGGAGCCTGGAACATCGGATTATGAGCCTTGCCGGCTCGCTCCGGGCGATCGGCAAGGTCGTCTCTCAATTCCTGCTCAAACTCGTGTACGATGCTCAAAGCCCTCGAGCTGATTGGATTCAAGAGTTTCGCCGGGAAGACCCGGTTTGAATTTCCCAGCGGGATTTCCGCGGTCGTCGGGCCGAACGGATCGGGCAAGTCGAACATCGTCGATGCGGTCAAGTGGGTGCTCGGCGAGCAGAGCGTCAAGAGCCTTCGCGGCAAGGAAATGGCCGATGTGATCTTCAACGGCTCCGGCGCCCGGCGGCCGATGAACTCGGCGGAGATCACCGTCACGTTCGACAACGCCACCCGCCGGCTGGCGATCGACAGCGACGAAGTCCACATCACGCGGCGGATCTATCGTAGCGGCGAGGGGGAGTACCTGATCAATCGGCAGCCCTGCCGTCTCCGCGATATTCGCGACCTGCTCTCCGGCACGGGAATGGGAACGCAGGCCTACAGCATCATCGAGCAGGGCAAGGTCGATATCCTCCTCCAGTCCTCGGCGCGGGAGCGGCGGGTGATTTTCGAGGAAGCGGCCGGGATCAGCCGATTCAAGGTCAAGAAGCTCGAAGCCCTCCGCCGCCTCGAGCGGGTCGAGCAGAACCTCCTGCGGTTGTCCGACATCGTCGACGAGGTCGACAACCGCCTGCGGAGCGTCCGAGCGCAGGCCAGCAAGGCCCGCCGCTACCGCGAACACACCACCCGCCTGCAGGAACTGCGGACCCAGGTCGGCCTGGTCGATTGGCGGCAATTGGCTGAGAAGCTCGCCGTCTACGAGTCGCAGATTGCCGCCCTGGCGGACCAGCGCGGCGCGGCCGCCGCCGAGGCCGAGGGGGCCGAGGCGCAACTCGTCGAGGCGGAAAGCCGGGCCGCCGCGATCCACGACGAAATCCGCCGGGCCGAAGCGCGGACGAGCGACAACCGCGAGCGGATCGTCGCCCAGGAGTCGGCCATCGACCACCAGCGCCAGCGAGCCCGCGACCTGGAGGAGGAAGTCGCCGCGCATCGCCGGCAATTGGCCGCGATGAGCGTCCGCGCCGGCGATCTCAGGCAACAGCTCGCCGAAACGAGCCGCCAGGTGGATGAGGCCGAAGAGCGGCACCGCACGGTCGCCCGGCAATTCGCCGAGAGCGAATGCAGGCTGACCGAGCTCGACGCGCGGCTCGACGAGGTCCGCGGCCAGTCGCAGCAGTGCCGCGGGCTGCTGATGGAAAAGATCCGCGCGGCGGCCGCCCTGGGCAACGAGATCAGCGGGCTGGAAAGCCGGGTCGCCGCCGCGGCCGAGTCGCGGCGGCGGTGCGATGGGCGGCTGGCCGAGCTGGCGGACGCGCGGGGCAGGCTCGGCACCGAGCTCCAGACGCTGTTGGCGCGGCGCGCGGAACTGGAGATGGCGGCCGAGGACTGGCAGCGGCAGGCCGCCGCCGCCGAGGCCCGCGTCGCCCGGCTCCGCGCGTCCTACGAGATCAGCCGCGAGCAACTCGTCCGCCTCCAGCAGCGACGCAGCGCGATTTCCGAGCGGGCTTCCGTGCTCGACGAGCTCGTCCGCCGCCACGAAGGGCTCAGCCCCGGGGTGAAGGAAGTCCTCGAACGGGCGCGGAGCGCCCCGTCGGGCCCGTTTTCCCGCGTTCGCGGGCTGGTCGCCGATCTGTTTGAGGTCAGCGTCGAAGCCGCCCACCTGGTTGAGGCCGTTCTCAACGAAAAGGCGCAACATGTTGCCGTTGCCGGCGGACGCGAGCTGATCGATTTCCTCCAGTCGGACGCCGCCCAGTTCTCCGGCCGGGTGGGCTTCCTCTGGCTCGACGATCCCGCGCCGGCCAACCCGCCCGAAACAATCGACCTGGAAGGCAGAGCCGGCGTGCTCGGCCGCGCGGACCGATTCGTGCAGACGGCGGCGGAGTTTGTCCCGCTGGCGCGGCGGCTGCTCGGGCATACCTGGATTGTCGAGAAACTGCCCGACGCGGTGGCCCTTGCGCAGAGCGTCGGGCCGGGATGTGGATTTGTCACGCTCCGCGGCGAACTGCTCACGCCCGACGGGACGTTGGTCGTCGGGCCCCGCCAGGGGGCCGCGGGACAGATCACCCGGCGGAGCGAACTCCGCGCGCTGAACGCGCAGGTGGCCGAACTCGACGCCCAGATCGGACAGGCCGAGGCCGAGTCCGCCGGACTCCAGTCGCAGATCGATGCGCAGCGCGGGCAGCTCGCCGGAATCGCCGAAAACAAACACGCGGCCGACCTGGCGGTCGTCGAGCAGCGCCACCAGATCACCGCCGTCGAGGAACGCCAGCGCCAACTCGAGCGGCAAGCTGCCGAGACCGAGGCCGAACTGGAGACGGTCATCCGCGGCTGCGATCAGGCCGAGCAGGCCCTCGCCGCCGCCCGCAGCCGACAGGCGGTCGTCGAAAACGAGGTCGCCGCCGCCGAATCGGGCATCCGCGGCTTCGGCGAACAGATCGAGCGGCTCGAGGCGGATCGGCAGATTCGCACACGCGAAATCACCGAGGTGAAGGTCGGCCTGGCCAAGAGCGAAGAGCATTTGCGGAGCCTGCGCTTGAGCCGGCAGCAGCTCGAGGATAGCCAACGCGAACGCCAGCGGGCGGTTGAAGACAACCAACGGCAATTGCAGCAGTGCCTCGGCCGCCTGGCCGAGTCGCAGAGGAACACGCTCCGCGCCGAATCCGACGTGGCCGAACTCTACCTCCGCAAGGAGGAGTTCAGCCGCCAGGCGGCGGGCCTGGTCAGGCAGCGGCAGGAAATCGAGCAGCAGCGGGCCTCCCTGAGGGCGCTGGCGCAACGGAGCCGAAACCGGGTCCACAAACTCGAAGAGAGAATCCACGCCGAAGAGCTTGGCGCCAACGAAGTCCGGCTCCAACGCAGCGCGCTGGCCGCGCGCCTCCGCGAAGACTATGGCATCGAACTGGCCGAACTTGAACGCCAGCCGGCCGGCGAAGAGCTCCAGCAGCGGGAACGCGTCCAACAGGAAATCGAGGAGCTGCGGCGGAAGATCAACAACCTCGGCAACGTCAACCTGGAGGCCCTCGAAGAACTCGACCAGCTCGAATCCCGGTTCGAGACCCTCTCCGGACAACTGAACGACCTGACCAGCGCGAAGAATTCCCTGCAGCGGATCATCGAGAAGATCAACGCGGACAGCCGGCGGCTGTTCGCCGAGACTCTCGAGACGGTCCGCGGGCATTTCCGCACGCTCTTCCGCGACCTGTTCGGCGGAGGCCAGGCCGACATCGTCCTGGAGGAAGATCAAGACATCCTCGAAAGCGGCATCGACATCATCGCTCGTCCGCCGGGCAAGGAGCCGCGCAACATCTCCCTGCTCAGCGGCGGCGAAAAGACGATGACCTGCGTGGCCCTGCTGCTGGCCCTGTTTCGCAGCCGGCCGAGCCCGTTCTGCATCCTCGACGAGGTCGATGCGGCCCTCGACGAGGCGAACATCGGCCGATTCACCAAGGTCCTTCGCGATTTTCTCTCGATGACGCAGTTCATCATCGTCACCCACTCGAAGAAGACGATGACCTGCGCCGACACGATCTACGGGGTGACGATGCAGGAGTCGGGTGTGTCAAAACCGGTCTCCGTCCGGTTCGAAGATGTCAGCGAAGACGGCCAGATCCACTTGCCGCCGCGCGATCTGGCCAAATCCGACGAGAGTGACGACTCCGACAGCGAAACCCAGGCCGCCTGAACCGCTGCCTCGCCGTCCGGCCCAGACCTGGAGAAAACAGCCGGAGTTGGCCTTCCTGTAAGACGCGGTAGTCTGAGAAACACGCGCCGATGGGAGTGTTCAGGTTGCCAGCGTGGCCTTGGCGGCTCCCCTTTTGCCCCGTCTTGCGAATCGCGCAAACGGCCATTCTTTCCAGGCGCTGCCGATCGTCAGCCCCGGCCTCCTTGCTTCAGTCTACCCACGTCGGCTAAGCATCCGGACCGCGCGCATTTTCGCTGGATTGTGCGGACTGGGCAGAAGTCGCAGTCTCCCGATCCGCTTCTCGTCAGGGAAGCGATCCGGCCGGATTTTGTGGCAGTCTTCGTCGCTGTGGCACGACCGCCAGAACCCGCACGAACGGAGAAAGTTCTAAAGTCGGCACGTGAATTCACTCGAAACTAATCATCGGATGGCCTCGCTTCTCTCCAGGTGTTCCGTGCCTTGGGGAGACGAGGATGTGCTCAGAAAGGGGGGGGACCGTGTGTGCAAGTCTTTGCCTGCCGAGGTTAGTTGCCACTAACCCGCGGTGGCAACCTCTTCTCCAGGTTTCTCCAGCTTCTTGGACTGGCTGTGGCCGCACTGCGTACCGAGCCGGTGGTTCGCGATGGGTTGGTTGGAATACGCCTTCCCTATTTTACGAATTTTCACTGACTTCCGGATGCCAGGGTTGCCGATGAAGGGAGTATGGCGCGGATCAGAGGGAGCTGAACCACAGCCAAGGCAAGAAGCGAGTAGCGTTAGGCCCCGACCCAGTGTTTGTGGATGGTCGATCGGCTAGGAGCCGAACGGAAGGAACGACCAACGGCCGCAGATCCACGAGCATGGGGCTTGAAGTCTCGTCCGGGCCGCACCCGGGTAGCGAGGCACGAACGAAACTTAGCGAGTGAGATATCGGAGAGCCTGCAATGAAGGTCTTCACTACAGGTCAGGTCGCCAAGATCTGTAAGGTGGCCCCGCGCACCGTGAGCAAGTGGTTCGACTCGGGACGGCTGAAAGGTTACCGGATTCCCGGTTCCCAAGACCGTCGGATCCCGCGAGAGTATCTGATCAAGTTCCTCAAGGAACACGGGATGCCCCTCGGGGATCTCGAAGACGAAGCGATGGCCAAGGTGCTCATCGTCGCCCAGGATCAGGTGCTCATCGAGAACCTGAAGCGCGAGCTGCCTCTGGAACGTTCTTTCAAGGTCGCCGTTGCTTCGAGCGGCTTTGACGCAGGAATCCAGGCGGAAAGTTTCCACCCGGACTGCATGATCGTCGATTTTTCCATCGGGCGAACCGAGGCGCTGCAAATCTGCCAGAACCTGCGCCGCAACGCCGAGTTCGCCGAAGTCATCCTGATCGCGTTGTTGCCCGACGATGGGAGCTCGACGAGCTTCGATCGTTCCAGCATCAACGAAACGTTCAAGAAGCCGTTTGACGCCGCCTTGCTGGCGGAGCGGCTTCGCACCTTGATCGGATCGAAAAAAGAGCTCGTGTGATCGCCCCGGTTCCCGGGGTTCCTGGTCATATCGATCGCTGGCAGGAAACGACCCGCCGCGGGGGTTTTCCCCCGCGGCGGACAGTTTCTTGACGGACGCCGGCGACCGGCGCCGAGCGGGACCGTCGCGAGGAGCGGAGGCGTCCGCCGCTTCCCCTTCCAGTCCGGACTCTTCCACGCCCGCCGCGCCGCCGCCCGCTAGATCACCGAGAAATAATTCTCGCAGGCCAGGTCGAGCAGCTCCGACGTGACCGCCAGCGGGGTGTTGTGGTACGCGCAGTAGTTGGCGACCTGCAACAGCAGGTCGCGCGGGTGGCAGAAGCGGAAAGGCCGGTCCTCGGCCCTGTAGTGGCTCTCGATCAGGTAGTCCACCGCCTCCTCGCTGTGCTCCAGGCCGATCTTCGGCGCGAGGATGCGGAACAACTGGCGGAATTCGTCCTCGCTCGGATCGATCGCCTCGATCTTGTAGGGGATGCGACGCAGAAACGCCTCGTCGACCAGGTCGCGGGGCTCGAGGTTCGTCGAGAAGATGATCAACTGATCGAAGGGCACGCTGATCTTCTTGCCGTTCGGCAGGCTGAGGAAATCGAACCGCTTTTCCAGCGGCACGATCCACCGGTTCAGCAGCTCGTCGACCGGCATCCGCTGGCGGCCGAAGTCGTCGATCACCAGCGTCCCGCAGTTGCTCTTCATTTGCAGCGGAGCCTCGCTGATCCCCGTCGACGTGTTGACCGTCACCTCCAGGGCCGACATCGTCAGCTCGCCGCCGGCGATGATCGTCGGCCGGCGAATCCGCACCCAGCGCTTGTCGAGCTTGCGGTCGTCCAGATATCCGCCGCTCTCGGCCAGCGGCGCTTCGGCGTGGTTGACCGGGTCGTAGAGCCGGATGATCTCGCCGTCGATCCCGATCGTGCGGGGGATCCAGATGTGCTCGCCGAAGGCCGCGGTCACCCGCTCGGCGATGCTCGTCTTGCCGTTGCCCGGCGGGCCGAAGAGGAACAGCCCCCTGCCCGAACTGATCGCCGGCCCCAGCCGGTCGAGCATCCGCTTGTTCAAGAGGAGATCGGCGAAGGCCGCGTGCAGCGCCTCGGCGGTCGGGTGCTGGCCGGCCAGCGACTGGGCCTGGACTCCGGCAAGGTAGTCGGCAAGCGCCACCGGCGCCGAACCGAAGTAGCTGCACTGCTCGAAGTAGCGGCGCCCGCGCTCGCGCCCCAGCTCGCTGAGCTGGTACTGGTAGTCGTTCATCGGCGCCGCGCCCCGGTGGACCACCAACTGATCGATCTTCAACTGCCGCAAGAGCGCGTCGACCAGCACGAACGGCAGCCGGATCTGCTCGGCGATGTCGCGGCCCGAGGCGTCGCCCCGGGCGAGCAGGTATTTCAGAATCAGGGATTCGACGGCTGAATCCGTGAGCTGGGCGTGCCGGAACGACCGCGGCTCGATCGGCAGGAAACCGTCGGCGGGCGCGGCCGTCCCGACGGGCTCCGCGCCCCGCGCCGAGACGTCCAGACGGTCGACGTGCGGCGGCAGCGGATCGAGCGGCCTGGCCTTGGCCTCGATCGGTTCGTCGTGGTCCGGCTCCGATGCCAGCAATCCCTGGAAGGGATCATCGCCGTCGGCGCCGCCGCGGGCAAGCCGCGCCAAGAGGTTCTGATCGGCAAATGCAGCCATTGGTGTCCTCAGGTCTCAGCGGTTGGCTCTCTTTCCTGGGCGTCCCAAAGAAAGCCTAGCTTGCGGAGCGGCGCGAAGGCGGCCACCGCCCAAGCGAAATCGCCCGGCGCCGGTCTCGTCTCCGTAAACTGCCGCTGGATCGCCAGTTGCGCTCGCCATCCGGCGCAAAACGGGGCAAGGTTCAAAAGCCAGGGTTCAAGACCCCGGTTCTGCCGGTTCGGTGCTCTCGATCAACCGCCCCGTCTTGCCCATGCATGGCGAATTGAACCGTGAACCTTGCCCGAAACGGAATGGATGCCGTCCTGCCGGCAAACAGAATCCAGCCAGTGCCGCGCCGGCCGCCCCTGGCGCGGGCGGCGTGTTGTCCGTTATAATCAGGGGTTTGTCCGCGGCCGCCGGTCTCCGGCTCGGCCGACCGATCTGGCAGTCCAAGGCAATGGTGTGGCAATCGTGGGCGACAAGCTGAGAATCGGAGCCGTTCGCTACTTGAACTCGAAGCCCCTGATTGAATGCCTGCCGGAGATGCTGCCGGAGGCCCAGATCACTGTGGATTTTCCCAGCCGCCTGGCCGACGGGCTGGCCGGCGGGCGGTTCGACGTGGCCCTGATCCCCTCGATCGAGACGCTCCGCCTGCCGGGGGTGCGGGTCGTGTCGAATGTCTGCGTCTCCTGCGACGGCCCGGTGCGGAGCGTGAAGATGGTTGGCCGCGTCGCCCCCCAGGAGATCGCCACGCTGGCGCTGGATGAAGGCTCGCGAACCAGCGCGGCGCTGGCCCGAATTCTGCTCAAGGAGCGGTTCGGCATCGAGCCGTCGCTGCAACCCCTCGGGCTCGGGTCGCTGGCCGAGAATTCGCCGGCCGACGCCGTCGTCGTGATCGGCGATCGCGCCATGCTGCCGCTGGGCGGGCCGTACGAGTTCGTCTGGGACCTGGGCGACGAGTGGCGCGCGTGGACGGGTTTGCCCTTCGTGTTCGCCATGTGGACGGCCTGGCCGGCCGCGGAGATCGCCGGTCTCGGCTCGCCGCTGGGCAGCGCGCGCGATCGCGGGCTGACCAGGCTGGGGCAGATCGCCCGGCGGTCGTCGGCCGAACTCGGCCTGGCGGAGGCCGAATGCCTCGAGTATCTCCGCGACGCGCTGGTGTTCCATCTCGGCCCGCGGCAGCGCCAAGGGCTCGAACGATTTGCCGACCTTGCCATCGGCCACGGTCTGGCGCCGGAGGATTCGCGACTTGAATTCGCCGATTGAAAGCCTCTTGACCCAAGCCCTCGCGGGGGAGCGGCTCAGCGCCGCCGACGGCCTCCGCCTGCTCGCGTCGCCTGACCTGGCCGCGCTTGGCCGCGCGGCCGACGCGGTGGCCCGCAAGAAACACCCCGAGCCGATCCGCACCTACAACATCGATCGCAACATCAACTACACGAACATCTGCGTGAGCGGGTGCCGTTTCTGCGCGTTCCACCGCAAGCCGGGCGACCCGGCCGGCTATCTCCTCGGCCGCGAGGAGCTGTATCGGAAGATCGAGGAGACGATCGCGCTGGGCGGCGATCAGATCCTGCTCCAGGGCGGGATGCACCCCGAGCTTGCCATCGGCTGGTACGAACAGCTCGTCGGCGACATCCGCCGCCGGTTTCCCACCGTCAACGTCCACGGTTTCAGCCCGACCGAGATCCATCACATCGCCCGGGTCTCGAATCTGCCGGTGGCGCGGGTCCTCGAGCGGCTGCGCGCGGCCGGGCTGGGCAGCTTGCCCGGCGGCGGCGCGGAGATTCTCGCCGACCGCGTCCGCAAGCTGCTCAGCCCCGCCAAGGTCTCGGCCGACCAATGGCTCGAGGTCTGCCGCTGCTGGCACCG
>JAAYCB010000004.1 GCA_012744395.1 Pirellulaceae bacterium
ACTGACTCTGGATCAGTTAGTTGGGGTTCAAGTCCCTGTTCCCCAGTGAACGAAAAGCCTTGCGTAGCAACGAGTTACGCAAGGCTTTCTGTTTTGGACCGGGGCAGGCCTAGCGGAAGCGGGAGTGCTCGTCCGACTCCCAGAGGTCCGGATTCTCCCCCAAGATTCGCTTGACCGGGTCGGTGGCCTCGGTCAGGGCTGCCAGGGTGGCTTCGTCGAGATGCAGCTCCGCGGCCGCGGCGTTCCGCTGCGCTTGTTCGGGACCGCGGATTCCCACGATCACGCTGGAGACGCCCCGCTGGGCCAGCAGCCAGGCGAGCGCCACGTCCGCAGCGCTGCGGCCAAGCCCGGCAGCGATTTCACAGAGCCGGTCGATGGCCGCAAACGTCTCGGCCTCGCAGCCCGGCTGGCCGTGGCGGGTCAGCGGGCGTCGCGACGAAAAATGGCGCGATCGGGCGCGGCCGGCGGGCACCTCGTCGGCCGTGCGGAACTTGCCCGTCAGCAGCCCGTGCTGGAGCGGGCTGTAGCAGAGCACGCCGATCTCCTCCGCGATGCACTGCGGCAGGATGGCAAACTCGATCGCGCGGAGGAGAAGGCTGTAGGGGAGCTGGTTGGAGACCGGCCGGCCGAGCACCAATAGGTCCTCCAGGTCGCCAACGCCGAAATTGCTCACCGCCAGATAGCCGATCTTGCCCTGGTCGCGAAGCCGCTCCAACGCCCGCCAGGTCTCCTCGCGAGGCGTCTGGCGGCTGGGCCAGTGGATCTGATAGAGGTCGATCCGGTCGGCGTTAAGACGCTCCAGGCTGCGGTGGCAGGCGGCCGCAACCTGCTCGGCCGCGGAGTGGTCGAGATTGAATTTCGAGGCCACGATCGCCCGATCGCGGGCGCCGGCCAGCGCCTTGCCGAGCATCTGCTCGGAGATGCCGTTGCCGTACGCCTCGGCGGTGTCGAAGAAGTTGATCCCCGCATCCAGGGCGGCGTGGATTGCGGCAATTCCGGCCGCTTCGTCCTGGGGGCCCCAGGTCATGTCGCCCGCCAGGGCCCAGCAGCCCATGGCGATCCGCGAGACTGCAAGATCGGTGCCAGGAAGCGTCGTGTATTGCATGGAAGAATACTCGCCGGGGAAAGTCTTCGTCTTGTAGCCAAGTTTCTCCGAGGCTCGAACCGATGACTCGAAGAGCACCCCCCCGCCACGGCACGACAGGCGGGGCGAGCCGGGGCGGCGGCGAGGGGGCGGGCGCGCATGAAGAATATGATGCCCTCAAGGGGGTTGCGAAGCAAGCCGCGGCCCAATGGAGGGGGCAGCCAGCGCGACGCCCGAGGGCGGATTGCCGGCAGGCCGCAACTCTTGCCTTCTGTCTTCCGGCCAGCCATGATGGAGAGTTTGCCATCGTCTCGCGCGGGCCATGGGGGCAGACTCTTGAATCATCCGAACGACGAAAACAGCACATCGCTCGAGGATGTCCGGCAACTCGGCCTGTTCGCCGCGATCGCCAGCCTGAGTTACGTCTTCTGGGTCGTCGGCGCGATGGAGATGGTCGAACGGCTGGCGTACTACGGCGTGAAGGCCGTGGCGGCGCTGTACGCCACGGATCCGGTTTCCAGCGGCGGGTTGGGAGTGACGGCCGGCGAGTTCGGCGTCCTGCTGATGCTCTGGGCGCTGATCCAGTCGATTCTGCCCGTGTTCACCGGCGGCCTCTCGGACCGGTTCGGCTACAAGCTGACGATCTTCTGCTCGACCGTGATCAAGATCCTCGGCTACGCCACGATGGCCGTATTTCATTCGTATTGGGGCTTCTATGCCGGCGCGGTGATTCTGGCGGCAGGCACCGCCGTGTTCAAGCCCGGCATCCAGGGGACGCTCGTCAAGTCGACCAGCCGGACCAACAGTTCGATGGCCTGGGGCGTCTTCTACCAGACGGTCAACATTGGCGGGTTCCTGGGCCCGATCGTCGCCGCGCGGATGCGGTCGGAATTCTCGCGCATCTCGCCGGCGCACGGCTGGACAATGGTCTTCGTCGCCTGCGCGTTGATCATCAGCTGCAACTTCCTGCTCCTGCTGACCTATAAGGAAGTCGGCAAACAGGAACGGCTCGAGCGGGCCCGCCTCCGCCGCGAGGGCAAGCTCAAGCAGGAAAGCCTCTGGATCGAGTCGCTTCGCGAGTTGGCCAAGCCCCATGTCTTTACCTACCTGGCGATCTTTTCCGGTTTCTGGTTCATGTTCAGCGCCCTGTTCGACGTCCTCCCCTTGCACATCCGCGACTGGGTCGACCGCAGCGACATCATCAACGCGCTATTCAGCGACGGCCAGACGAGCAATCCCTTTTTCAAGTTCTTCCTGGGAATGAACCGCGACGGAACCGATATCAACCCGGAGGGGATGCTCAACTTGAACGCCGGCCTGATCATGATCACCTGCTTCTTCTTCGCCTACGTGAGCGGCCTGATGCGGGCGACCACCAGCATGGTCGTCGGCACGGGGCTGGCCACGCTGGCCCTGTTCGCCACGGGGCACGCGACGGCCGGCTGGGTGATGGTGGCCGTGATCCTGACGTTCAGCATGGGCGAGATGCTCTCGAGCCCGAAGTTCAGCGAGTTCATCGGCAACTTCGCCCCCCACGACAAGAAAGCGATGTACCTGGGGTTTTCCCAGGTTCCCCTGGCCGTGGGCTGGACCCTGGAAGGTTTTCTCGGGCCCTGGCTGTACGGAGTGTTCGCATCGAAGGACCGGTTCGCCCGCGAACTGCTCCAGCAGCGCCTCGAGTCGGGCGGCGCCGGGCTGCCGTCGGGCGAGACACTCGCCGCGCTGGCCGAGCGGTCGACGCTCTCGGCGGACCAGATCCAAGACCTCGCCTCCGCGGGCGCCGCACCGCTTGTCGAAAAAATCCCGCAAGGCGAGGCCTTCGACTGGCTGGTGGCGCTCACCGGCGATTCACCAAAGGCCCTCACGGAGACGCTCTACCAGACGCACAACGTTCCCATCGTCTGGTACATCATGGGCGCCGTGGGAATCATCTCGGCAATCGGAATTTTCATTTACGGGAGGTGGGTCCTGAGCTCATCGCGGCGCGGCTAGCGATTGGCTGCGGGCGGGCGCCCAAGTTCCGGTCGTGTAATGCCAATGGGGGGGGCATGATGTCGATTCCCCTTGTTTCCCCCGCGCCTGTCTCTATGATTATTGATGATTGGGCCCGGCCTTAACCGGAATGCGGCTCCCCAACGCGAGTTATTGTCGGAATTCGTCGGATGACTAGATGAGGAGCAACTCGGCTGGACCGGGAGGCTCGTTGACGAGTAAGCCGACGTGGCCGAATACCTTCGGGTGTACGACCATGTCGGCGTTTTTTTTCTTGACGGCGCGGGGCGTGTCGGTCCATCGTGCCGGAGTTTGCGAACGGAGCCGAAAAAAGCCCAAGATAAAGGACTTGCCCTTCATGCCATCATTTGACCAACCTGCGAAGCGACAGACGGCAGTGGTTGCGGCGTCAACGGAGCCACCGCAACGGTTGCCGACATATGCCACCCTGGATACCTCCCAGCCATGCGGCGAGACATGCCAACAACCCAATGGAGGCGTTATGACCATGAAAATCCTGCTTGTTTCGCCAACCACCCCGGAGACGTTCTGGAGCTTCAAGCATGTGCTGCGCTTCGTCTCCAAACGCGCAGCCTTCCCGCCGCTGGGCCTTCTGACCGTGGCTGCGATGTTGCCCGCCGACTGGCAGGTCAAGCTGGTGGACATGAACGTGAATCCGCTCAGCGACGATGACCTGCGCTGGGCGGACTTCGTGTTGCTCAGCGCGATGATCGTCCACAAGGCATCGGTGTCGGAGGTCGTCAATCGTTGCCGCCGCATGGGGGTACCGGTGATTGCCGGGGGGCCGCTCTTCACGACCGGCCATGCGGCCTTTCCGGACATCGACCATTTCGTGTTGGGCGAGGCCGAAGAACTCATCCGATGGCGAACGCAGACCGGCGCCAAGATGGGATTTTTTACCGAGGCATCGGCCAATTTGGCCGACGACGCGGGACTCTGCGAGCTGATGGTGCGGGCCGGTTTCAAGAAGGTTTTCGTCGGGTTCGAGACGCCCTCGCTGGAGAGCCTGAAGGAATGCCGGAAACTGCAAAATTGCAGCCGCGACCTCGTGGAGACGGTCAAGACGCTGCAGCGCGCCGGACTGGAGGTGATGGGCGGGTTCATCGTTGGATTCGACAAGGGGGCGAGGGCCAGATCGCGCATGTATCCGCCAAGAGCCCTTCGCAATCAATCTGGGTGGGGACTGCGATGGAAGAACCTTGGGTTGCCGCGATCGAACAGGCCCTCGTATTGTGGCCCTACGTTGCCACGCTGCTGAATGTGGTCGTTTCTCTGGTGGCCACCGGCCACGCGGTACTATCCAAACGCGACACGCGCGCGGCGATCGGCTGGGCGGGGGTGATCTGGCTGGCCCCGATCCTCGGTGTTCTGCTCTACGTCTGGCTTGGGATCAATCGGATTGAGCGACGTGCCAGGTCGCTCCGCACGGGGCACCGTCATCCGCAAGCGTTCGCAGGCCCGAGTGCGTGTCCCATTGAGGCGCTCGATCGAGCGCTCGCGACGGAAGGCGCGCACCTCAAGTCGTTGGACAGGCTGGTGCGTCAAGTGAGCCGGCGGCCGTTGGCCGCGGGCAATCGCGTCACGCCGCTGGTCAACGGTGACCTGGCCTACCCAGCCATGCTTGAGGCGATCGACGCAGCCGCGCGGTCGATCACGCTGAGCACGTACATCTTCGCGCACGACGGCACGGGCGAACGTTTTCTGGATGCGCTGCGACGTGCGGTTGCCCGCCGAGTCGAAGTCCGTGTGCTGATCGACGATGTGGGGGCGCGCTATAGCTGGCAGCCGATGCCGCGTGCCCTCCGGCGAGCGGGAATCACCTGCGCCCGGTTCCTACCCACGCTGATCCCCTGGCGGTTTCAATACTCGAACCTGAGAAACCACCGTAAAATCCTGGTGGTGGACGGCCGGATCGGTTTCACGGGCGGCATCAACATCCATGAACAGAACTGCCTGGAACGACAACCCCGCCATCCCATCCGGGACCTGCACTTTCGTATCAGCGGGCCCGTGGTGACCCAGTTCCAAGAAGCATTTGCCGACGATTGGACCTTTTGCACCGGGGAACTTCTAGAGGGCGACTCGTGGTTCTCGGCGGCCGAGCCAGAAGGGCCTGTCCTGGCGCGCGGCATCCCCGATGGTCCGGATGATGATTTCGAGACCCTGCGTCTCGCACTTCTCGGTGCGATCGCCTCGGCACAGTCTTCAATACTGGTTGTCACGCCCTATTTCTTGCCTGATGCGTCGTTGATTGCCGCTTTGAACGTCGCCGCCTTGCGCGGCGTACAGGTTGACATCGTCTTGCCCGCGGAGAACGACTTGGCGCTGGTCCAATGGGCCTCGACGGCCCTCCTCTGGCAAGTCCTCCAGCGCGGTTGCCGCGTCTGGCTCTCACCCCGCCCGTTCGATCACACGAAACTGATGCTGGTCGACAATCTCTGGACACTCTTTGGTTCCGCCAACTGGGATCCGCGCAGCCTGCGGCTCAACTTCGAGTTCAACGTCGAGTGCTACGATCGCCAGCTTGCGACGTCGCTGACTGATTTGGTCCAATCCAAAATCCAGCAGTCGCGGTCGCTCACCCTGGCGGATGTGGACGGACGCAGCTTGCCCAGAAGACTTCGTGACGGGGGCGCCCGCCTTTTCTCGCCTTACCTCTGACAGGTATCCAGCCACAGGAAACCACGGTGACAATCATGACAACCTAAGAGCACCACGATTGCGGCCGTTCTCGAACACATCAACGGCACGCGCCACGAACATATTGTCACGATCGAGGACCCGATCGAATTCTTGTATGTCGAGAAGAAATGCCTGATCAACCAGCGGGAACTGGGCATCAACGTGAGCGACTTCGCACTGGCACTCCGCGCACTGTGGCGTGAGGATCCCGACGTGGTGCTGATTGGTGAGATGCGCGACGCGACGACGTTCCGGGCCGCGATGCAGGCGGCCGACACCGGACATCTGGTGTTCGGCACGATACACGCCACCAGCGCGGCCCAGACGATTGAACGGGTGCTAAGCCGGTTTCCCGAGGGCGAACGAGCGGGGATACGCCAGAACATGGTCTTCAACCTCCAGGCCATTCTCTGCCAAAAACTGCTGCGCTCCAACGCGGAAGGCGTACAGCGCGTCCCGGCGGTCGAGGTCCTTGTCTCCACGCCGATCGTCCGCAAACTCATCACCGAAAACCGCGACGTGGAGCTGAACGAAGTGATCCGCGGCGGCGACGCCGGCATGTTGAGCTTCACGCAGAGCCTTTACCGGTTGTTCCAGCAGAGGTTGATCGATCACGAGACCGGCCGCCAAGCGGCCCCGAGTATCGAGGAATTTGAAATGTCCCTTCGGGGCATCCGGCAATCCCAACGCGCTGTCCTTTGACCAATCTGATCCCGCTGGACTGGCACAAGTCCGAAGAGTTTAGCGGCCTGGTGCGGCCATGGGGATCGTCTGGGCAGTCAAGGGTTTCTTCCCCCGGCGCGGGGAAAGAAGACCGACCAAGCTGCGAGCCACGCAGTTACGCAAGCGGCGGGCAGTTGGTCACGCGTAAGAACAAGCCGCCTGAAGAAGTCTCGCTTTGTTTCCGACGCTGCGAGATGGCCGCAGACCGACGACAAACCTCGGCTAGCCTCTAGCCGCAAGAGGCGTTCAGAATTCGCTGGCTGGCACAGGAGAAATGGCGTTGGTGTCCGGTCTTGTGAAAGGAGAAAGGCCGTGAGTCACAGGGCAAAATGGAGCGAATACTTCGCAAACGCGATCTCTGAAGAACGAGAAAAAGGTGTGGACGAGCGACAGAAAAGGGATGACCGCGGCGAGGTTCTCAGAGAGCACAAGGACGAGACGCTAAAAGACGCTGAGGACGGTTTCCGCAAACTTGTATGCCCGATGATGCAAGCATTTGCCGGACACTTCGGTGATTGTGTGGGACCGCGCAACAGCAGGAAGGATGATGTTCTTGCCTGTCGGATGGAGATACCGCGGCCCGGCGAATACCGCTCATCATTCGGCGTCGAGGTCACACTCGCGGTTGATAAAGACTGCCATTCGAGTTCTCCGAGTTATGGCATGGCGACACCCGCCAACAAGATTTCTGACGAGCGGACCCAAGAAGAAGCCTATTGCATTTCCTGCTCAACTGCGTAGAATTGGAGCGCTGGAAGAGTCGCAGACGAATCGAGCGCGGCTTTGCCAACGAAACCGTCGGATGACTAGATGGAGAGCAACCCGGCCAGTCCGGGGGGCTCGTTGACGAATAAGCCGATGTGGTCGAACACCTTCGGGTGTTCCGCCACGTCGGCTTTTTTGTTTCTGGGGATTCGGGGCGGTCACAAACGGGTGGAGAAGCTGCGATGCACGCTGACGATTTGAGCCCAGCCAGTCGGGGTCTTCGCGATCAGCAAGTGCGATTCGCGACGTGCGATCAGCAGACTACCAGGCGATTTGCCCAAGAGACGGGCCGGTATCGGCTCAGGCACTTCGACCCGCCGCGTCCTGACCCGGCGATCTTCCCATACCATGACGGCCAGCCCCCAACCGATGGCAATTGCGCGGTGTACGAGCAGTATCGCCGCGGCGAGTCGGTCGAGGCGTTGGCTCAGCGGTTCTCCCAGTCCCGGACCCGCATTTGTCGCATCATCAACGAGTTGCGCGCCGCGCGGATCACGGGCCTGCCGCTGGACCACATCGGCGGCGAGGAGTTTGCCCGCCTGCTCTCGCGGAAGCAGGAGGCCGAGATCTTGGCGCCGCTGCCGGAGAGCGATTTGCCGACGAAGACGCCGCGGTTGCCCAGCGGTCTGCCCTCGTATCTGGCCGGACTGTACGAGGTGCCCCTGCTGACGCGGGAGCAGGAGATGCATCTCTTTCGGAAGATGAACTACCTTAAGTATAAGGCTTGTACACTGCGTGCGCAACTCGATTTGCACCAGCCGAAGAGCAGACGGATGGACCGGATCGAGAAGCTGTACGACGCGTCGGTCACCGCCAAGAACCAGATCATCCGTGCCAACCTATTGACCCCTGCATTGCCAATGTTCGGCTCATGGCCGCGACACAGCGGGGTTTCCCCACAATTTCTGTACGCTGGGCCGCGGCGGACTGTTCATTGGCTATGCAGGGGTCAATAAGGCTGGTGGTGTCGATTGCCAAGCGCTACATCGGTCCGGCGATGGAATTCTTCGAGCTTGTCAGCGACGGGAACATGCCGCTGATCAGGGCGGTCGAGAAGTTCGATGTCTCGCGGGGCAATAAGTTCAGCAGCATACGAGTGCGCCAGTCATTGTCGTGGCTGGCACGTGCGGGGTCGCTGGAGGACAAAGGAGTCCAGATGAAGATTCGTATCCACTACCGCGATCAGCATACCGGCCCGTGGGCGATCGCTGTTCGCGACGTTGAACAGATTCCCCAAGTTGGCGAGTTCATCGCGCCCGCACCAATCAAGGCCTATCGCGTCGTACTGACTCTGCATATCTTTTTTTAGCGCCGACTATACAGCTGAAGTGTTCGCTGAGTTAGTCGACTTCGAGAAAACGCAGTGCGAGACGCTCGGAGAACAGGTGTGGCACGGTTGATGCGCGCACATGAATGGCTCACTGCTCGCCGCCCAAAAGACCCATGGGCCAGTGCGTGCGCCCCAATCCGAACGAGCCGGACGGGGGCGTTTGACCGGATGGTGGAGGCGGCTGCGCGCTGGTCAGCGGCTGGTGTTGCATCTGGATTCGATCCCGAACACCCCGCGCCGACGCACGGCACCTAGATTTTCCTCGGGTCAGAACCGGGAAACGCAACGGACTACGGACAGGCGAACTCTTCGCCACCCCACGTCCAGCGTGACGATTGAGATCGGACCGCATAACGGCCGACCATGGTTCAGGGCAGGCTGCAAGGAATTTCCGCCAGGCCGATGCCCCTGCGGCGCAGACCGGGCCGCGGGGGCAGGCTCCAAGCTATTGCCTTGCCGCGCCGGCACTTGCCACCTGACAAAGCACGGCGGACCGGTAGAATGTGCTTGGCCAGTAGAAACGCCGTTCAAGAAGAGGTTTGCCATGCCCAATCCGCGTGCTCTCCTTGTGATCGTCGCCGGCCTGGTTGGCGCCGCAAACGCCGGCGAGGTCCGCTACGCTCGTCCTCGGCTCTTGATGGAGCCGAGCCAGTTGGCCAAGCCCGGCGTGGCCGGCCAGTTCGTGATTCTTGACGCGCGCAAGCAGGAAGCCCACGCGGAGGAGCACCTGCCCAACGCCCTCTGGGTAGATCACGACACATGGGAAACGGCATTTGACAGCGGCAAGGACGTGGGCGGTTGGAGCAAGCGGATCGGCCAGCTGGGGATCGGCGACGGCGCCAAGGTGGTCGTTTACGACGACGTGTCCAACCGGAATGCCGCGCGAATCTGGTGGATCTTGCGCTATTTTGGTTTGGACGACGTGCGGCTGCTCAACGGCGGCTGGAAGGCCTGGAAATCCGCCGGACTGGCCACGAGCGCCGAAAAGGTTCCCCCCCCCGAACCGGTCGAATTCAGCGCCTCGCCGCGGAAGAAACGGCTCGTCGTCAAGGCGCAGGTTCTCAGCTCCCTGGCCGATCAGAGACTACAGATCGTCGACGCCCGATCGGAAGACGAACACTGCGGAATCGACCTGAAGGAGAGCGCTCGCGGCGGTGCGATCCCGGGGGCGAAGCACATCGAGTGGAGCGACCTGATCGATCCGTCCACCGACCGCTTCAAAAGCCCGCAGGAGCTGAAACGAATCTTCGACCGGGCGGGCATCGATCTGGACAGGCCGGTCGCCAGCCATTGCCATTCCGGCGGGAGGGCCTCGGTGATGGCGTTCGGCCTGGAACTGATGGGCGCCAAGGATCCGCGGAATTACTATCGCGGCTGGAGCGAGTGGGGCAATCGGGACGACACCCCGATCGTGGCGCCGGAAAAGGAGTAGCGCAGCCGTTGGCGGTCAACGGAGAGAGCGGATTCGGCCATGTTGTGACACCCAACGGCGCGCAGCGGACAAGAAGTACACAGCCGGATCTACCATTCCAACGGCTGACCGCTGATGGTTGACGGCTGACGGGCTATTCTCCCCCGTTGATGCGTACGATGACGCGATCGCCCTCGACCGTCGGTCGCGCGAGGGAGACGAACAACTCGAATGTCTTACGGGCGACCTGTTTTTGTGCCTCCGGCGTGCCTTCGTACATGCCGCCGAGCCTCTTCGGAAGATGTGCGGCCAGGCGGGCGGCTGCTTCCTCCGAAGCCGACTGGACAATGAGCTCCACGCGGAGCCGGGCGGGATCCAGCCCGACGGCAGCCCAAACAAGCCCTTCGGTCAACACGTCGCTCGAACTGGCGCCGCCGGGCCGCTTCCTGTAGCAGCGCCGGCTGGAACGACGTCAACTCGAGGTAGCTCTTCCATTCAGCCTTGGGCAATCCAGCCTTGGGCAATCCAGCCTTGGGCAATCCAGCC
>JAAYCB010000356.1 GCA_012744395.1 Pirellulaceae bacterium
AATCCGCTTCCGGCGTGTACGCAAACGAGCCGTCATCCGCTAGCGTCACCGTCCCGTGGCTCGGCGGATCGACCAGCCGAACCGTCAGCGCGTCGCCGTCGACGTCGCTATCGTTGGCCAGCAGGCCAGCGGCTGCATCCACCATCAGTGTCGTCCCTTGCTCGATCGCAAAGGAATCGTCGCCGGCCATGGGGGTCTGGTTGGCGATTGCCGCGACTTCGATAGTCACGGTGGCGGGCCCGGACGGGCTTTGCCCGTCACTGACGGTGTAGGTGAACTGGTCGACGCCGCTAAAGCCTTTGTCGGGCCGGTACGTGAACAGCCCCGTCTCAGCGAGCGTCAGCCGCCCGTGGGAGACGCCCGTCTCCAGCGAGACGCTGAGGGTGTCGCCGTCGGGGTCGAAGTCGTTGGCCAGGACGCGCGACCCCAACTGCTGGTTGACGGTAACGGTGAACACGTCGTCGGCGGCGACCGGGGGCGAATTGGCTGTTGTGCCGTCTTGGCCGGGGGACTGTTCCGCTTCGGCCGAGGGCAGCCATGCGTTGTGGGCAACCTCGCCAGGATCGATTTCCGCGACGATCGCGGTCGGCGCGAGGACCGCCGCTTGCGGTTCGGGCGGCATGCCCGGCGAGACCGACAGGAGACTGCGACGCTCCAGGGCCTCCAGGTTCAGAAAACGCGGGCGCCGGTTGCGGGCCAGCTTGCCGTCAGCCGGCGTCTTCGTCGCGCTGCCGCGACGTGCTGAATCAAGACTGCGCTCCATCAGGTTTCGAAACAACGACATGGCAATCTCCTCCGTGCTATCGTGTAGGGCAAACCACCAACCCTGCCCTCACCTTGCTTTTTACGGACTCTCTACGATCCGTCAACGACCTCGGGTCGAAGAGGACGATTCCTGTTTGCGAAATGCTGTCACCCGATCGCCAGGAGAGGTAAACCCAAGCGGCATCGGCGGTAAGCCCCGATTTGGAATCGGCAAAACCCGGCCAACGCGCCGGCGCGCGGCCCAGTCTGCTCTGGCTGGCGCGCCGCGCGAGCGATTCGACGCCGCGCGGGCCATAAAGCAGTGCCGCTGCGGGCCGTGGCAACGCCGGCCCAAGCCCCGCCGGATGAAAGACGCGTGCCGCTCAGGGTTGCGGAAAATCCTTGAATTTTCTTCGCTGTTTGGAAATCGCCGCCCCACGAGGGAAGAATCTGCGCCGTTTGTACTGATGGAGGACACCGGAGGCAAGGCGGCGACCTGCCACCGGCAGCCCGTCGCCTGTGACGTTCCCGCCGCCAGATCATCGCGGTCGCCTTCGCGCGAACAGGCGCGGCCCGCGTCGCGTAGAGTACCAGATGTGTCCCACGCCGGATCGCAGCTCTCTGTCGTTGAACTTGCCCGGTCGAGCAGATGCGGCGTTCCGCCGCCACGCAGCCATCAAGCCCCCGCACGACTGGCCAGCTACCGATCCGGCAGGGCAAGGGGACGGGTGACCGGTGAGGGCCAGACCGGTCGTTTGGGCAATCGGACCGCGCGCTCCGCTCGCTGCGGCACGCGCGCGGCCTGGGTTGTGGGCGCAAGGCTGCTCGGCAAGCGCAGTCTCGGCGAACAGGATGTTCTCACGATGCGGCTGGCAAAGCTCGTGGTCAGCACAAGGTAGTGCCGTTCTCTCGGGGGAATACGCTGTTCTGCCGGCAGTCCTCTGGCGTCCAGGGACATGCGGGGAGAAGGGTCGATGCGTTCAGCGATTTCGTGTTATCCAAGCGATCTTACCGACAGCGAATGGGAGGCGGTTCAGCCATGCATCCCATCGAGCCGGCCCGTCGGAGCGGCCAGGCAGGTCTCGCTCCGCGCGGTCGTCAACGCCATCCGCTACCGGCGCCGCAGCGGATGTCCCTGGCGGCTGCTGCCCCACGACTTTCCCCATTGGCGAACCGTCTACGGCTACTATCGGCAGTGGCAGCGCAATGGGACCTGGCAGCGGATCGAAGCAGCCGCCCGCAAGGCGCGGCGATCGGGGGCAGCGATCAGCGATCCGCCGGCTGACGGCTGACCGCTGACGGCTGACGGCTACTTGCCGGCCGCGGCGAGGATGATTCGCCGGGTTGTCTCCCAGTCGAGGCAGGCATCCGTGATCGAGCAGCCGTATTGCAGCCTGGCGGGCGGCTGGGGGAAGGGCTGGTTGCCCCCTTGGAGATTGCTCTCGAGCATTGCGCCGACGATCGACGCGGTTCCCGACGCGCGCTGGGCGAGGAGACTGCTGAGTACGCCGGGCTGGCGGTTGGGGTCTTTTCCGCTGTTGCCGTGGCTGCAATCGATGACGATCGACCGGTCGAGGCCCGCCCGGTCGAGTTGCCGCTCCGTCGCGGCAACGTTCTCGGGGAAGTAGTTCGGGCGGGCGTTTCCGCCGCGGAGGATCAGGTGGCAATTGGGATTGCCCTTGGTCGTGACGGCCGAGGCCACGCCGTCGCCGCTGATGCCGAAAAAGGTCTGCCCGCAACGCGCGGCCTTGATTGCGTTGACGGCCGGTTCGACCGCGCCGGTAGTCGCGTTCTTGAACCCCACCGGCATCGACAGGCCCGAGGCCATCTGGCGGTGCGTCTGCGACTCGGTGGTCCGGGCGCCGATCGCCGACCAGCACATCAAGTCGGCGATGTATTGGGGCGTGATCGGGTCGAGCAGTTCGGTGGCCGTGGGGACGCCCAATTCGATCACGCCGGCGAGAAATCGCCGGGCGATCCGCAGCCCTTCGGTGATCTCGTCGGAGCCGTCGAGCCGCGGGTCCATGATCAGGCCCTTCCATCCGATCGTCGTGCGGGGCTTCTCGAAATAGCAGCGCATCACGATGTAGATCCGGTCGCCGACCCGATCGATCAATTCGCGCAGCCGTGCGGCATACTCCAGCCCGGCGCGCGTGTCGTGGATCGAACACGGCCCGACAACGAGCAGCAGCCGGGGATCGTCGTGAAAGATGATCTCCTGGATCTGCTGCCGCGACTGGGCGACGAACTCCTCCTGACGCTCCGCTCGGGGGATTTCGTGGATCATCAATGCCGGCGCCGGCAGCGGGATGTTCGAGGCGATGTTCAGGTCCGAGACTTTGCGCACGGGTCGCTCCTTTACATTCTCTCCCCATCCGGTCAGATTACACGCTTGTGCGACCGGCTTCCAGCCGCGCGCCACTGCTTGCCTTCCAGGCCGCCGGTCGGCTACGCTACAGCCGCCTGTCACCGCGACGAAAGGACAATTCCATGCCGCAAGCACGACAACCCCTCCTGCTCGGTAGCCTGCTCTTGGGCCTCGCACTGTCCGGGTGCGGCCCACAGTCCCCCCCAACCGCCAAGGTCGAGGGAGTCGTCACGCTCGACGGAAAGCCGATCGAGGGGGCGGCGGTCGTCTTCACGCCCCCGGAAGGGCGGATGGCCACCGGCGCCACCGACTCTTCGGGCAGGTTTCTCCTCTCCACGTTCAAACAAGGCGATGGGGCCCTTCTCGGCCAGCACCGGGTGACGGTGAGCAAAAGCAGCGAGCAATCCAGCGGCCCCGGCGAGGAAACGGAACTGGTCTTCCTCACGCCGCGACGATACGCCGACCCGAAAACTTCTCCCCTGACCTGCGAGGTGCAGCCCGAAATGCCCCCCCTTCGCCTGGAACTCGTGTCGGAGGATTCACCCCCGCCGACCGACGCCGCGCCGACCAACGCGGACCAGGCCGCCGAACCGGAGCCCCACTAGCCGACCCGGCGGGCGCT
>JAAYCB010000357.1 GCA_012744395.1 Pirellulaceae bacterium
CCGCGGCGCTCCCTCTCACTCCGGCGGCTGCCCGTGACGGAGCCCTTCGTTCACACATTCCATTCCGCGTCCGCCTCGGCTCGCCGCCGCCCGGCAATGCTCCCGCAGGCGTAAGTTGCCAGCAGGTAGACGGCCAGCACGGTTGCCGACCAGGCGCCCGCCCGGTGGCGGATCGGCGCCATGCCCCAGGGCAGGGGCCGGTCCGCGCCCGCGGCAAAGGCAAACGCCGTGATCGCGCCATACGCGGCGGACGCCGCCGCGAAAACGACGGCGACAGACCAGATGGCCGCCCAGTGCCGCACGGTCAGCATCCACAGGACGAAGACCGTCTGAAGGGCCGCCACGCCGAGCACCAGGCGGGTCCAGCCGGCGATCGGATCGTCGGCCAGGTGGGCCAAGGCCGGCGCGGCACTGTAAGCCGTTGCCGCGAGCAGGCCCGCGGCCAGTCCCCAGGGAGGTCTCTCGCCGCGATCCGGCACGATCGTGCTGCCGGTTGACTGCGATCCTTCCGACCGGGGAAGCGGCGGGGGGACCGCTGCCGGCGGCGGAGCCGCGTCGCTGACCCAGATCGAATCCGTCTCGGCCGTCGTGGCGCCATCAGCCGGCGACGTCTCCGCGCCGGCGTCCGCCGCCGGCTCAAGTTCGCCTTCGCGCGGCCCCGCCGCCGGCACGCGAACCGGCGCGTGGCAGACCGGGCAAAGCATGTCGCGGCCGGCCATCGCGCCAACCGCCTTCAGACGGTGGCCTTCCGGGCATAGAAATCGAATCGCCATCGCATGGAGCCTGAGACTTCAGACGCCTCCCATCGCCCGACCGGGCTTCGAGCTGCCCCGCGCATCTATAGCTTAACCGTCCGCCCCCTCGCCGGCAATTCCGGCCCGCGGTCGCCTTCGCGCAGCACCGCTCTCCGAGCATTGCCGTGTTGCCGGTCTCGTCCGAAGTGGCCTGCGGAAGTGCCGGCAGGACGGAGACAAAGTCGGAAGGGAAACACGTCAAGCTGTCTGCGTAGTTGTGGTTTGCCGGGGCATTGCCTCGCTGGGCGCCGGCGCGAACGTCGCCGGCTCGATCAGACGGAGACCTTCTCTTGCTCAGTTGCGGGCGGAGCGGCCGGCGGCGTGCAAGAGCCGTCAGAACGCTCGAGCCGGCCCCCGCGTAATTTCCCCAACTTGCGCCGGTAGACAACCACTCCCCAATGCGTGGTGAAGTAGCTCGCCACGCCCAGAACCGTGGCCACGACCAGGCTGCCCAACCAGAGCGGCAACAGGCCATGCCAGGTGGTTGTCCACCAGGCGCGGACCATCGCCAGCCAGCCCCCCGTGGCGTTGGCGAAGCCGGCGAAATCCGGCGGAGGCACCCGGCTGCCGACAATCCACCGGCCCACGTAGTAGTTCGGCAAGTAGATGGGCGCAAATGTCACCGGGTTGGAAACCCACACAACCGGGATGCCCACGACCCGGTTTGCGTCCAGCAGCCAGGCAAGGGCAACGACCAGCGCCATCTGGAAGCCGACCGTCGGCGTCCAGGCGATGAAAACGCCGATCGCCATGCCCAGCGCAATCCGATGTGGCGTGTCATCCGCATGCAGCACGCGGTGAACAAGAAAGTCCCTCGTTGTGCGGATATACCGATTGTCCATGAGCGGCATTCCCAAGACCGCACCACCTCCTCGGTGGCGAAGATGCCCTTGGCGGGCAATTGTTGATATCCCGAAACGCGCCTGCGGAAGACCGTCCAGCTTGTTTCAAGAGCCGCGCTTCCCGCGCCATTCGGTCGCCGAGTCTGCGCGAAATCGGGACAGTCCCCGTGGACTGTCTTCGGCCAGCGGGCCATTACTACCTTTATCTTATACCTTATACATCGGCCAACGGCGAGCATGCAACCCGAGTTTCTCCGACGCCGGCGCGGGTCGCGGGCGGCGCGCGGTGTTCCCAAGCTGGAGCTTGGGAACCAGGCGGGGAGGGCTCGGGCCGCGGACGGCGCCGCGCCGGTTTGCACCGCCGGCCGGCCCGTTGTATGATGCGGGGCGATTTGAATCTGGAATCCGATCCGACAGAAGCTCGATCATGTCTTGTTGCCAGGTGGGCAGGCCCGCGCCGGATTTTGCTCTCGATTGCATCGGTTCAGACACCGCGCCGCACCGCGTCGCCCTGGGCGACTATGCGGGCCGCTGGCTGGTGCTGGTCTTCTATCCGCGGGATTTCTCGTTCATCTGCCCCACGGAGCTGACCTCGTTCAGCGCGCAGATCGAGGACTTCAAGACGCGGGATTGCGAACTGCTCGGCGTCAGCGTCGACTCGCTCCAGTCGCACCAGCAGTGGCTGTCGGCCCCTCCCAGCCAGGGCGGGCTCGGCCCGCTGCGGTACCCACTGGCGGCGGACTCGGACGGAGCAGTCGCCCGAGCGTACGGCGTCTGGTCCGAGGAGAAACAAGTCTCCATGCGGGGGCTGTTCCTCGTCGATCCGGCGGGCGTTCTGCAATACATGGTCGTGCACAACCTGAGTGTCGGGCGCAGGCCGGACGTTGTCTTGCGGGTTCTCGACGCTTTGCGAACCGGTGGACTCTGCCCGTCCGGCTGGACATCGGCGGACGGCACCCTCGATCCAGAGAGGGCCCTTCAGGCGGGCCGCGTGCTCGGCCGCTACCAGATCCGCGAGCGGCTCGGCTCCGGGACGTTCGGCAGCGTGTTCGCCGCCTGGGACCTGCGGCTGTCGCGGATGGTCGCCCTGAAGATCCTCAAACGCAAGATCTTCGAGTCGCGCGAGATCGTCCTTGCCGAAGCCCGGGCGGCCGCCGCACTCTCGAGCCCCTATGTGTGCACGATCTACACGGTCGACGAGGAAGACGGGCTGCCGCTGATCGCCATGGAGTATCTCGACGGCCCGGCGCTGTCGACGGTCATCGAGCAGGGGCTCGACCGGCCGGCCGCGCTGCGGATCGCGATCCAGATCGCAAGGGGCCTTGCCGCCGCTCACCAGGAGGGAGTCGTCCATGGCGACCTCAAGCCGGCCAACGTGATTCTCACGGCCAAGGGGGTCGCCAAGATCGTCGACTTCGGCCTTGCGCGGCCCGCCAATGCGGCGCGCGAGGCGCCGATCCCGGACGTGCCCGATGCGACGTCGCAGATCGCCGGCCGCATGGTGGAGACGGTCGAATACGCCAGCCCCCTTCCCAACGCGTTGGACAGCGGTCCGCGACAGCGGGCGGCGATTCAGGGCACGCCCGCCTACATGGCTCCGGAACAGGCCCGGGCAGCGCCGGCGACGTTGGCCAGCGACGTATTCTCCTTTGCCCTGATCCTCTACGAGATGCTCACCGGGCGGCCGGCGCACCCCGACCGGCCGATCCTGGAGACGCTGCTGGCCGTTCAGAGCCAAGACCTCGGCCCGCAGCTGGCCGCTCAAGTCGAGCCGCCCTATCGCGAGCTGTTCGCGTCGATGCTGGCGCACGACGCCGCTGTGCGGCCCGCGATCGGCGAGGTGCTCGAGCAGCTGGTGGACTTCGCCGGTCAATCGTCCCCGCCGGCCTAAACGGTTTGTCCGCGTCCGCTGATCCTTTTCCGAGAGGAAACCTTCCATGGCAAGCCCGAGCGCCGCGTTCACCTGGCTCGATTGGACGGTCCTCTTCGGCTATTTCGTGGGCATCACCGCGTTCGGCCTCTGGATGGCGCGCAAGATCGCCTCCAGCGGCAGCTACTTCTTGGGCGACCGCCGGTTGCCCTGGTGGGTGATGGTCGGCCAGGCGTTCGGCACCGG
>JAAYCB010000358.1 GCA_012744395.1 Pirellulaceae bacterium
CAGACCGAGGCAACCACGAAAACGGCCCTACGTGACCACCTCAGAACCTTCAGCGACTGAGTCCACTTCCGCCCGCGGGAGACGGTCTGCCCGGTCTTGGGATGGGCTCTTCAAGCCGATCTATCCAGACCGCAAGTCTAGTCCTGATCGTAACCCCTGTCAAGCAACCAGTTTGCTCGCTGCCACACAGACCCGAGACAGGCAAGGAACAAGGCTCCACTGCCAACGGCCAAGAGTGGGCAAGACCGGGCGTTTGATTGGGAGCACCGGACTGAGAGGACTTGGACCTTGAACCGTGAACCTTGGATTCTGAACCTTGCCCCCGAGACGATCCGCTGATGCAGAATCCCACCCGTGTACTTTGTGTGATCGGCTCGATGCATGGCGGTGGAAGCGAACGGCAGACGGTTGGCCTGTTGACCCGCTTGGATCGCAACCGATTTCAACCGCTGCTTTACACCTTCTATCGCGAAGGGCCTCTGCTCGACGAGATTCCAGAAGACGTGCCGATCTTCTCCTTCTGGGAGAACCGCCGGACGCCGCGATGGTATTGGCCCGGCAGGATTCACCGGATGCAGGTCCGCCACCTGGCCGGCGTGGCGCGGAACGAGCGGGTGGATCTAATCCTCGACCGCACGATTCACACCACCCTGATCGCCGCACCCGCCTCCTGGCGCGCCGGGTTGCCCGAAATCCCCGTGATCGTCAGCCATCCGCAAAGCGATCTGCGGACGGTCGGCCGTTTCGCCGGCGCAAAGCGCAGGCTGCTCCGCCACGCCTATCGCCGTGCCGCCCGGGTCGTGGCTGTGTCCAGCGACCTGCGGCACGAGGCGATCCGCTGTTACGACCTGCCCGAGCAACAGGTGGTGGTGGTCCGCAACTGGATCGACCCGCGGCGGATCGATCGGCTGGCGGCCGAAGCGGCGCCGGCTTTTTCGTCCGGCCTGTTCCATGTCATCCAGGTTGGAAGGTTGCAAAGAGAAAAGGGCCAGCGGATTCTGATCGAGGCGGTGGAAGAGCTCGTGCTGAGGAGAAAGCGGACGGCGCTGGTGGCGCACCTCGTGGGCGGCGGTCGGGACGAACGGTTGCTCAAGCAGCTTGTCGCCCAGCGCGGACTCGAGCGGCATGTGCGTTTCCTGGGCCGGCAGGCGAATCCCCTGCCGCTGATCCGCCAGGCGGACCTTTTCTGTCTCCCCTCGCTCTTCGAGGGCATGCCGAATGCCTTGCTCGAGGCGATGGCCTGCCGGACGCCGGTGCTCGCCGCCGACTGCCCCACCGGCCCGCGCGAGATTCTCGACGGCGGGCGCTTCGGCTGCCTCGTGCCGCCGGCCGATCCGGCCGCGCTGGCCGATGCAATCGAGGACGCGATGCTGAACCACGGCCGCTGGCGCGAGAGGGTCGAAGCGGCCCGCCGCCACGTCGAGGAGCAGTACGGTCCGGAACAGTCGCTGGCTCTTCTGGAGTCGCTGTTTCAGGAAGCCGCCGCCAGTCGTTTGGCAAGGAACGGGTAGGAGTCGCTGGAGATGGCAAGCCCAACGACATCCCTGCGTTCCGCCGGCTGGGTCAGCCTTTGCTCGCTCGGCCAACTGGCACTCCAATTCATCTTCCAGGTGTTCCTCGCGAAACACTTCGGAGCCTCCTGGGAAATGGACGCCTACGTGGCTTCGATCGCCATTCCCAGCGTCGCCAGCGCCGTCCTGGTCGGCTCGCTGGGTTATGCCTTCGTGCCCTTGTTCAGCCAGCGGTTGGCGGAAGACCGCGAGAGCGCCTGGCGGCTTGCCGGCAGCATGGCAACGCTGCTGGTGGTGTTCTCGGGGGCGATCGCCGCCGGCTCGTTCCTTTTCGCCGAGCCGCTCGTGGCCCTGCTCTGCCCGGGATTCGCCGCCGAGCGGTTCGATCTGGCCGCCGGCCTGCTGCGAATCCAATCTTGGCTGGTCGTCACCAACGGGCTGATCGCCTTCCTCCAGTCCGTCTATCATTGCCATCGGAGATTCCTTCTGCCGGCCGTGGCTTCGCCGTTGGGAATCGCCCTGACGCTCAGCGGGGCGATCGTGTTCCGCAATTCGGGCATGCCGGCGGTCGCCTGGTCGGTGCTGGCCGGATCGGCGGCTACGGCGGCCTTGACCTTGCCGCTGTTTGCGCGCAACGCGCGGCTTGGCTTCCGCCTCGGGGCGGAAGTCAAGCAGTGCCTGCTCTTGATGCTGCCCCTGGTCTGCGGGGCAGTCTATTTCCGCCTCGATCCGCTCGTCGACCGCTACCTGACGTCGATGCTGCCGGTTGGCAGCGTTTCCCACCTTGGCTACGCCTGGCGAATCGCGACCGCCCTGCTGACGATCACGGTCGGCGGGCTGTCGGTCGTGGCATTTCCGAATTTTGCCAGCCACTGGACGGCCGGTCGGCACGAGGAGTTTCGCGGCGAAGTGGCGGCGGCGATGCGCTGCGTGACGGCGATTCTCGCACCGATCGCGTTTGCCCTGCTGTTTTTCAGCAAACCGCTGATTGGCGATCTGCTGGAGCGGGGAGAGTTCACCGCAGTCGACACGGCATCGGTGGCCTGGTTGCTCGTGCTCTACCTGGGCATGATCGTCGGAGCGGGCGTGGCCGAAATCACCGCGAAGGTCTTCTACTCGCTCTCCGACACGCGGACTCCCACATGGCTTGGCGTCGGGGCGTTCACGGTCGGACTGGTCCTGAAGATCACTCTGACGTCCAGGTTCGGCGTCTCGACGGTGGTCGCGGCCACGTCGCTCTATGTCGCTCTGAACGCGGCAGCGGCGGTGGTTCTGGTCGTTCGGCGCCTTGGACCGGGGACCTTCGCCGGCGTGGGGGGAACACTTCGCCGATCGGTTCTGGCCTCGCTCGCCGCGGTTCTGGCGGCGTGGCCGGTTGTCCGGGTCGAGATGCCGTTTTCGTCACTTGCTGGCGCCGGCTGCGGGGCGGTTGTCTATTTCCTGGTCATGCGCATCCAGCGCGACGAATTTGCATACCGGATGGCGGATTATCTCGTTTCCTTCCTCAGGCGCGAGAACACAAGCGGAGGTCTCTCCGGCGAACCGGCTGGGCGGGCCGCGGCAATGAATCCCGCCGCGGATGGCGTGGCAGCCCGCAAAAAGGACGATTCGTCTTCCGGAAAGAAGAACGGATCGCCCGGATAGGCGGCTTTGCGTTGCAGAGTTGGGAGTCGATCGATGGCCAAATCGCACGAGTCGGAGGAATCGTACCCCGTGGAGTGGGAGACGCCGGATTGTCCGTTGTGCGGATCGGACCGCTGGAGACTGCGAATGCGAGCGGGCGATCTGCTTCACCGGACGCGCGGCTGCTTCCAACTGGTCGAGTGCCGCGACTGCCGGCACGTTTACGTCAGCCCGAGACCGACTCGCGAATCGATCAGCCGCTTCTATCCGCAAGATTATGCGCCGCACACGCCGCGAGGAGGCCGCGGCGGAACCGCTTCGACTCCGCCGGGCGGCGGAGCAGCGACTTTTCCTGCCTGGTATCTCTCTCGGCCCATCCGGCTGGTTCCCGGACTGCGGAGACTCTACCACTGGCTCCGGGAGAGCTACGGGGAGATCATGCCACCGCTCGACGCGCCCGGCCGGCGTGCCCTGGAACTCGGTTGCGCGGGGGGACGTTTCTTGGAGATGCTGCGCGGGGCTGGGTGGCAAGCCGAAGGCATCGAGCCGGCCTCGGCGCCGGCCGCCGAGGCGCGGCAACTCGGGTTTCGTGTGCATCACGGCGCATTCGAGCCGGGACTCTTTGCCGACAACTCCTTCGATGCGGTTTTCGCGTGGATGGTTCTCGAGCATCTTCACGACCCGCTCGGAACGCTTGATGAAATCCAGCGGATTCTCAAGCCCGCCGGTTGGCTCGTCTTCAGCGTACCGAACTGGGGTTGTTGGGAACCTGCCGTCTTCGGACGCTACTGGTATTGCCTCCAGCCGCCGATCCACTTGCATCAGTTCACGCCCCGCAGCTTGCGCCGCATTCTGGCTCAAGCCGGATACCGGGACGTCCGCGTCATCCACCAGCACAACGTCTTCAACCTGCTGGGTAGTCTGGGATTGTGGCTGCGAACCGCATTTCCGCAACGGCGTCTGGGGCCGCGA
>JAAYCB010000359.1 GCA_012744395.1 Pirellulaceae bacterium
CGATGGACGTGGCGGATTCAAATCGGCGGCTTTCCACCGGAATCGCGCGGCTCGACGACCTGCTCGGCGGCGGACTGCTGCCGGGCACGCTCGCCGCGGTCGTCGGCTCGACGGGCATCGGCAAGACGCAGCTCGGGCTGCAATTCGCCCACGCCGGGGCCGCCCAGGAGGGCTCGCCCGGCATCGTCTTCGACATGAGCAGCCGCGGCGACTCCCAGCACCACGCCGAGTACGCGTGGCGGATGTTCAACTGGCGGCTCGACGCGGCAGCGCCCGCCGATCGCCTCAGCCTCGATGGGTTCTTCGACTCCGACCGGCGTTGCGGCGACTATCTGCACATCTTCGATCAGACCGGCCGCCGCGTCTCCCGCCGCGACCTGGATTTCGACGGCTGGCAGGACTGGCAGGCGGAGCTGACGCGGCGGCTGGCCGCTTCGATCGCCTTCTTCTACGGCAATTTCGTCCGCGGCGTCCGCCGCGCGGTCATCGACGGGATCGAGCCGGTCGACCGGCCCAGCGACTCGATCCAGATCGAGCTGTTCGAATACATCTGTCACCAGATCCTCCGCAAGGACCCCGAGTGGGTCGCGCGGGACCTGTTCCGTGAGCACTACCGCGCCAACGCCGAGGCGATCGCCCGGCACGTCTACGCGCCGGGCGCGATCGGCTGCATGCTGCTGTTGACCTCCCACGAGACGACGCTCGATGGGCTCATCGAACGCTCGCTCGACGAGGGCGACGTCCTCTCCAACGCCAACACGGTGATCTACATGGGCAAAATCCGCGAAGGCACCCGCTTCCGCCGGGCGCTGTACGTGGCCAAGCACCGGGGCAGCGTTTGCCCCGACGAAATCCTCCCCTATCGGATCGAAGAGGGTGGCTTGCTGCTGGAAGGTTGAGGGCAGGCGGCCCATCAAAAGCCGGCGCGGCGGTCGAGGCGACAGTGGACAAGCCCGCCGCCGGCCGAGTAAAGTGGCGGAATGGTCGTGGAGCGCGAAACAGGCGGCGGCCTCCGCGGCGCAACCACGGCTCTCCTGGAGGTAAACGCATGGCAGACAAAGTCAATCGGCGGCGGTTTCTCGGGCAGGCTACGGCGGTCGGGGGCGCGATGGGCCTCGCCAGCGCTCGTGCGGGCGAGCCGATCGCGGTCCAGCCGGATGGGCTCCAACCCATCGGCCAGGCCAAGGGCATCCATCCGGGCCGGGTCGTATGGGTCCATGACCCGCGGGCGACCCCGTGGGAAGGGCCCGGCAACGGGCATTGGTTCCAGCCCGAACATACGCGCCAAGACCGCGTCGACGAAATGATGTCGCGGGCGGTCTGCGAGCTCGCCGGCCAATCGACGGTCCGCGAGGCGTGGACCGGACTGTTCCGGCACCTGAACCGGCAGCGGGGCAGGGGGGATGCGGGGTATCAGCCGGGCGAAAAGATCGCCATCAAACCGAACCTGGTGGGCATGATCTGGCACGAAGGGTCTGTTGATCCGGAGACCTACAAGCTGATCAAGCGCCAGGACTACATGAACACGGCGCCCCAGATGATCATCGCCCTGCTGCGGCAGCTCGTCGAGGCGGCCGGCGTCCGGCCCGCCGACATCACGATCTGCGACACGCTGGCCTACCTGGTCGAGGAGTATTACGAGATGCTCCACGGCGAGTTCCCGCAAGTGCAGTATGCGGACCACGGGGGCAAGTTCGGCCGGGTCCAGGTCCAGCCCTCAACGGTCCCCTTCTACTGGAGCTGCCGGCCGGCAGACGCCTCGCCCGACTTCATCCCCGCGTGTTTCGCCGAAGCGGAGTATTTCGTCAACTTCGCCAACCTGAAGGCCCACACGGGAGCCGGCGTCACGCTCTGCGGCAAGAACCACTTCGGCTCCCTCGTCCGCTGGCCGGTGCAAAAAGGCTACTACAACATGCACGCCCGCTCCTTCTCCAAGGAGATGGGGAGCTACCGCGAGCAGGTCGACCTGCTGGGGCATGCGCACCTCGGAGGCAAGACGGTGCTGTACTTGATCGACGGGCTCTACTCCGGCAAGCATCCGGTGGACTCGGCGCCGCGCAAGTGGGCCTCGGCCCCGTTCAACGGAGCGTGGACTTCGAGCCTCCTGGCATCCCAGGACCCGGTGGCCATCGACTCGGTGGGATTCGACTTTCTCTGCGCGGAGTGGGACGACTATCCGCGCCGGCCCGGCGTCGACGACTACCTGCATGAAGCGGCACTGGCCGACAATCCGCCCTCGGGCACGTTCTACGATCCGGACCACGCGTCGCCGGAAAAACGGCTGGCCAGCCTCGGGGTCCACGAGCACTGGAACAATCCGAGCGAGAAGAAATACTCGCGCAATCTCGGCGCCGGCGAAGGCATCGAGTTGGTGGCGTGCCGGGTGTAGCGCCCGCGCCGAGGCGGCAGCGTTCACTTCCGCCGCTGCCACGCGAAGATCGACGGCACCGGCGCTGCGGGTCTGGGCGGCGACGGCTCGAACGGCTCGATCGTGTTGCCTTCCAACAGTTCCGGCTGCGCCTTTCCGCCAAGCAGCTGGCCGCCGGCGCCATACACCCGGTTGCCCACGATTTCAACGCCCAGGCAGTCGTCGGTCGCCAGGTGAATGGCCGGCTGGCTGCCGCTCTCCACGGCGATCGTGTTGCCGCGGATGATGTGGTCGAAGGAGCAGGTCCGCGCGGCGATGCCCGGCCCCGCCTTGACGACGAATCGGTTGTAGAGGATCAGCCAGGCTTCGTTCATGCCGCCCATCCATAGCCCGGCCTTGGGCGCCCGGAAGTCGCAGCGGTAGACGACGTTCCGCGGCCCCTCCGGCCCGTGCGCCTCGTCCGCCGGCGGCGAGGCCCAGCCGCCGTTGCCGTACGTGCCCCAGGAGCCGGCCGCGTCGACCGTGCAGTCTTCGAAAAGATTCTCGTTCGTCCAGCCGGCATGCCACTGGGCGTCGCTGCCGTGGAACGTGCTCTTGCGGATCACGTTGCCCGAGCTGGACCACTGCACGCAGGGGGCATGCCGCATCCGCCAGGTGGTCACGTTTTCCATCAGGCAGTCGTACGACCGTTCCCAGCCGACATAGGCGCTTCCCCCGCCGCCCGTGTACCAGGCGTCGCGGAACTGGCAGTCGCGAATCTCGCACCACTTGGCCTGGCCCGTGTAGACCGGGTGGCGGCCCGCCTTTTCGACCACCAGCCCCCTGGCCCAGCACTCCCAGGCGCACGAGAACAGCACGCCGGAGGTCCAGAGTTTTTCCGTCTGCACGAGTGTCAGGTTCTCAACGCCGCAGCGCCGAATCGGATCAATTCGCTTCAGCACCGCTCCGTCGACGACGGGGAAATCGATCCGCAGCGGCTGGTTCAGCCTCACCCGGGCGCCGTCGACCGCCTCGACACGAAACTGGTTGCAGCGGTAAAGCCCCCATTGGCAGGCGTTGCGAACCAGCTTGTTCCACCGTTCCGTGGCCGGCGCGGTCAACTCGACCGCGTCGCCCGTCGTCAGAGCAGGTTTCTTCTCAAGTACGATTTCCACGGCGCCCCGCCGGCCGTCCTCGGCAAGTTTCCACTGGGGCAGGCCGTCGCTCTGACCCGAGAACGTGATCGCCCCCAGGCTGGCGCCGCTCAAACGGCGGGGCGGACCGGCCGCGGCGGCGTCGAACTTGACGCGGACCGTACTCTCCACCGTCCGCCCGTCGTCGTACTCGGCCACGGCCGTCAGCCGCTTTTCGCCGGCCTCTGCCCGCCCGAACAGCGAACTGCCGAAGGTCCGCAATGAAAACGTGCCGCCCCAGTGCAGCGTCCGCGACCGCTCGCTGATCACCCGGCCGTCCAAGAGCAGGGCGATTCGATTTAAACCGTCGGGCGCGGCATGGACCTCGATCGGCGTATCGTTGCCCACCAGATCGCCGTCGGAGAGGCCAAACAGTCCGACGCCCCCCTTGGGCCCGCCGTAACGAAAGACGATCGTCGTCTTATCAGCCCCTTGGCCGCGGATCACCAGGCCGTCGCGGTAGAGAATCACCGGCCGATCGAGGTGGTAAACGCCCGGGCCCAACACGACGGCCCCGCCGCCTTGGGCGGCCTCCGCGGCAGCGGCCAGCGCGGCGCTGTCGTCGCGATCGTCGCCGGCCTTGCCGCCGAACTGCTCGATCCGCACCTTCTCCGCCACGTCGGGAATTCCGCCGGGAACGCCTGCATAACGCCAGTCGGGATAGACGATGCCGTCCGGCCCCACCACGTCGGCCGCCGTCAGCCGGTCCGTCTCCGCCGGCTTGATCTTGTACGCGGCCGGCCAGGGCCTTTCTGGTTCCGCTGTAAAACTGGCGCCGGCGACGAGAGCCGCTACAATCCAGGGAGCGGAAATCGTTCGGAATCGGCACATGACAATGCTCCGTGGGGCGGGCAGTGGTTAGCTATCAGCGGTTAGCGGTCAGCGATCAGCCATCAGGCTGCTGGCTACAGCTTACAGGGTGCTGTGTTGGAAATCACCCCTTTCGCAGAACGCAAGGGTTAAGAGGGTTCGGGGGTGTTTCTTTCGCGCCCAACCTGTTGCCAAGCTCCGGCTTGGCAACACAACGACTGGCAGAAACGTTCCCAAGCTGGAGCTTGGGAACGAGGTCAGACTGAACCCCGAACCCCGAACCCTAAACCCCGAACCCTTTCTTTTCGGCACTTGGAGACGCGCCATGCAATCGCCCATGATGTTCCTCGCGATCGCTTGCCTTTTAGGTGCGCCGCCGGCAGGCGGAGCGGAATTCTTCGTTGCCACCGACGGTTCGGATACGAATCCGGGCACGGCCGCTCAGCCCCTGGCGACGATTGCCAAGGCTCAACAGGTCGTCCGCACGCAGGTTGCCAAAGGGGGCGACGCGCGCGTGATCGTGTGGATCAAGGGAGGCACGTACCCGCTCGACGAGCCGCTCGTGTTCGGCCCGGAGTCGGGAGGGACGGAGAGGGTTTCCGTCACCTATGCCGGAATGCCGGGCCAGCGGGTGATCCTCAGCGGCGGCCGCCAGATCGGCGGCTGGGAGCCGCAAGGTGACGGGCTGTGGGCCGCACGACTCCCCGGCGGCGAAAGAGCGGACCGGTTCCGGAACCTTTATGTCGACGAGCGGCGCGCGGTGCTCGCCCGGGAACCGAACGAAGACGCCCGGCCGGACTGCGTGCAACTCAAGGCGGCGGAACTCAGCGAAGACCGCAGCCGATTCACGCTCACATTTCCGCCCGGCGTGCTGGACAATCTGGCTGAGTCTTCCGATCTCGAAGTGATGGTCGCCGGGAATTGGGCGATCAACCGGAAACGGGTCGAAAGCGTCGATCCGGCGGCGGGCACGCTGCTCTTAAGGCC
>JAAYCB010000360.1 GCA_012744395.1 Pirellulaceae bacterium
CGGCTGGACGCTGCCGGCCTCCGGCGGCGCGAACCTGGCCACCGAGTACCAGTTCGACGCCTTCGGCCGCGTCACTCGGACACTCGGCCCAGCCCATACCGCGCTCGTTGCCGGCACGCCCACCAGCATCCGTGCGGCCGCCTGGACGTTCTACAACGACGCGGCCCACGAAACCCGCCACGCCCAAGGCTACGCCCTGGCGGCGAGCCCCTATACGGAGACGATCGTCGGCCCGATCTCAATCACCCGGACCGACCGCGACGGGCGAACGACCGAGCGCATTCAAGCCGCCTACAGCGGGACGCTGGCGGGCCTGGCCTCGGCCACGGTTCTCCAGTCGGACTACACCGCCTGGACCACCTATCAGTACAGCAAGACGCGTCTCGTGTCCACACGGGTGTACGACGACACTCCTTCCTCCGGCTCCGGTACGGAAGGAACCAACTACGAACAGACCTCCTACGGCTACGAGACCTTCGGCGCCGGGAAGATGGGCCGCCAGAACCGCACGCTTGCGCCCGACGGCTGGCCGATGACCGACTGGCAGGGGACGATCCGCGACGTGGCGACGTACAACGCGGCGACGAACGTCACGACGATCGCCAACCACAAGGTCTACGAGGCTTTTGGCAAGGTCCATTCGAAGTCGGGGCCCAACGGTCGACACGATCTTCGGCTTCACTGGCCGCTACTTCGACGACGACACGGGCTTGCAGTGGAACCTGAACCGCTGGTATGACGCGGGGGTGGGGCGGTGGTTCTCGGAGGATCCGATCGGTTTTGCCGGCGGGGATCGGCACCTGTACCGGTATGTGGGGAATTCGCCGGGGATGTTTGGGGATCCGAATGGGTTGGACGGCTCGGGATTGAGTCTCTCGATGCTACAAGACATGGCAGAGCAATATGCTCAGAACGATCCGACGCCCGCAGATGCCTTTGTCGGATCCCTGGCTTCCCAGGCGGGTGACTTGCTGTCAACGTATCCGGAGGGCACCTACTACTTGATGACCAGACCGAGTGCACGATCGGATTTCGGAAGAACCTATTATGAGACACCCGTGCAGTCGCCTGCAGATCGCCTCTACAACAAAGCCCGGATGCGTGGATACAGCGACGCTTGCCGGCATCGCGGGAAACGCCTATTCTGTGGGCGGCGCCGGAGCGCCTGCGATCCGTGAATTCTCCTTTGTCTGTGTGTTCGATGCCGGACCGCCGAATCCATCGCGGGCCTCATCCGGAAGACGGCGGACTGTTCGCCGGCGAGCGGCTTCCCGTAATTCGCGAGGCGGCCGCCGACCTGGTCTGGCTTCTCAGCCGCGGCTATCCTCCCAAGTCCTCGCTGAAACTCGTCGGCGATCGATTCGAGTTGGCGGCGCGGCAACGGGTGGCCGTCGCCCGGAGCGTCTGCTCCGACCAGGTCCGCGACCGGCGGCGCGCCGCCTGCGTCGATCCCGACGAGGTCAAGGGACGTGAGATCTGGATTGACGGGTACAACCTGCTGACGACGGTCGAGGCAGCGCTTGCCGGCGCGGTGGTGCTCGTGGGGCGCGAAGGGGCGATGCGCGACATGGCCAGCATGCACGGGAGTTTCCGCAAGGTGGTGGAGACCCGGCCGGCGCTGGAATCCATCGGCCGCACGCTCGCCGGCCTGCGCCCCGCCGGCTGCCGGTGGTACTTGGACCGGCCGGTTTCGAACAGCGGGCGTCTGAAGCAGTTGATCCTCGGTGTAGCCGGCGAGCAGGGGTGGCCGTGGAGCGTGGACCTGGTCGCCGACCCCGACCCGATCCTGGCCGCGTCGTCCGAGATCGTGGCGACCGCCGACAGCGCGGTCCTCGACCGCTGCCAGGCCTGGGTGAACCTTGCGCGGCGGGTTGTCGAAGCGGAAATCCCCTCCGCCTGGGTCATCGACCTGACGCGGCAGGGGGGACGAATCGGCCAGCGCAAGGACTTCCCAGAATGCTTTTCAGCCGGTAAACTCAGCGATTCGTGGCTGGCTGCCCGGCTAAAGGCCGCAGTTGGTGCAAGCGGACCGGTCCGCTTCGGCTTGGAAAGGCCGCCGCGGTCGCCAGGGAGGAATCGCGCCGGCGCGGCCACGGCAACAGCGGCGCCCGACCTCGAAAGGCTTGAGGAGACCAGAGATATCATGGCGAAGAAGACGATTGCAGACGTGAACGTGGCCGGCAAGACCGTCTTGATGCGGGTGGATTTCAACGTGCCGCTCGATGCGGACCTGAACGTGACGGATGACCGGCGGATCCGCATGGCGCTGCCGTCGATCCAGTCGGTCATCGACCGCGGCGGCAAGTTGATCCTGATGAGCCACCTGGGGCGCCCGGAAGGCGGGCCGGGCGACGCGAAGTACAGCATGAAGCCGGCCGCGGCGAAGCTGGGAGAATTGCTCGGCAAGTCGGTCGCCTTCGCTGCCGACACGGTCGGCGACGACGCCAAGGCGAAGGCGGCGGCGCTGGAGGCCGGCGGCGTGCTCGTGCTGGAGAACCTGCGGTTCAACAAGGGCGAGAAGAAGGGCGATCGGCAGTTCGCCGCCGAGCTGGCCGCGATGGCGGACATCTACTGCAACGACGCCTTCGGCACCTGCCACCGGACCGACGCCTCGATGGTCGCCGTGCCCGAAGCCATGGCCGGCAAGCCCAAGGTCTCCGGATTCCTTGTGGCCAAGGAGATTCAGTACCTTGCCGACGCGATCAGCAAGCCGGCCCGGCCCTTCGTGGCGATCCTCGGCGGCGCGAAGGTGTCGGACAAGATCCAGGTGATCAACAACTTGCTGGGCATCTGCGACAAGGTCCTGATCGGCGGCGCGATGGCCTATACATTCTCGCTGGCCCAGGACGGCAAGGTCGGCGGCAGCCTGGTCGAAACCGACAAGGTCGCCTTGGCCAAGGAGCTGCTGGCCTCCGGTGGCGACAAGCTGGTCCTGCCGGTCGACACGCACTGCGCCGACCGCTTCCCCAAGACCGCCGACGACGCCGCGGCCGCAGAAAAGAGGATCGTTACGACCGGCGAGATCCCCGACGGGTTCGAGGGGCTCGACATCGGCCCGAAGACCGCCGAGATGTACGCCCAACTGGTCAAGACGGCCAAGACCGTGGTCTGGAACGGGCCGATGGGCGTATTCGAAACTCCGCCGTTCGACGCGGGCACGAAGGCCGTCGCCCAGGCGATCGCCGACAGCGAAGCGATCAGCATCATCGGCGGCGGCGACAGCGCGGCGGCGATCGGCCAACTCGGCTTCGCCGACAAGGTTTCTCACGTGAGCACCGGCGGCGGCGCGAGCCTGGCCATGCTCGAAGGCCAGAAGTTCGCGGCCGTCGAACTGCTCGACGAGCAATAGCCGGCGGGCTGCCGCGCGGACCACGGGTCAATCGGGCAGCGCGGCAGGGCGGGCCCGATCAGGCTTGGCTTTGCTGCCTGTCGACAAAACGCTGTAGCTTGAAATCCTTGGGAAACTCCTTGCCGCGGAGTTCGAGCACCTTGCGGTAGAGGTTGATCGTTTCGGAAATCTCCGCTGCGATCGCCGGATCTCCGCCGTTTGCCACGCTGGGGAAGCGGTCGATCAATCCGCGCCAGGCCGCGATGGCTTTTTCCAGGTGCTCCTCGGCGGCCGGGTACTCGCTGTCGCGGAGTTGTTCGGCGGCCGACCTCTGTTGCCGCCGGGCCTCGATGGTCTCGGGGGCGTGCGTCAATTGCAGGCCGAGGAACTCGGCGAGCTGGAAGTCGGGGGGGAGCTGCTTGCCGGCCCTCGCCAGGGCCGCCGAATAGCCTTCCAGCGTGGCGAGCACCTCGTTGCCGATATCGCGATCGATCATCAGGGCCAAGGCGGGGAAATCCTCGACCGCGCGGTTCCACGAATTCAACGCGCTCTGGAAGGCGTCGGCCGCCTTCTCGGGGTCGCCCTCGGCAAGGGTCCGGGCGGCGAAATCGGCGGCTTCGCGGGCCGTGGCCACACCGCCGCCGGGATCGGAGGCCGCCAGCCGCCCGTAGAAATCAGCCAGGGGGAAATCCTCCGGGAAGAGCTCGTCGCGCTGATTGAGCAGCGAGACGTAGCTGCCGATGACTTCCTTCAGATCGTCGATCGTGTCGCGGTCGTCGGCCAACCGCCGGCAGTCCTCGCGGGCGAGGAGTTTTCCCCAATCCTCCAGGCCCCGGCGGAAGTGGTCGGCCGCCTCGGGGAGCAGCGCGTCCTGGAGCGCCTGGCGCCCCTTGAAGACATACTCGCGGGCGCCGAGGGCCTCGGGAAGCTGTTCGTACCACGCGCGGAACTTCCACTCCTCATAATTGACCGTCTGGCGGTAATTGCCGATGATCCCGCGCTGTCTTTCGAGAGTCTCCGCCTTCTGGACGAGTTGGAAGGCCTTTCGCCGATTTTCGCCCTCCATCTGGCGGGCGATGTCTTCCATCTTGACCTGCAAGGCGTCGTTTGCCCGGTAGGCGGCTTCGCCGATCGTGGTCCAGGCCTGATCGGCCAGTTCCGACTCGCGCACCGAGCGGAGCGCCTGGGGCTTCTCCAGAGCCGCCGCCTGCTGGCTGGTGATCAGCGGGCGGACAAGCCCGATGTCCGTGCTCCGCCACCCCGGTTCGTGCTGGTCGAGCAGCCTGGCAACGGTCTCGGCGCCCAGCGCGACGGGATTCTTGCTGGTCATGTAGCGCCAGGCGTTCTTGTCCTGCGGATCGAGCTTGTTCCAGCGTTTGAGGAACAACTCATCGACGAGTCCCGGCTGGATCGCGTTCAACTCCTCGGCGTAGCGGGCGATTTCCGTGGAGAGTCCCTCGTAATCGTTCAAGACGATCTCGATCACGCCACTGCCGTCGTCCTTGCGGTATGTCGTGCGGATCGGCATGGCCCCGAATTCCGTGGTCCACTCGCGATGGGCCTTTTCCCAATTCTGCTTCGCCCTCTCGCCGAAATGGGTCCCGTCGCTTTCGATGTTCCTGGCGTAGTTCATCTGGCACATCGGCCGCCGGGCGTAGAAGATGTTCTCTCCCATGTTGCCGATGCTTTCCCCCTGGCGGTGGAGCTGTTCCGCCTTGACATACCAGCTTTTCCCGACCAGCCAGTTGTCGCGATCCTCGTAGGTCGGCGTGCGGTACTTGTTGTGGAACTCATCGTCGGCGACGAACAGCTTGCGGAACTGGACCTTCTCGTCGGCGGTGCCGATCTTCTGGGCGATATCCCAGCCGACGTCGGCGTAGAGCCGCGGATTCTTCTTGTTGTAGTCGACGCCCCGGATGAGGAATTCGATCCCCTTGATGACCCAGCGGTAGCGTTCCCGGTAGTCGTCGAATTCCACGGAGACGTTATAGGCGATGTTCCACGCCTGGTGCTGCCAGACGGAGGCGAAATGCGGCTCGAGGCGGATGATCTGGTTCAGCGCGGCGGCGAAGTTCGTCCAGTCCTTCTTCTTTTTGTAGTCGTTGGACTTCAGCCAGAGGACGGCGGTGGCCACGCCGCGCATGCCGAACGTGCTGAGCTTCATCGCCTCGCTGGCCGGATCGATTTCGCCCAACTCGGCCTCGCTCAGTCCTTCGGCGGCGCGGAGTTGCGAGAGCTTTCCCCCCGCCCGGTCCGCGCTCGACGGGCGCGCCAGGAGAAACAGCGGGATCAGCAACAGGCCAATCGCCACGATATAAGCGATCTTCAAGGCAAAAGCGCGCTGCGAACTCATCGGGCGACCTCCCGATTTCTCATGAATAGATACCCGATCACGAACAGCGGCGCCAGGAAGGCCAACGCCGTGGCCGTCCGCGTGAAGATGAAATCAGGCGGAATATTGAAGCCGCTGGCGACGAAATTCGCGCAACTGAACTCGCCGAACGGAGGCAGCAGCGCGGCGGCGACCCGCAGCGCCGGTTCGAACAGCCGGTCGGCGAGCTTGATCACGTCGGTCGTCAATCCGGGCGCCATGTCGCTCATCATGTTGTCCTGCGTCACCAGCCGCCGGAACGACTCGATCGGACCGCCGCCGATCACCCCGCCGCGGCCCAGCGCGGCCATGAAGTCCGTGAAGAAGCCGGCGATCAACACGCCGACCGTCGCCAGCATCGCCACCGCCCCGCTGAGAAACGTGCTGAACATCACGCCGAAGCTGGTCAGCACGAGGACCTGCAACCAGATTCCGTAAAAACCCTTGAGGAAGTTCAGCGGCACCGAGGCGTCGGCGGCGCGGAGATAGAGGTCCGGCTGCGCGGCCCCGAAGTGCTGGCCCGGCTCGAGGCATTGGAGCCAGATTTCCAGCCGGCCGTCGGGCGTGACAAGGTCCTCGAACAGGTCGAATTCGGTCTTCTGCGCCAGGCCCATGTCCAATTGATCCGGCGGGGGCGTCAGCTTCAGCCCCTCGGGGGTCTCCTCCTGCCGGCTGATCACCTGGCGGTTGGAATACTTGACGATCTGCTGCGGCACCCAGAGCCGCTGGGCAACGAATTCCTTGGACTCGAAAATCTCCACCTCGACGGTCAAGCCCGTGTCGGGATTCCGCAGCGAAAGGCCGCCGAGCACCGTCCGGGTGATCTCGCCCTTGTGCGTCCGGAAGACGCCGAGCGTCATCTCGATCGGCAACTGGTCATCCGGGAACTGCCCCGGGCGGAGATTCTCGAAGCTCCAAATCGCCGCGGCGGGCGTGCCCCCTTGGATATAACTCCGGTAGGTCCATTCGTCGCCGACGTTGATTCCCTCCTTCTTGTCCCTCCCCTCGGTGTCGCGAAACCGCAGCTTGCCGCGAACGGGGACTCTCGCCACGAGGACCCCCTCCGGCGGCCCGACGCGGTACCGCGTCTCGGGGCCGGAATTGTCCACCACGACCGTATGCGTGTGGCCGTGCTCCAAGCGAGTCCGCGTCGCGCCCGAGGGATCGACGACGACCTCATGGCTGTGGCCGTGCTGCTTGCTCGTCTTGCCGATCAGCGTGACCGCCTCGCCGCGAGCGGCGGCCTTTGCGTCGCGCGGGGCCATGTCGGCCGCCATCAGCACGTGCTCGTGGGCGAGGCCTCGAACGACGAACAGGTAGCTCAGCACGCCCATCACCGCCAGCAGGAACGTGCAGACCGCCGTGAAGCCGATGATCCGCCCGAGAACGATCTCGCTGTGCCGGACCGGCTTGGTCACGACCGTGTGAAGCGTCTTGTTCTTCAGATCGCCCGGCAGGCTGAAAACACTCAGGAACAACGCCAGCAGCAGGACCAGGTAGCTCGTCGTGCTCATCACGAAGCTCAAGTAGAGCCGGCCGGGGTCCTCGCTTGCCGGGTCGAGAAACCATCCGGCCAGCATCAAGACGAGGATGAAAATCCCGACGGCGACCACGACTTTCTTGCGAATCGACTCCTTCACGGCAAGCCAGGCCAAGGCGCTGATTCGCCGCGGCGACATCAGGCAGACGTCGGCCAGGGCCGACCAGGCCACGCGGAACAGGGAGGCGGTGCCCCGCACCGGCCCGCGGCGGATGATCGACACCAGCAGGCCGAAGCAGAGGCCCAGGACAACGAGGACGCCCAGGACGATGCACCACTGGAGCGCCGCCCCGCCGATCCACTCCAGGAAATGCGGGATTTCTTTTTCAAGAACCATTGCCACCCCCCCCGCCGCGGACGCGGCGCCCCGGATGGGCTTCGCTTTCGGCGATGATCTTCAAGAACAGCTCTTCCAGCGTGGTCGTGGGATGCCCCACACTAAGCACCTTCCCCTGGTGCCGGTCGACGACCTGCCTGATCTCGGCCTCCGCTTCCGCAGCCAATCCCGAGGCGCGAATCTCGGTCACATCCTGGATTGCCAGCAGGCTGTCGACTCGCCCGAGCTCCTGCAATTCGCCCTGGTAGAGAATGCCGATCCGGTCGCAGACATCCTGCACGTCGGCCAGCAGGTGGCTACAGAGGACGATCGTCTTGCCCTGCGCCCGCAGGTCGAGGATCAAGTCCTTCATGTTCCGCGTGCCGATCGGGTCGAGTCCACTGGTGGGCTCGTCCAGCAGGATCAATTCGGGGTCGTTGATCAGGGCCTGGGCCAGGCCGATCCGCCGGGTCATTCCCTTGGAGTATTCCTTGAGCTGCCGCCGCTTGGCCAGATCGAGGCCGACCAGGTTGATCAGGTGGGCGATCCGCTGCCTGCGGACCTTGGCCGACATATTGAACAGCCGCCCGTAGAAATCGAGCGTCTCTTCGGCGTTCAGAAAGCGGTAGAGGTAGGATTCTTCCGGGAGGTAGCCGATGCGTTCGTTCTTGGAGACGTTCGTGGCGTCGCGCCCGAACACGAGCGCCTGGCCGCTGGTGGGAAACAGCAAGCCGAGCAGCAGTTTCATCGTCGTGGTCTTGCCCGAGCCGTTCGGCCCGAGAAGGCCGAAGATCTCACCTCGGCGGATTTCCAGGTCCAGGGCCTTCAATGCCTGAACCTTCTGCCGACCCCAGAAATCCCGGTA
>JAAYCB010000361.1 GCA_012744395.1 Pirellulaceae bacterium
AACGGCTCGAACAGAAGACGATCGATCCGTCGGGCGCATAGACGGGCTCGATGTCGTTGTCCGGCCCATCGGTAAGCTGCCGCAGGTTTGCGCCGTCGGCGTCGATTTCGTAAAGGTGATAGGCCGTCGTCCCTCCGCGACGATAGGAGAAGAGGATCTTCTGGCCGTCGTAATGGACGCAGGGGTCGCGGACCCCGCCTTGGGGATCGTCCAACAGCACGGTCAGCTTCCGCGTCCGCAGGTTGAAGCGGCAGAGTCGCCCGCCGTCGCCGAAGGCGTACTTGAAGTAATCGAGCGAGCTGGGCGTGGACGGGGGCGCGTAATGCCCCGCGTGGCCGTCCGAATAGTGTCCGAAATTGCCGTACCAGTGGTCCGTCCCCGGCACCCGCTGGGCAAAGATGATCTCCTCGCAGCCGGCGAGCGGTCCGCCCAGCGCCCGATCGCGGAGCTCGAATGGCTTGGGACGCGGCGGCCCCGGCGCGCGGGTCAGCAAGTTCTCCTCCGACGGCAACGGCAACCCGAGCACGGCCAGCGGGTCGAACGCCGGCTGGCCGGAGACCGACCGGAGCACCACGCCGGAGCTCGACGCTCCTTCCTTTACCCCCATTTCCGAAAGGTCGATCGCCGTGGCAACGGCCTGGAACCCTCCCTCGGCTTGGGTGTGGGGCCGCAATCCCCCTTCCAGAAATGACTGGGTGTCGCGGAGCGGGGCGGCGTGCCCGTAGAGGTCCATCCCCGGCAGTTCAAGACACGCCACGTGGGCAGCGTCGATGTCGTATCTTTTGACGGTGATCCCCTGCCAATCCGGATTGGCTTCGATCGGGGCGATATGGAACCAATCGCCGCCGCCGCCCCCCTTGTGCATCTCGAAGACCACCAAGTCCGGTCCCCCGCGATTGACCACCGGCGAATCGAAGCGGACGGCGACGCCGGGCGCGGAGGCCCCACCGCCGGGCGCCGTGGCCGCGCCAGGGTTCGGCAGGCCGGAGGCCAGCGAGTTTCTCAGCAGTCCGGCGCGGTCCAGAGCGGAAACATCGGTCTTTCCCCGGACCGCCAGCGACACGCCGCCGCCCCCTTCGTAATGCACGATCCTGCCGGCGACCAGCCTGGCCCCGTTGAAAATCTTGGGCTTGCTGCCGTCGTTGATTGTCACACTGGTCACCGCTAGCCGGGCGTCGGCGGTGAAGTCCTTCAGTCCCGCGGCAGCCGCCGGTCCGCCGACCGCGGGCAGGCAGAGGATTGCCGTCCAGGCAACGGCGGCCCAAGGGGCGTGCCTGCGGCGAGTGTCAATCAGGGTCGGCGTGCGGGCAATCATCAAAGAAGACTCCTCGGTTGCGTGCGGATGCTGAAACTCAACGATTCGCCGCGAGGGGGGCGACTGGGGGCGCCTGCGGCGTCAGGCATATCCGCCCTACTTCCGCGCGTCCACCGGCGTCGCGCCCCCTGGATTGCGGCTAGGCGGCGCCGACTGCCCGGCGGGCAGCGCGTCTTCCATCATCGCCACGTCGTCGAACCAGGCCGTGCCCGCCATGCCGCGCAACAGCAGGTAGATGTTGACGTTGCGAATCGGCTTTTCGGGCTGGATCACCAGTTCGCCCACCTGCCATTGCGTCGTGCCGACGGGAAACGCCTGGTGCTGGCCGTAGAGCGGCGTGCCGTCGGTGTAGTAGATGTCGACGTAGAGCGAGTAGCCGCGGCCGGGTTCGCCGGCCACGTTCTCCGCGCGGCTGGCAACGCGGACCAGCACCGGGGCCGGACGCTTCTGGTTCAAGCTCACGGACTGGCTCACCTGGGCGCGGCCGGTCCGCTCCGCGTTGTCCAAC
>JAAYCB010000362.1 GCA_012744395.1 Pirellulaceae bacterium
CGTCGAAGCACAGCGAAAACATCGTTCGATGCCCCCGGGGGGTCCGAGGGGAGGCCGGATGACGTGGCCCGGTCCAACGCCTTGCCAGATCGCCCTCATCTCTGGCTGCACGTATTGCGAGACCTTGCTGATGAAGAGCGACAATGCGGGCGAGGTCACTTCGTTCATGGCCAAGTACCGCAGAAAGTCAGCGGAATTGTAGAATCCGTCAGGCGGATTCACAATCCTGCAGTCGGCAGAGCCGAGATTCTGTGCGGCCCTCTTGGCGAGTTTGGCCTCCATGCCCAGAAAATGGCCCGCGTGGTCGACCACCAGCAGTTCGACATCGAGACCAGATTCCTTGAGCAAAGCCAGCAATAGACGAGAATCGTAACCGCCGCTGAAGAAGAGGGTCCCGCCGGAGTAATACTCGGAATAGGCCGCGACATCCTGTAGAAGGAGAGCTTTGATGGTTCCGCTGTCGAGGTCTTGGGCAGATCCTCGGGGCGAGATCGCGTCGAGCGCCCAGTAGGTCTCCGCCTCAAGCCGATCCGAGTGCGGTGCGTAACATAAGATGCTCGCCGGGGCCACACGCCGGACGCCCGCCAGTTGAGTCGAGTCGCCCAGCGCGTGCCCAAAGCAGAAAAACGCCCCCCAGCCCGCGGGGTCCATATCGATGTGGACTGCTCCGCTCGCAGCAATTCCCTGCACCTCCGAAGCCAGTAGCAGAAGCCCCTCGCCATGGCAGATGTAGAGGGGCTGCACGCCCAGGAAGTCGGTGACGACGGAGCAGGTTCGATTGGCCGCCGCCCAGTGAATTGCGGCAAACGCCCCGTCTAACCGGCTGAGCGTCCGGGCCGCGGCACGCGTCTCCTGGCGGACTGCCCGTGTCAGGATCTCAGTGACGCCTCCGCTGCCGGCGATCGGCACTCCCGCGATGGCGAGCCGGCTGCCGTCGGGAGCAGCAACGTGCAGGGGAATGCGAGGGGGACGATCGCCTGTAACAACACACCCCAGTGCACCTCCTTCGAACGACTCGACGCGGACTTCCGCGTCGTCACCGTGCACCATTGCCTCGGCCATCGATTTAGCGTTCGCGTAGTGATCGTGGTCCGTGGAACCGGCACTCAGCGCGATCTTCACAAGCCTTTTCCTTGTTCCAGCGGCCGTCGGCGAGAGTATGCGCTCCCTTGCGGCATGTACGCAAGCAGTTCCTGGGCCGCCCCCCTGCCGCAAGGCAACTGAAACGGCTTTCGGCACCAGTTGTGGTTGCCTTCGACAAGCATCGGCCCGTCCCCAGCAATCGCCACATCCCAGCCGACTGTCCGGACCTGAGGAACTGCCTGAGCAGCCTCTTCAATCATTCTCTTCACGTCATCCCAATCGGAAATCTTGAATCCCATGATCATCGTTTGGCTCAGAGGATGCCGGTCGTACGATCGCTTTCGACCGCCCTTTTTGTCTACGGCCGGACCGTTCACAACACCGGTCATTATGTCCAGCGGAGCGGCATAGCCGCCCGCCGCCAAGTTATCAACGATGCCATCGCGACCCATCCGGAGAACGGCGCTCAGCAAATGCACCCGCTCTTCCCAAAGCAGCGTTACGATCCGCACGGTATTCACACTGGAAGGATTCAGAGCCTGGAACGCGAAGTGCTGACGGGTCTCCTCCTCAACGAGTCCCATCACCCGATCGCGGAGGTCCTGCAGAGCTTGCCCGGGGTCTGCCTCGCCAACGTGATACCGCATGACTACCGCTCCGTGTAGTCGATCGAGAGGCTTAGCGATGAACGACGGATGCCGCTGGCACCAATTGCTGAATTGTGCTGGTTCCGTCTCATCCGATATCGGCAACCATTCCCGCCGGATGTGCCGGCTGAACACCTCCAGAAACCGGCACTTGTCCCGAAAAATCTCGGAATGGTTCGGCTCATTGAACAATGTAATAACTTCTGCCCAGATCCTTCTTCCGGCCCAAAGACGCCGCTCGTCGCGAGTTAGTTCGAACGGACGGTAATCACAGTCGTCCGTATGTTCCATGCCGAGAAGATATGCGGTGCAGACCATGTCCAGCAGACCGCCCATCCACGGTACGCGAGCACTCTTCAGCCGGCGGACAATGCCGCGATATCGCCCATCACCGGGTCGCATGTATCGCGCTGTATTGTAGAGCCGGACGCCGATGTCCCGTGCGATCCTCAGCTTGCTTCGCTCGTCATCCAAGGGAGCTGTGGGCCGGAGTCGTGATGTGGTCATAGCGTTCTTATGATCAACGTGTATCACGACACCCTTAGCCTTCCTCGGGAGCATGCCTTGTGGCCGAGTCGAAAACCCCGGCGGGGCTCCCGGTAAACGATCCTTCTGTCCTCCGGCGAGATCGAGCGGCCAGTGGCGCGGTCTCGAGAAACCGCTGTCGCAAGCCGCCATGAGCCGCTTGCATGAACGTCAGAAGCCAATCGTGGTTGGATTCGACGATAGTCGGGCCCGATTCAGTGAATGCCACATCCCAACCGAGCGAGTGGAAGCCGTAGAACATGCGGTGCAGGTCCAGGACGAGCCGGGTCGCTTCTCGCCAGAAAGGGACCTGGATATCGCCCAGGCGGACGCCCGTGTCAGGATGAGCATCGACTCGCGTTCCGTATCCGGGCTTGTAATAGCCGTAGCGACCGAAGCGGCCGGATTCCAGGTCGACGGCGACCGTAATTCCACCGATCGACCAGTTGTCCTTGGTGCGTCCGTTGGTGCCCATACGTCCATTGGCGCAGAACAGGAAGGGCTGGTCATCCGGCATCACCGTGACGATCCGGATCGTATTGATCGAGTGTGGGTAGAGCCGGCTCATCTCCGGATGCTGAACCAGGCGTTCCTGGATCAGCCAATTCCCCTTGATCCGCCGGCGCAGCTCCTCAATAGACGTCGGCTGACCTTCCACTGTCAATCGTCCGTTTCGGACCGCAAATAGCAGCACCCCGGTTCCTTGCAACCCAGCGCAGTCTTTGAGCACAGCGTCGATATCTCGCGTCAGAATGCTTTCCAGCGACTCGGTCCGCGCCTCTCCGGCCAGCCAAATCAGAGAGCCTCCCTGGCACAACCCGAGGATCCGGGGCGTCGGAAAGCCAAGTCCCTGAAGATACTGGCCGAAGAGGAATTTGTCTGCCGAGAGCGCCTCGTACCGGTATCCGCCTAATCGCCGTGCGAATTCCGCGCGAAGACCATTGCGCAGCTTCCGCGATTCGCCTTCCGAAAGATAATCGTTCGGCTGGAATCCCCGGCGACGGTCGAATCCGTACATGTAATACGAGCGGTTGACCTCCTGGTGACGCACGAGCCACCAGAGGTTTTCGAGGAAAATTCGGAACTTCGTTTTCCGCTCCTCCTCGGGATAATAGGTCCGGGAGTATTTGGGGTTGTAGGCCAGACGCCAGACGTTCTTCAGTCGCACCGGTAGGTGACGTAGGTAATCACAACCTGACCTCAACATGCTCATCTCCCCAAGAGGCCTCCAGGCTGATCGTGGAACAGCAAATATCGTCCGCCGCGCATTCGCATCAACAAGGCGTGATTCCTGAAGTGCGCCACACTACCGAACGACTCCCATCTTGCGATAAGACCTCCGCACGCGTTCATCAGCCAACAGCGGCTGGTGGACCTGGAGTAAATTGACGTCGGTGTTGCTGTTACCTTCGAGTATCATGAAGCCTGAATTCGTGACAACGATATCCCATCCCACGTAGGGCAAGAGCGGGATACACTTCAAAGCGTGGAGCACGCCCTCAACAATCTGCTCCCAATCGGGCACCATCACACCCGCGATCGCCGCACCGCTCTCCGGATGGCGGGCATGGTACCGGCAAGTCCCATCGGAAGGACACGTGACCGCCTCCCCCAGTCGTCCCGTCTGGACATCAACGCGAGCACTCAATCCCCCGCGGCTCCAGTTGTCGGCCGGCGCGGACTGGCTGGTTCCGAAACGATGAACGGAGGCCGCCGCAAATGGCTCTTCCGTATCCGGATCGAGCATGGTTACCAGGCGAACGGTGTTCACGGCATCCGGATAAATGGCGGACGAGTAGCGGCCTTGGTGCACAAATTGCTGGACCAAGTATCCATCCAGACTCCTGGCCAATTCGTGCAACTCCGTTTCGCCCATCGCGCGATGGTTCACATTCCACCAACCGTCCGTTTCGCGGATCACCAGTACTCCTAAACCCATGCTGCCGGCACGGGGCTTCAACACCGCAATCCCCCCGTTTGCGCGAATCAGTTCGGGCAGGGTCCCCGGGGCGTCGGCATGGAGCCTGCACAGACGTCCTTCGACGATCAGGCCGATCAGAGAGGGAAGCGGCAACACGCCCTTGAAGACGGCGTAGAAGAGCAGTTTGTCATCCAGAAGAAAGCACCAGTCATCACGGAGGCCGCAGGTTCTTATGAAACGCGACCAATCACTGAGATAATCGCTCAGGTCGTGGCCGTTGCCGCCGTAGAGCATGCCCGATTCCGAAAGAAATCCACGCCGCCACCCGCCGATGCGCTTTCCCAACGGGACCTTCTGTGAGAAGCTGAGTTCTTTCGTAACAAGGGTGTGCAGCCGTCGCACGCGCATGACCGCGGGGACGCGGCGGGCAACACCAGCCCAGACGCCGCGCAATTGACGCCAACGCCTTCGAATCAATCGCGGGCACCACCCGCCAACCGATCGCGAAGATAATGAATGAGCGATCGCGGATGATTTCATGAGAGATGCCCCTGATCGAGAGCCGCCGCAATACAAACCTGCTCCACCTTCGCCAGCCAGCCCTCACCGCGCATCGCCTCCATGCGCGCGGCCCGCCGACTCGCACCGGCCTGACCATTCAGGCCATCCGACACTCCCCGGGCGAATGCCTCCGGCCCCTTGGCCACATTCACCGACGGGCCGTAGAGTTCCACCTCCGGCAGCGGCGTACTCACCACCGGCAATCCCGCCGCCAAGTACTCGCGCAGCTTGATCGGGTTGACCGCTCGGGTGAGCTCATTGATCTTAAACGGGATCAACCCGACGTCGAACTGGCGGCAATAGGCGGGCAGGTCGGCGTAGGGCTTGCGGCCGAGGAAGTGCATGTTGGGGATTGACCGATAGGGGGTGAGGTCAACCGTCGAGTCGCCCAACAGGACGATCTGCCAGTCGCGGCGGCGGCGGGCGACTTCGGCCAGGAGGTCGAGGTCGACCCAGTCGCGGATCAGGCCGAAAAAGCCGAGCCGGGGACGGGGGATCGACGCGATGTCGGGCGGAGCGGGGAGGTCTTCCTTGACGGCGCGGGAGAAATGGTCGTAGTCGACGCCGTGCGGGACGAGGATCGTGTTGGGGTTCCAGGGACTTTTAGCCTCCTGGAGGGCCATTGAAGTGGTGACGACGAGGTCCGACTTGCGACAAAGCTCTTCTTCGTCGCGGAGGACCTGGGCGGCGTCGTAGCCGGTGAACTGGGAGTGATCGTCGACGCAGTAGTAGACCACCTTCTCCTCGCCGAAGCGGCCGAGGAGGTAGGCCACGTCGGGCGTGAACGACCAGAGCTGCACGGGGCCGGACCGGACGTGGCCGAGGGCGCGGCGAATCCGGCGGACGAGGAGGAACCGGTTGATGCGGCGGGCGATTGACGAGGCGGGGAGCGGGATCACCAGGGGGGTGAGGACGTGGAGGTTGGGACGGGGAGAGTTGAGGCCGGCGAAGACCTGGCGGAGCTTACGGGCGATGTGGGCCAGGTCGGAAGCGCTGGCCGAGGGGACGCGGGAGGCGTGGTAGTTGACCCAGAGGACGACGTTGCGCTCGGCCAGGATGTGCATCACGTGATGCTTGCTGGTCGGCGGGGCGTCGTAGCCGGAGGCAAAGCAGAGGATGGTGTGGGAGGAGAGCAAAGCGGAAAGCTGAAAGCGGAAAGCGGAAAGCGGAAAGCGGTCAGGAAGAGGAAGGCTTAAGGTTCAAGGTTCAATGGCCAATGTCGTGGTGATTGGGCATTGGAAATTGGACCTTGGAGGTTTCTGATTGGCGTCGGCGGAGGGCGGGTTTCCGCTTTCAGCTTTCCGCTTTTTAACCTGTGTTGCGAAAAAGCAACGCGGGGGGGGGCCTCCGGGCCCGTCGAGTGCGCGCGAGGGGCAGGTCGGAATGGGAGAAGGGTTATCCAAAGGATAGGACGGGAAAGCGGAAAGCGGAAAGCGGAAATAGAAGAGGGGGAAGTGATCGCGAAAGCGCGAAAAAAGGGCAAGCAGAGCGAGTTTGGGGGGAAGGCGGTACCTTTATCCCTCTGATTTCGCGTTTTCGCCCTTTCGCGCTTTCGCGATTAATCGATAGCCATGCTAAAGTCTCGGTTTTTGCATCTGTTTGGCGATTATGCGGGGGGGCTAAACGTTGATTGCTGACGGCTGACGGCTGACGGCTGATGGCTGACTCCTATGCACTCGGCCAGCCCGGGGAGCGTGTCTAGAGCGGAGAGCTGCTGCGACCAGCGGTATTGTTGTTCGACGAACGCGCGGCCGGATTGGGCGAGTTGGCGGCGGAGGGCGGGGTTGGTCAAGAGGTCAGAAAGGGCGTCTACCCACTCGGCAGGAGTGGCGGCGGAGGCGAGGTGTTTATCGGGGACAGCGCGGAGGCCGGCCAGCGCCTGGGGGGTAACCACGACCGGCTTGCCGGCGGCGAGGGCTTCGAGAACTTTGTTCTGCACGCCGCGGGCGACGCGCAAGGGGACGGCGACGACCGAGGCGGCGTGGAGATGGGGACGGACGTCGGCCACCTCGCCGACGAGCTCGACCCCGGGGAGACGGCCGAGGCGGCGGGCCCGGCGGTTGGGGCGGCTGCCGACGAGCCGGAAGACGGCCGCGGGGATGCGGGCGAGAACGCGGGGCCAGACCTCGCGGCAGAACCACTGGGCGCCGTCGACGTTCGCCTCGTAGTCCAGAGCGCCGACGAAAAGGCAGCTCGGCGGGCCGTCGTCGGCCGGGTCGCGATTGGGCTGGAAATAGTCGAGGTCGACGCCGTTGCGGACAACGTGGGGACGGTGGGAGCTGAACGATTCGAACAGGTCGGCCTCGCGGTCGGCAACGACGGCAATTGCGCTGGTGCGCGCCGGGAGCGAGGATTCGAGCCGGCGGAGCCGGCGGGCCTCGAGGGCGAGGAGCTGCCGCCGGGGGAAGCCGGTCTGGGCCGCATAGTCGAACCATTTCTGGCTGTCGACGTCGACAAGGTCGACGATCGCGGGGACGCCGGAAAGCTCGGGGATGTCGAGGTATTGGACCATGCTGGAGCAGACGACCAGGACGGCATCAAAGCGACTCTCTTGCGACCAGCGGCGGATGGTGTTGTGAAGCTCGGGTGAGTAGAAAAGGCCCTCGGTGGCGGTGCGGCCGCAAGCCAGCGAGCGGGCGGCGCGGAGCCAGCGGGCGCGGCGGCCGAGCGGGACCGCGCCCACCCGGCGGCAGAGCCGCTTGAGAACGTCCATCGTGGCAGCAGGGATCGGCTCGCTGGCCGGGAAGGCGAGGTCGATTTCGGTGCGGCGGGCGAGGTACTCGAGGAGGTGGAAGGAGCGGATGCGGTCACCGCGGTTGGGCGGGTAAGGGACGCGGTGGGTGAGGAGGAGCATGGGAAATGTCGAAGGACGAAGGACGAATGACGAAAGAATGTCGAAGGACGAATGACGAAAGAATGGGCACTGTGTCGATGTCGGGTTCTCTTGCTCCCGGCATGGGGGAAGAGATCGCGATTGCCCGGCAAGTATGCTAAAGCGTCCGTTCGGCCGTGTTTCTTTCGTGTTTCATCCGTGGCGGCGCTTTCAGGGGGAACTGATCGCGAAATCGCCAAATCGCGAAAAAAGGAAAGGGGTGCGAGCTGGGGGCAGCTCGGCTTTTCATCCTCTCTGATTTCGCGCTTTCGCCCTTTCGCGATTCTCCGGACAATTACGTCAAAATCTCCGTTCGGCCGTGTTTCTTTCGTGTTTCATCCGTGGCGGCGCTTTCAGGGGGGAACTGATCGCGATTGTCTGGCCGACAAGTATGCTGAAGTCTCAAGATTCGACATTTCCGGCGGCTGATCGCTGCTCGCGGGGAGGATCTCGCTCAAGGGGGCGAAGCGGAAGCGGGTCAGTAGCGCGTCGAGGCGGGACTCGGTTCTATTCAGGTTGCGATAGTGGCGGAAATCGGCCAGGCGCGAGCCGGTCCTGATGCGCGGCTGGCCGGGGTCGAGTTCCCAAGGGTGGACGTAGAGGATGAACGGGCGGCCGTGCTTGCGGTTGATTCTTGTCAGCAGGCGGAGTGTGAGCGGGAAGGGATAGAGGCGGAGGTAGCCGCCGCCGCCGACGGGGAGGTTCAGCCGGCCGATCCGGACGGTCGAGCCGGGGATTTCCCATATCGGCTGGCGGTGGGTGTTGATTGCGTGGATCGCCGGGTTGGCGCCGGGGATGCCGTAGCGATCGTGGTAGATGGGGAAGATGCTGGCGTCGATGCGAAAACCCTCCTCGGCGAGGATTTCCAGCGCCCAGAGCGATTTCTTCGTGATTGAAAAGCTGGGGGCCCGGTAGGCGACGACCGGCGAGCCGCAAAGGTCTTCGAGCAGGTCGCGCGAACGGCGGATGTCGCGGCGGAAATCGTCGGGCGATTGATCGTAAACGAGGCGGTGCTCGTAGCCGTGGGAGGCGATTTCATGGCCGCGGGCGTGGATCTCGCGGACCAGGCCGGGCTCGCGCTCGGCGATCCAGCCGAGGACGAAGAAGGTGGCGCGGACGGCGTGGCGGTCGACGAGGTCGAGCATCCGCCGGGTGTTGGCGACGACGCGGCGCTCGAACGAGGGCCAATCCTCGCGGCGGACCGCGCGGTCGAACGCGGAGACTTGAAAGTAGTCTTCGAGGTCGACGGTGAAGGCGTTGGGAGACATCGCTGTCAGCGGTCGGCGGCCAGGGGGAATGGGATGTCGAAGAATGTTTTAGCGCTGCGTATGCGAAATGTGTGCTGCGTAATTATTTCGTCATTTGAATTTCGACATTTGTCATTCCCGACTGCGGACTGCCAGCGCGGTTGGTTCGACTGGGCGGGGGGGAGACGGCGTCCGGGTGGCTGTCGCCGTTGCCGCTGCGGGCGGCGGTTCTCAGGTTCTTGCCGTTGGCGGTGAGGATCCATTCGACATCGGTGGGCATGTCGGGCGGGTTGCGCTCGACGTCGAAGAACCACATGACGACCCTGCCGGGCAGGCTCAGGAGCCGGACGCAGGTGCAGAGGAACATCCGCAGGTCGAGGAAGAAGCTGGCGGTCTCGATGTATTCCAGGTCGAGTTGGAGTTTTCGCCAGACGCTGAGCAGATCGGTGTCGGGCGGGAGATTGATCTGGGCCAGCCCGGTGACGCCGGGGCGGACGGCGAGCCGTTCGACATAGCCGGGCACCAATTCGGCGAGGATTTCGACGAATTCGGGCCGCTCGGGGCGGGGGCCGATCAGAGCCATTTCGCCCTTGAGGACGTTGAAGAGCTGGGGCAGCTCGTCGAGGTGCAGGTTGCGGAGGACGCGGCCAAGGCCGGTGATGCGGGGGTCGCCCGACTGGGCCCAGACCGGGCCGGTGCCGGCTTCGGCGTTGTGGGTCATCGTCCGCAGCTTGTACATCATGAACGGCCGGCCGTGCTTGCCGACGCGCCGCTGGCGGAAGATGCCGGGGCCCTTCGATGTAAGGCGGATGAGGGCCACGAGGACGCCGATCAACGGCAGCCCGGGGATGAGGAGGATGGCGGCGAGGATCGGGTCGGTCCGTTCCTTCCATTGAAAGCACCCGGCGGGATCGGCGGAGGTGCGGATTCCGGCCGGCCGGGCTTCGATTTCGACGGTGTCGGCGGCGATCTGCGTTACGCGTCTGTTGCTGATCTGTGTCATCGTGCTGGCCCTTTGTGCAACCCTAATGCGGCGACTTGGGAGCGGCGCCAAAAAAGTGTTGCGGTCTGGATTTACAGGCAGGTTCAAGGAGGGGAACCGTCGCCGGTTCAGAGTTCCTTGAGGTGTTCCTCTGCTACGGCGAGGAAGTCGCGGAGAAAGCTCTCGGCGGGATCGTTGTTCGAAGCGGGGTCGGCGAGCGGGGCGACCACTTGGACCTTGTAGAGGTACGGATAGCGGGCCGTCTCCAACCGGCCGCCGGCGAAGGCCTGCCACGCGCCGCCCGCTCGCCAGGCATAGTAGACGCGGAGCAGTTCGCCATTGAGGCTCTTGGCCTTGAAGGTCTGGGCCCAGAACCGGCCTTGTTCGCCGTTTGCGCCGGCGACGGTGACTTGTTTCGGTCGATCGAGCTGGTCGTAGGCCTGCGACGAGTAGCAGATGTCGGGCGTGTGCACCGACATCGGGCCGGAGGGGCCGAGAAGGAGGCCGATACTGACCGTCTCCCCCGTCTCCGGGTTGGTGTAGTTGCGGAGCGCGTAGCCGGTGCACTCGAGGACGCCGGCGACCGCGTCGCTGAGCTTGCTGGTCGAAACGAGCTGCCAGGGGCCGACCTTGTCGGGTAACTTTTCCAAGTCCTTGCCCATCGCGACAATGTCGAGCGGGATCCCCCAGCGGCGAGACATCTTGCCCTGAACGTAGCCAGAGAGGATCGTCAGGCCGACAATCAGGGCAACCGCAAGCGGCAGCAGAAAGGAGCGGCGGGGATGGTTGGAGGTGGCTTTCACGGAATGCAGGGTTCGGGGTTCGGGGTTTGGGGAAAAGAATGTCGAATGTCGAAAGTCAAATGTCGAAGGAGTTTTTAGTATTCCGCATTCGGAATTTGGGCTTCGACATTCGTCATTTCTGTTTCTGCTTGAATTCTTCCTGGAGCTGTTTGAGCATCGCCTGGTCGCTGTCGGTGAGGATTTGGTCCTCCAGGCCGGATTCGACGGCCCGGTTGTAGGCGGCGCGGGCCTTGGCTTCTTCCCCTGTCCGGCTGTAGGCCACGGCGAGGTGGAACGGGTAGCGGGGGTCCGGGGCGTGGTGGGAGCAGGCCGTTTCCAGAAGTTGGACGGCCTGGTCGGCCTTGCCGTCCTGGACGAGAATCATCGCCTTGGTGTCGAGCAGGGCGTCTTGCTGCCCGCCAATCTCGAGGGCCTGGTCAATATAGCGGAGGGCCTCGTTGCGCGAGGCGGGGTCTTCGGCCAGGATCGTGGCGAGATTGTTGAGCACGACGAGGTCCTTGGGCCGGACCTTGAGCGCCTGCTGATACAATTCGACGGCTCGGGGCAGTTCGCCGCGGGTAATTCGGACGTTGGCGACGGCCGTCAGCAGGTTGGCGTTTTCAGGCGACTTCGCGATCGCCTGCTCGAAGAGCGCGTCGACTTGCGGGAACTTGTCGCCGGGGATGTCTTTTGCGAGCACGAGCGAGGCGAGCACGATGGCCGGGGCGGCCGGATCGTCGTCGGCTGCCTGGCGGCAGAGCTGGATGGCCTCGTCGGCCTTGCCCTGCTTGGCCAGCGCGACGGCCAGCGGCGCGAATTGCCGGGGCGAGTCCTGGGCGACCCGGCGATACCAGGCCTCGGCCGCGTCGTGCAGTTCGAGTGCCGAATGGACGCGGCCGAGGGCCAGGGCGAGTTGGGTCTTCTTCTCCGGGTCGGTCAGCTTGTCGAAACGCGCACTGCCGTAGTCCTCGACGAGCTTGCGGCTCTGGTCGAGTTTGCCTTGGGCTTTGAGCACCCGCGCCCGGAGCGTGAGGGTCGGAATCGTGTCGGCCGCGCTCGGATCGTCTTCCAGCCGGCCGATCCACTCGGCGGCTTCGTCGGACAGATCAAAGCGGAGGAGGAAATCGATAAACAGCGCCAGGTGGAGGGCCGCGGGGCGCTGCCTGCCGACCAGGGGGATGTACTGGGCGCGGGCCTCGTCGGTCTTCCCGTCGCGTTCGTAGATTCTGGCCAACAGGAGCCGGTCGCCGTCGGTTGTCACCTTGGCGTCGGCGACGAGTTTTTCGAGCAATCCCCGGGCCTTGGTGAGATTGGCCCTGCCGCCGCGGCGGGCGAGCAGAATCGCCTGGAGCCGCTGATCGACGGCGGTGACCGGGTTGTCGGCGGCCGGGTCTTCCAGCAGTCGGGCGATCTCTTCCCATTCGTGTTCCCCGCCCCGCGCGGCGAGCATGGCCGCGAGCGTGCGGCGCGAGGCCTGGTCGCCGGGCGCGATCGCCAGGGCGCGGCGGAGGAGCTGCTCGGCTTCGGCCGGGTCGGCTTGTACGAGGAATGCGGAGAACCGCCGCAGGATGGCGGCGTTTTTCGGGGCCAGGCGGAGGGCCTCGCGGTAGAGCGTTTCCGCCTGCTGGCGGTCTCCCAACTGCTCGAAGCCCTGGGCGAGGACAAACGCCTCGGGCGTCTCATCGGTTTCGGCCTTGGCGGCCAACGCGCGGAGCGCTGCTTCAGCCGGCTCGCGCTGCTTCGCGTTGGCGTAGAAATCGAAAAGCCCCTTCAATCCGCGGAGGTCGTCGGGCGCCGCGCGGACAGCGTTCTTCAGCGCTGCTTCGGCCTCGTCGGGCAGGCCTTTCAAGGCGAGCATCTGGCCGAGGAGGAGATTGGCGACCGGATCGTTGGGCCGATTCTGGACGCCGTCCCGGGCCGCCTGGATCGCTTCGTCGAGCCGGCCGCGCTTGGCCGCCAGGCCCGCCTTGATTTCCGTGAGATTCTCCGACGCGGGCACGCGGTCTTTCAGCAGCGCCAGCAGGTCGCTCGCCTCCTGGTCGCGCTGGAGGGAATAGAGGAGGAAAGCCAGGCGTTCATACACGCCGACCCGGTCCATGCCGAGATCGACCGCCGTCTTGTAGGCATCGACCGCTTCCTGGGACGCCTGCCGCCGCTCGTGGACCATGCCTCCGAGGACATGCGTGGGGCCCCATGCCGGCCGCAGCACGAGCAGCTCGCGGTAGAGCCGCTCGGCCTCGGCGACTTGGGGCGACTGGCCGGCCTGGCTGATCGCCAGGAGCCGCGCGGCACGGTAGTAGCGCCACTGGCCGCCTTCTTCGCCCTCGAGCTGGCGGAGCCGTTTCTCCCACTTTTCGGCGGTGGCGTAGTTCTTCTCGCTCAGCGCTCGTTCACATAACCGGCCAATCAGCCCGAGATCCGTGATCGCCGAGTCGGCGAGCTGATCGAGGCCCTGGTTTGTCGCCGGCGAGGGGCCCTGGTCGAGGCGGAGGCGGACGATCTCTCCCTGGAGGGCCGGCCGCGCTTCGGCGGGCGCGGCCTGGATTGCCTGTTCGAGCAGTCTGCAGGCTTCGTCGTATTGGCCGCGGAGGGCCAAGACACGGGCTCGCGCCTTGCTGGTCGCGAGACTGCCGACCTTGGCCTCCAGCGCGGCGAGCACCCGGTCGGCGTCGTCCGGGTAGCCGAGCCGCTGGTAGAGCATCGCGACCGTCCGCAGCAGGTCGGGCGAATCGGGGTGCGCCTGCTCGGCTTCTTCGACAAGTTTCTTCCCGTTCTCGGCCAGCGTTTTTGCGTCCACTTCGGGCGACGCCTGGGCGCGGGCCATGGCCAGATCGATCTTCAGCAGCGCAAGCCGCCAGGGCTCGCGGAGCGCGGCGGTCCCGGCCGGCCCTTCGGCCTTGGCGACGGCGGCGTCGACGCCTTGCCAGTCGCGGCGGGCGGCGGCGAGGCTGAGCTGGTGCATCAGGCGGGCCCTGGCCAGCCCGAGCCACAATTCCGGGGCGTCGATGGCGGCCAGCGCCTGCTCATAGCGCTGGGCGGCGCGGGCGGGCTGGCCGGCGTTCAGCCAGGCCTCCGCGGCGGCGACGAGCAGCGGAGCGGGCTGCGCGGTCCGCTGGGCCGCCTCCTCATAGGCCGCCGCCGCGGCATCCCACTGGCCGAGCGCGGCATGGGCGCGGCCGAGCTGGAGTTGCACCGCGGCAAGGTTGGCCGCCTCGCCGCCGACGCTCTTCTGGGCGGCGACCACGCTCTTCAGCAGCGGAACGGCCAGGGCGAACTCGTTGCGAGCGATGCGGTAAAACGCCCAGAGGGAATCGCGCTCGACTTCCAGGGCCGTGCGGGCGGCGCGGGGGAGCTGCGGGCCGACCCGGCCGACGCTCGTTGCCAGCCGGTTCAAGATCTCTTCCGTATTGATCTTGCCGGCAACCGGCCGCACGTGCCCCAGATCGATCAGCGCCCTGGCAAACCCGGAATTGACCGGGATGCTCTCCCGACCGCAGGCATCGAGGGCCTTCTCGTAGTGGGCGATCAGGCCGTCGACCGGCTCGCGCTGGGCGACCATGGCGGCGCCGAGCCGCGTGTAGGCTTCGGGGATTCGCGGATCGATCTGGATCAGCCGCTCGCAGCAGGAGCGGACGGAGTCCCACGACCGCTGTTGCTCGGCCCGCCGCGCGGCAAGCAGCAGGGCCGAGACATTCTTCGGATCGTGCTCCAGGGCGGCGTCGAGGTCTTCGCCCACACCGGGCAGGTTGTTGCGCGACCGGTACTGGTAGCGAGCCAGATAGGCCTGGGCGTCTTGCGGATTGGCGGCGACCATCTGGTCCATGGCGTCTTGCGAGAACCTTTCGCGGACCTGGGCAAGCAGGGCCGCTTGTTCGAGGCGGGAGGACGTCGCGTCGCCCCCGTAGACATGCTGGAGGAGGCCGGCCAGGCCGGTTGCGGCTTGCCCGGCGGCCGCGCCGGATGCGCGATTGACCAGTTCGGCAAGTTCGGGCGGGGCCGAAGAGAGATCGGCGGCCCGGCCGGCGCGGGCCTCGATCTCGGCGGCGGCGACTTGTCCCTTGGCGGTCCGCTTGCCCTCCTGCCGCTGGTCGAAGACCCGCCGCAGCTGGAGCTCGAGCCGGTCGTCGGGGAACAGCTCGCGGTCGCGGTAGAGGTCGGCCAGGCAGACCGAGAGCCGGATGTCGCCGGGCGCGGCCTTCAGGGCGTGCTCGAGGAGCACCAGCGGCGGGTCGCCGTCCTCGAAACGGTCAGCCAGCTTCAGGGACTTCAGCCGCAGGTAGCGTGCCAGGGCAAACGCGCGGAGCGCGGCGGCGTCGTTGGGGTCCCGATCGAGCAGCCGGGTCGCCTCCTGCTCGGCGGCCAGGTGCCGGGGGGGTTGGGTCTCGAGCAGCAACTGGCAGAGGCGGCGGCGGAGTTCCGGCTGGTCTTCCGCCGGGGCGACGCCCAGGGCGCGGTAATAGTGCTCGATCGCCTGGTTCTTCTCGCGGCCTGTTTCGGCTGACTGGTCGTAATTCCGGGCCAGGCGGACGCGGACTTCCGCATTCTCCGAATCGAGCTGCAAATAGCGGAACAGGTAACCCGCCGACCCGCGCCAGTCTCCCTCGCCGGCGAGGGCGTCGGCCCGCTGGAGCAATGCTGCGGAGATGTTTTTGACTTGGTAGGAATGCCAGGCGTAGGCCAGCGGCCCGATCACGGCCAGGGCGCAGAACGTGCCGCCAAGCAGGGGCCAGTTCAGCACCCGCCGGGTCTCCGTTCCAGCCGCGCCGGCTTTCCGGTCTTTTGGAGGTCGAGGATTCATTCACAGGACTCCGAGGTCCAGCGGCGCGCGCCGGAGGCGGACGCTTCCGTTTCTTGGGGCGAATCGGTTGGCAGATCGTCGATCGCGGCGGGCGGCGAAGACCGGGACAGGGGCGATTGCCGGCGGGCCGGCGTCAGGAATTAACGTGGGACGTGGAATATCCGTAGTGGCCGTAGCGGTAGGCATAGCGCCGGGTGGGGACGCCGTTGAGCACGGCGCCGATCGCGTTGGCGCCCGAGGCGACGAGCCGCTGGTATGCCTGCTGGACCTGGGCGATGCGGCTGACATCGCGCATCGTGACCAGCAGGGTGGCGTCGGCCGCTTTGGCGAACACCAGGGCCTCGCTGGCGGCAAGGATCGGCGGCGTGTCGATGACGACGAAGCGGTAGGCGCCGCGGGCCCGGGCGAGCACGTCCGGGAGCGTGTTGCCGCCGACGAGCATGTGCGGGACTCCGCGCAAACGCCCCGCCGGCAGCACGTCGACGTTTTCCCGCCAGCCGCCGGCGATGGCGTCCTCGAAGGTCGACTCGCCGGCGAGCACTTCGGCCAGCCCCGGGCTGGAGGGCATTTGCAGCACCCGGTGGACGTCGGGCGAGCGCATGTCGCCGTCGACGAGCAGGACGCGATCCGTGGTCGCCCGGGCGAGACTGGCGGCCAGTTGGACGGCGACGCTCGTCTTGCCTTCGTTGTTCGACGCGCTGGTGACGGCCAGCACCTGGGCGTCCTTGAGTTCCTCGGCGAGCACGAGGAGCGTGCGGAGGTTGTCGAAGCTTTCCTGGTAGACGAGGACGCTCTGCTTCTCGCTGCTGCCCAGGGTGGTGCGCGACGACTTGACGCGCCGCGGCAGGCTGGCGATTTCGCCGATGATCGGCAATTGGGCCTCGTCCTCGATCTGCTCGGAATGGCTGATCCGCTCGACGAACCGTTCCCAGCCGATCGCCAGGCCGAACGGCGCGAGAAAGCTGGCCACGACGCCGAGCAGGAGCGGCTTCCAGGGGTACTCGGTGGTCGGGTTGAGCACCGGGTCGGCTTGTTTGAGGAGCACGACGCGTTCGGGCGCGCGCATTTCCGTTTCGATTTTCAGAATTCGCGAGGTGATCAGGTCATAGACATCTCCGGCCCGCGCCAGGTCCGCGCGGAGGAACTCGACATCGAGCGATTCTCCCGTCGCCTGCTTGAGCGTCTCCATCTCGCGGCGGTACCGTTCATCGAGCATCTGCTTGGCCAGTTGCAGGCTTTCCAGCTGCGCCTGCATCGCGGCGACCTCCTCCTGCCGCTTCTGGAGGAGCGACTGTCGGTAGGCGACCTCGATCGTCGGCCGCAACTCCTCGCGGTACTTGGCGATCCGCTGCTTCTCGGCTTCGATCTCGCGGGCCAGGCCCTGGTAATTCGGGTCCTGCTTGTAGGCGGTCAACTTGGTCGCGTAGTCTCGCAGGCGTTCCTGGCGGAGATCCAGGTTGGCCTGCATGGCCTTGACGCGGGGGTCCTCGCTGATCGCCCGTTCCAGCTCGCCCGAGGGCACGGCGATCTCATCGACCGATCGTTCCGCGAACGATTCGGTGATCGCGGCGATTTTCGCCTTGAGGACCTCGGCTTCGACCTCCCGCTCGGATCGCTGCTGCTGGAGCGCGGCCAAGGGATTCTGCACCATCTCGTTGACGGCCGTCCGCCCGTGCAGCGGGTCCTTGATGATCGCCTGCTTGGCCAACTCGCGGACGTTTTCCTGCAAGCGGGTCAGTTCGAGTTGGCGGCGGCCCTGCTCTTCCTTCAACAGGTCGAGGACCCGCTGGGTGCGTTTCACTTCCTCGTCGCCGCGCTGGGCGGAATAGGCGTTGTAGACGGCGTTGACGACCCGCGCGGCGTCGTGGCCGTCGGAGCAGGTGAACGAGATGGTGAACAGGTCCGACCCGCCGACGGAGCGGACCTGGATCTGGTCCGCGAGCCAGGTCACGGGGGCCTTCGACTTCTGGATCTCGGGAATGCGGGCGATCTCGGGGAGCGAGATCACCGGGTCGAGGACGAGCGGGCTGCGGATCAGCTCGATCTGGTTGGCCACGAAGACGCGGGAATCGGCCCGCTCGGGAAACGCCACGTAGGGCTGGGCCGACTCGATTTTCAGCCACGCCGAGGCCATGAACTGCGGCTGAAAACGATTGACGATCAGGGCGGCGGCCGTCGCCGCGGCGAGCAGGCCGACCGGAATGGCCAGCAACCACCACTTCCGCAACGCGTTCAGCACGTGTCGCGGCGTGATCAGTTTCGCCGGCTTTTCGTCGTTGTGGGGCTGCCTGCGGTGGCCGTTGAAGCCGGAACGCGATGCGTTCATCATGGGCTGCTTTCCTGTTTCACACGTCGAAGCGATGTGGGGATCGGATGGGAACGGAAGATTCGTGTTTCGCTGGCGATCCGGCCCGCCGCCGGGGGCGGCCGGATCGAGTTTCAGATCACCGGGTCGTGCAATACCTCGCCGGCCTTGAGCGATTCCACCTCGCGGGTGAGGCGGCCGAGGTACGCGAGCACCAAGGCAAACAGCAGCGCCGCGTAGGGAATCATCACCCAGCCGGAAATGTCGTGTGTGAACTTGTGGGCCGCGTCGCCCGAGACCCAGCGGGAAAGCAGCCCCGTAACGACGATCCGGGTGGCATTGGCGACCAGCGCGATGGGCAGCGCGCTGAGCAGGAGCAGGCCCCGCTCCCACCAGACGCGCCGCACGAGAATCCCATAGGCGCACGCCAGGGCGAAAACGCCGACGAAAATCCTCAGGCCGGAGCAGGCCTGTTCCACCTCGAGCTGGTAGTCGCCCAGCCAGATCGTGTTGCCCTCGGCGATCGCCGGTTGCCCCAGCACCTGGAAGACCCACGTGCTGAGCCGGGTCGCGATCCGTTGCAGGGGCAGGCTGAGCCAGCGTTCGGCGCTCCAGGGGAGCGGGATCATGAACAACAGGAATCCGATCGAGGGCGAAGCCCAGAGAAACACCCGCCAGCCGCCCAGCAGCCAGACGACTCCCGCGACCCAGACGACCATCGACCAGGCGTCAATCGCGTCGACGTAGTAGCGCGCCCCGGCGATCCGGATGGCGATGCTCAGGAGGATCACCAGCAGGCCGGGCCAGACGATCTGGCCGACGGCCCGGGAGGGAAACCGGTCGCGCCGCGCCCAGCAGAAGTAGAGGGCCAGCGGCACGACGAAATAGCCGTGGGAATAGTCGGGCTGCTGCTCCCAGGCGGCGACGACCTTGACCAGGGCCGGCCAATAGGCCCACAGGAACGTGGCGAGGATCGCCGGCACGGCGAGGATCAGCTCGCCGCGGCCGGGCTTCCGTCCGGCCCGCGGCGACTGCCCGCGGTCCGACTCGGCCGCCTGGCCGCTGGCCTGGCGATGCCTGGCTTTCGCCTGCTCGCGATGCACGGCCTGCCCTCTGCCATCCCGCACAGGCGACGGAACATTTGTTGTTTTCATGGATTCGTGACGCACTCAGGCAACCACCAGGCCATTGTTGTTTCCGACGGAGCGCTGCCCGCACGGCGGGTCGCCAGCGCCGAGCGCCTGGATCGTGAATCGCAGGAGTTCGGCGTGGTTGTCGATTCCGAGTTTTTTCATCGCCCGGGCACGAGCCAAGTCGACGGTTCGCACGGACAGCTTCAATTCCGAGGCGACCGAGCAGCGTGCCTTGCCCTCGCCAAGCAGGCACAGCACGCGGCGTTCCTTGGGCGAGAGCAGGCCGACCAGCCGGCGCTGCTGGCGCTGCTTGCCGAGTTCGTTGCGGCGGAGGCGATCCAGATGCAGGGCGTCCTGGATGGCCTCCCAGGCCTCCTCCTCGTTGAGCGGCTTCTCCAGGAAATCGGCAGCGCCGGCCTGCATCGCCCGGACGACGATCGGCACCGTCGCGTGCGCCGCGAGAAACACGACCGGCAGGGAGGCCCCGATGGCCGCCAGGCGGCGCTGGATTTCCAGGCCGCCGAGGTCGGCAAGCCGCAGTTCGGTGACCAGGCATCCGGGCCGCGAAACATCATACGAGGCGAGAAACTCCCGCCCCGAGAAAAACCCCTCAAACCGGAGATTCATGCCGCCGGCCAGGCGAAACACGTGGTCGTGCGTCTCCCGGTCGCTGTCGCAGAGAAAAACGGTCGAAGCCTGTTGTCGTTGTCTTGTCATGCCCCTGCCTGCTTCCGGAACTGTTCCGTACTCGGGTTTCCCCCCCTGACTGGTATCGTTTCACAACTAGTTCTTACTATGTAGCGACTCACATTCGCAGGCCGCACGCAGGACCACGCCCGGCCTGGACTCCGTCCCCGTCGCTTGCGCTGGACAAGCGTAAGCGAAGGGGAAATTCCGGGAATCGAAGGTCCTGCCGAATCCATCCGACGGTGCCCTTGTCCTGGCCGTTCAGCGGGCAATCCGGCGGGCGGGCCCTTCCGCCCGCACGCCGGCCGACCGCCTTCGACTGGAGACCCGTGCCGAGATGTTGGCTCTCCCGCGCCTCGGGTTCCCTCGCGGATCGACCCTCTCCGCGAGTTGCGCCGGCAGCGCCGGCGCGTCGTTACAGGCCATCGTGCTTATTCGCTGGAAGGGTTGTCAACGAGCGAATCCGTTCCTTCGGACAAATCCGCGAACTCTCGCTTGTTCCGCATCGTGCTGACCGAAAACCGGCTTCGGGAAAGCGCAAACATCAGATGTCAAGCCGAAACTGCACTGCGGATTTGCGCGACTCATCAACACCTGCCTCCAGCGAAAAGAACCGCGGCGGTGCGTTCTCCCGACCGCCAGCAGTTTGATTTAGATCCTCGACGGGAGCCGTGTATTAATACGCGGCCAGACGTGGTGCGGTAAGCCCGATGCCACGGTCGGCGATGCCCACCGCCATCCCTGGCCGGTTCGGTGTGGCGAAGGGATCGGCACGTCCGTTCCACCTGGCAGGAGGCCGGCTGCGGCGTCGCCGATTGGATGCGGAGACGTCGGCTCTTCGGCGGCGTGGCAGCGGATCGCCAAGAGGACACTTTTGACATCCGTGTTACGACAGACGACCGCCCGCCAGTCCCGTGCCTCTTCGCGGAGACGGCCGAGCGCGAGACATCTTGCCGCGTGATCTTTGCTCGACTTGTGAAGGCGTTCACTCCATCCCTCGCGTTCCGCTTCCTGGTTCCCATCTGTTCAGGTGGGAATCTGCCGCTACGACCAGACCAGGTTACAGACGAACGTTCGTTTCAGTGTAGCACCAACGTTCGTTTGAGACAAGCGTCCCCAATCAAACCAACTGTCTAACTACTTGGTTGAAGCAGAAATCGGCGGACTACGCTGCCGGAGGACACTCCTGCAAAGTCGATTTGCCGGCTGCGGGCTCGCCAACGGCCAATCGCCAGATAACCGCAAGACCAAGGCTTCACAGAAGATGCACCATGCACCCATGCACCCCAGGGGTTGACCGGCCGACAATAATGATCCGGACAGCTCGAACGCCGGGCTCATTGCCCCCCCGCACGTAGCCCGCCTTGTGGCGCATGGCCGATAACCCTACCATCAATATGAGGTGAGCATTCCCGCCCCCGAAATCAGCCCGCATCATCGCGCCGGGTCGACTGCCGATTGGCTCGGCAAAGCCCCCCTCAACAGCAGAGCCACCCCCTCAATGGAATGGAATTTCTGGAAAATGCGAGAATCTTCGCCTTTGCACCCACCAATCGCTAAACCAATTCCCTGTAGTTATGTAGGATGGCTTGCGAGGGCCATCGTCAGACCACTTCGACGATGGCGGGCAACCAGGATGCCCGGTCGCCAATCCACACACCCACCCTTCCTCTGGACGGGCGCGACCCCACGCATTAGGCCAGGAAGCGCAACCATCCAACGGGGGGACCGATACGGTCCCACTGTGGCGTCAACGATTTCCCTGCGAGGTCGCGACGGATTGGAATTGGCCAGATCCAATTTCGCGCGGACTTGGGGAATTCGAGCAGCGACCAGACTGCACTGCGCGTCGGTTGCAGCCCGTGGCTCCTTGGCTCCGGATGCCGGAACGGACGAAGAGGCAACGGGTCCAACGGGCCGGGCCGGCGCGCGAACAGCCTCGATGGAACTTGAAGGGCAGGATTCATGAAGAGCAGCGGAACGATCTACGTCGTCGACAACGAGTTCAAGACAACCGAAGCGATTTCCCTTCTGGCAAGAGCCATGCACCTGGAGTGCAAGACCTATACCTCCGGCCTGAAGCTGCTGGAAGAGATCGACATGGAACAGCCAGGGTGCTTGATCTCGGAGGTTCGCATCCCCGACATCGGCGGCCTGCAATTGCAGCGCCGGCTGGGCGAAATGGGTGCGACCACGCCGGTCATCTTCCTCACCGCGCACGCCACGGTGCCGATGGTCGTTCGCGCGATGAAGGCCGGCGCGTTTCATGTCTTCACCAAGCCGCTCGAAGAGCAGAGCCTGTGGGAGGCCGTTCAGGACGCCATCGCCAGCGACCAGGAGGCGTTCCGCAAGAGGCGGGAACGCCGCATCCTGGAGAGGCGGTTGGCCGATGTCTCGCCATTTGAACGCGAGGTGCTCGACCTGGTCTTGCGGGGGACGCCGAACCGGGAGATCGCCGAGAAGCAGAACGTCTCCGTCCGCACGGTCGAATTGCGGCGCAGCCGGCTGATGGAGAAGCTGGGCGCGAAGACGCTCGCCGACCTGGTGCGGATCGGCCTGGTAGCCAAGGGCGTCAACGGCCACAGGATTTCGCTGCCCGAAACGGTGAGCGTTTCGTGAGCCGCGAGCCGAGCCGCCGTGCTCCCTGGGCCAGGATCGCGGCGGTTTTGACCGTTTGCCTGCTGCCGGGGCCGGTCCGCGCCGGCGTGGTGATTCTGGCGAACCGGACCGACGCAAGCCCGCGGGTGACGATCACGGCGGGCGGCGCGGCCCGGCAGTTCCAACTCGGCGCGGGGGAGGTTCTCCGCCTGGAGCTGGCCGACAAGGCGGAGGCCTCGTTTGACGACGGCCACGGCCCGGCCGCCTATCGCCTCGCGCCCGATTCGCTCTACTACCTGACCGTTGACGGCGGGCGGCTGGTGGTGCAGCGCGCCGAGTTCGCGCCCGCAGCGCCGAGCGAGGCCGCCCGGCTGGATAGCGAACCGCCGGAGAGGCAGCCGGGTCCGAAACCTTCCGACGACGGCATCGCCGCCCTATTGCACATGGGGGTCGTGCCGGTGATGGTTCTTGTCGATGACGAGGAGCCGGCGGTCAAGACACTTTGGGAAGAGCGGCTTCGGCGGCGGGTGGAAATGGCGTCGGAGATCATCGCGCCCTACTGCGGCATCCGCTTTCGCGCCGTTGCCACGGGCACGTGGGACACCGACGACGGCAACGCCGACTGGGGAGAGGCGATGCGGGAGTTCGAGATCGAAGTGAACCCCCTGCCCGCCGCCTTGGCGATCGGCTTTACGAGCCAGTTTCAACTGCTGGGCCGGGGCCGCGCGCACCTCGGCACGATCGGCGGCCCCTTGCGGCCCCATATCCTGATTCGCGAGGGGCCGCCCAAGGTGTCGGAGCCGGAGCGGCTGGAAGTCCTCGTCCACGAGCTGGGACACTACCTCGGCGCTGTCCACTGCCCTCAGACCGACTCGGTGATGAGGCCCCTGCTTGCCGACGGCCGGGCGCGTTCGCGGGCGTTTCCGATCCGCTTCGACGGCGTCAACGCGCTCATCATGAGCCTCGTGGGCAGGGAGATCCGGCACGGGGGCATTCAGACGCTCAGCCAGGCCAGCCCGAAGACAAAGCAGCAGCTCCTGGCCATTTTCAGCACGGCCGCCGGCGCGATTCCCGGCGACCGGGTGGCCGAACGCCACATCAAGATGCTCGATGTCACGCCGATCCGCGTTCCACCGCTGGCCGTCGAGCCGGACAGCCTGGCCTCGTCCGCCCGGACGGTCGTCGAGGCCGTGGTTGACACGGCCAGGGCAAATTGCAGCCAGGTCGAGCCGGCCTCCGGCGACGAGTTGACGGCGCTCCTGGTGCGGCGCGCGGCCGCCGCGGCCGAGGGGCTGCCGGAGCGGTTCAGGAAGAATGCGTTTCTTGTCGGCCTGGCCGTGGCGCTCGACGATTCCACGCTGCTCCGCAACAATCCGCTCACCGGCCCGCTCTGCCGGCAGGTGGAAACGGACGCGGAGCGGGGCGCGCGGCTGGCGGTGCTCGGCGCGCCGACGATGGCCGGCCGCCGCGATCTGGCGCAGCACTTCGGCGTCTCGTGCGGGCTGGCCGCCCTGCTCGGTCCCACCGCGGCGGAAACCGTGGGAGTGGCCAAGGAGCTGGCCGACGCCCGGCGGGGCAGCGGCTTCAG
>JAAYCB010000363.1 GCA_012744395.1 Pirellulaceae bacterium
GGCCGCGCGCGAGGCCGCGCGGCGCTCCCAGTGCACGAACAATTTGAAGCAACTCTCGCTGGCGATGCACAACTACCACGACACCTTCAGCGTCTTTCCGCCGGGGAGTCTGGGCGATCCGTCCTGGCTAGGGAACCACAACATCTACGACGGCCATTTCGGCTGGCCGGCCTTCATCTTGCCGTTCGTCGAGCAGCAGGCGCTCCACGAGCGGATCGATTTCAGCAAGCGGGCCTGGACCTCGTATCAAGGGACCGATCAGACGGCCAAAGGCGACGTGGCCAACCAATACGCGGCGCAGAACATGCCATCGGTCTTCGTCTGCCCGTCGGCCCACCGGGCACAGCCGGAGAACGAATTCAAGGACTACTCGATCAATGCCGGCGTGCACAATCCGAGTGAGTCGCGGTGCTGCCCGGCGCGGACCCTGGAAAAGAACAGCGGGCCGCTTTCGCGTTATGGAATCGCCTGGTATGCCAGCCGGGTGAAGATGCGCGATATCAGCGATGGCACGAGCAACACCTTCATGTTCTTCGACGACGCCCATTTCGCCTGGCAGAGCAGCATCGCGTGGGACAAGGGGAGCAATCCTTTCTTCTATGTCCACCACGTCGATGAGGGGTATGGGATGACAGCCAACGGTCCGAACGATCCGACGAACGAACACTATCGCGGCGTGTACAGCGAGCATCCGGGCGGCGTGCAGGCGTCGCTCTGTGACGGGAGCGTCCGCTTTGTCAGCGACACGATCGCCTACAATATCTGGCGCGCGACGTTCACGCGATCCGGAAAAGAGTCGGACCAATTGCAGTAGATTCGATTGCGACGCGGCGCCCCGGCTACGCCCGCGGCGCCGTGTCGCGACTTTGCTCGAGCATAGAATAACACTCGCTTGATCCCGAAGGAGTTCGTGGAATGTGTGACCCTGAACGGCGGCGGTTCGTTGCCGCGCTGGCATTGCTACTGGTGGGCGGAATGATCGGCTGCGGCGGCCAGCACGGCCTCGTGACGGTTTCCGGGACGGCAACCCATGACGGCAAACCGGTGGAGGACCTGCTGGTTGTCTTCAAGCCGGAGAATGGGCGGATCAGCTCTGGAAAGACCGACGCGCAAGGGCGGTTTACGCTGCTTTACACGCGCGATGAGGAAGGAGTGGAGAAGGGCAAACACCAGGTGTATGTGCAGTATGCGCCCTCCGACATGGAGATGCAGATCGCCATCGAACAGGGAAAGGCCAAGATTCCGCCGGAGGTGAGCGAAGTTGTGGCGAAGTATGGCAACCCGGACAAATCGCCCCTCACGTTCGATATCCAGCAGAGCCAGGAGATCGACTTGAAGCTGGACTGATTCCGGCCTCCGCCAGCAGCGCGCGGACATCGTGCCAGAGGGCGGTTGAGACATCATGCGGCGCGTCGCTGACGGAAACTCTTTTCGCACGTATCTTCTCCATCGCGTGTGCGCGAGTCCCTGCGTGACTGAATATCATAATTACTTTACGTGAAAATGCCATGGTCAGCAGCGCACGCATACCTTACCCTGGCGCCCGTGTGGAGTGTATAGGTGATACTAGCTCTCTAGGGGGCGTGCTTGGGTGACAACAGCACATCTTGGTGGGGCTGCGTAAAGTCACGGCAGCTAGCACCTTCGGGGCATCTGCTTTGCCATCCAAGCCGGCCGCGGCAATTGCGACGACGGTCCGCAGGGCTCCGTTCGTGCCCGTTGAAGTGTCAACGTTCTTTTACACGGCCCGTTGGCGTTGCGCGGCTGGGGCGGTCGCCGCGGATTCTTCTTTGCCGTTTGGCCGCGGCGAGTTGTTGGCCGGGTCGGCAGCGCAACGGAGCGCATCCGAAATGCGCCGTTGACAGGCTTCTGCAAGGCGGGGGGCTCTGGAAACGCGGGTGACTTGCCTTTGCGCAGCGCTTGGCGCTGTTGCGAGATGGTCGGTTTTCAATACTTTTTTTCTGCAAAGGAGATTCCGATGAAATCTGCAAGACTGCGGGTCGGGCGCGTGCCCAAGGGGCGGGGTGGCATGCGTGGGGAGATTGGCGGGTTCACCCTCGTCGAACTATTGGTTGTCATCGCGATCATCGGCATTCTGATCGCCCTGTTGTTGCCGGCGGTCCAGGCCGCGCGCGAGGCCGCGCGGCGCTCCCAGTGCACGAACAATTTGAAGCAACTCTCGCTGGCGATGCACA
>JAAYCB010000364.1 GCA_012744395.1 Pirellulaceae bacterium
CGATCATCAACGTCTTTCCCTGGGGATCGTTCCAGTGGTTGAGCGTAAGCAGCGAGGCTGCCAGCGGCCCGTCCTCGTATTCCAGCCCCTCCCGCCGGGTTTGATGCACGATCTGGCCCGCGATCGGCCCGCCATCGCGCCAGAAGTCGATCCCGTCGACGTCCTTGTGCGAGATCCAGACCGAGGTCTGATGGCTGTGGCCGAGCGGGTCTTGCGGCTTGTTGGGGTCCTCGGGCTGGACGGCCTGGGTGAGCGAGCGGCCCGGATCGCCCGGCATATTCATCCGCGTCAGCGAGCGGCCGGCCGGGCCGGTGATCGGGTGCCAGAACGGGCGGCGCAATTCGGGGCCGAAATGATAGCGCGTCAGCTCCCTTCCCTGGTACTCGAATGCCGCCTGGTCGTAAGGGAGCGGCAGCACCTGCACGTCGGGAACCGGTTTGGCGTCGGGCAGAGGAGACTCCGCCGCGCCAGAGGTCGCCGAGAAGACAACGACCGACGCCAGCGCGCCGAAGAGGGTCGGGATTCTGTTGTGTCGCATGGGGTCCTCCGATCTTGCGGCGGTTCTCTAGATATATCTTTGTCTCGCACAGCCGTTTGGCTGGCAATCGCCCTCTACACCTGTTCCGGCACGACGAAGGGGCCGCGGTACGGCCGGGTGAGCATCTGGTCGGCCTCCGCATCGCCGACGAACTTCTCGGTTTCGGCATCGAAGCGGAGCGCCCGTCCGAGCCGATAGCCGGCGCCGGCGAGCTTCAGGCCCGCGTCGTCCGCCAGGTGCCGCTTCAGATCGCCGAAGGCCTCGCGGGCGAGGTCATCTCCACCGAACGCGTCTGGCTGCTTGTCGAAGGGGACCTCTTCGCCCAGGCGGTACGAGATGTTGCCCAGGTGGGCCAATAGCGCCGACCGATGCCCTTCGAGAATCTCGCCGTTGAGCTGCCCGCGGTCTCGGCTGCGGATGCAGTCGATGAAGTTGCGGAAGTGGAGCCGTCCCAGGTCGGCGAATCCGCCCACCGGAGCGCCCTCGATCGGTTCGCCCCGCTGGGCGCCGTTCGGGAAGAACTTTCCTTCCCTGACCACACCCTGGTCGGTGTGGAACTCGACGGTCACCTTGACCGCCTTCCTGTCCACCAGGCCGCGCTGCTCGCAGAACAGTTGAATCCCGCCGAAGTCGTAGGCCGTCAGCTGGGTGTTGGGGGTTTGGCCCTGGTCCCGATAGCCGAAGCGGCCGCCCAGGCTGACAGCGCTGCGGGGCGCGGCGCCGGCGGGCATCGCCCACCGCGCCAAGTCCATCTGGTGCGTGCCGAGATTCCCGATCTCGCCGCTGCCGAAATCCCAAATCCAATGCCACTGGTAATGCACGAGATTCGTGCGGTACGGATGGACGGGCGCCGGGCCGATCCAGAGGTTGTAGTCCAACGCGGCCGGCGACTCCTGCGGGTTGCGGACGCCGATGCTCTCGCGCGGCCGGTAGGTGTAGACATAGGCCCGCAGCAGCCGGCCAAATCTCCCCTTGCGGACGTCGCCAGTCAGCCGGATCCATCCCGGGGCGGACCGCCGCTGCGTGCCATGCTGCACGATGCGATCGTATTTCCGGGCCGCCTCGACGATTTTGCGGCCCTCCACGATGTTGTGGCTGCACGGCTTCTCCACGTGCACGTCCTTGCCTGCCTGGCAGGCCCAGATCGTCAACAGCGCGTGCCAGTGGTCGGGCGTGACGATCGAGACCGCGTCGAGCGTCTTGTCGTCGAGCACGCGGCGGAAGTCCTGGACGCACGCGGGCGTGCTGCCGGCCAGTTTCTTCACAGCCGCGCTCCGGGCGGCGAACAGCCGGCTGTCGGGATCGACGAGCCAGGCGATCTCCACGTCGCGCATCTCGCCGTAGGCCGTGATGTGTGCCAGGCCGCGCCCGTTGATTCCGGCCACGGCGACCCGCACCCGATCGTTGGCCCCCAAGACACGGCCCGAGGCCTTCGTGCCCGAGATGGTCAGCGCGGCGGCAATCCCGCCCCCCGCGGTGCGCTTGAGAAACCGACGACGATTGTAGCGAGACATGGGCGCCCTTCTCTGCTTGCAGGTTGGATTCATGAAAATGCAGACGCTGTGTGGCGTCCCCGCTGTGGACCATTCTACATGCCGTAGCCGTAGGGTGGTGCAGAGCGGACCAATCCGGGCCGGCCGGTGGGACCAAGGGAGTCTACAGGGACCAACCGTGTTCTACACAATCAAAACGCCAGCGTCGCCCCACCGAGCGCGTGGGTAAACGTCCCGCGCCGCCTCGTGGTGGGCCGCCGCTCGCGCCCACGGTCATGCCAACGTTTCCTCCGGTGGCGCCCGTCGCGGCAATCCGCTCCGCCAAGGGATGGCCCCGCTCTGGACCACCCTACACGCTACTGCGGTGGGTAACCACTCGCCTCTAGGAGGGCTTCCTGAACCATCAACTCATGGGCCAGTGGGTAGGGATTCTCGATCTCGCCGCGGATGATCCGGGCGAATTCGATCAGTTGCTCGTCGTATCGTCCCGGCATCGACGGCAGGGCGACGTCCTGGCAACCTTGTTTGAACGAATCGCGGGCCTTGGCCAGTGTCAGCCGCAGCTTGGGCGGTTCGAGCGGCCGAATTTCGATCGTTCCTTCATCGCCGCAGACGACCAGTTGCCGGCGTTCGTATCCGCCGACTTCGAGAGACGCCGTGCGAATCGTGACGGTCGTCC
>JAAYCB010000365.1 GCA_012744395.1 Pirellulaceae bacterium
CCCCGGCAGCGGCCGGCGGATCGGCAGAAAATTCTTCCCAGCGCTAGATATGGCGGAACGATCGCGATGTTACAATGGTCGCTGCCATAACTCGGGGGCGTCTTCACGATCAGCATGGACGGGAAATACCATCTGAAGGGACCTTCGATGAACCGTGTGATTCTCTCTCTTGCCGCCTTGCTGCCGGTACTGCTCTCAGCGCCGGGCGCGGCCGGCGCTGAGTGGCCTGAGAAGCCCAACATCGTTTTGATCCTGGCCGACGATCTCGGGGCCGAATGCCTGGGATGCTACGGTGGGAAGAGCTACGAGACGCCGAACCTGGATCGGCTGGCGGCCGCCGGATTGCATTTCGACCGCTGCTACGCGCTGCCGGCTTGCAGCCCTTCGCGGGGGGAGTTGTTGACCGGCCGTTACAGCTTCCGGACGGAGATCACGCACGTCATCCTGCCCGGTGCGCCGGGAAAGCTCGACGTGCAGCGCCATCGCACCTTCGTGCAATTGCTGCGCGACGGCGGCTACGCCACGTGCATCGCCGGCAAGTGGCACCTGTGCCTCGATTTTCTCGACCATCCGCGGCACGTCGCCGATGCGGGATTCGAGGACCGGTACCTTTGGCGGCTGTTCCGCGACCGGGCCGTGCAGCGGCACTACTGGAACCCGGAGTTGTGGATCGAGGACAGGCCCGCCGACGAGGTGGGCAAGGGCAAGTTCGGCGATGACCTGTTCACCGAGCACGTCGTGCAGTTCATGCGAGCCCATCGCGATCGGCCCTTCTTCGTCTACTACCCGATGACGCTGGTCCATTCTCAGACGGCGACCGGCAAAAACTACCCGCCCTCGCCCGACGTGATCCGGCCGGGTGACGATCCCGACGAGGGCGTCCAGCCGCGGCAGAAGGGGTTCGCGCAGTTGGTGGCCTACACCGACAAGCTCGCTGGGCGGATCGTCGAGGAGGTGGACCGGTTGGGCCTGGGGGAGAAGACGCTGATCCTATTCGCCGGCGACAACGGGACCGACCGGACGATCACCTCGCGGCTCGGCGACCGCGACATCCCGGGCGGCAAGGGCAGCCTGACCGAGGCGGGCACGCGGGTCCCGCTGATCGCCCGCTGGCCGGGAATCGTGGCGCCGGGGGGCGTCGCCGAGGAGCTGGTCGACTTCACCGATTTCTTCCCGACGATCCTTGAGGCGGCCGGCGTTGCGATGCCACCGGGATACCAGATCGACGGCCGAACCTTTCTCGCCAGGCTCCGGGGAGAGCCCTACAAGGGCCGCGACTGGGTCTACCGGCATTACCAGCGCGCGTGGTGCATCCGCGGCGACCGGTACCGGCTCGACAGCACCGGCAAGTTCTGGGACTTGGGGGCGGACCCCTATGACCCGAAGCCGGCCGGCGCGGGTCCGGAGGCAACCGCAGCCCGCAAGCGGCTCGCGGCGGCGGCGGCCGAACTGCGCGGCACGCCGGAGCGCTAGGAGCCGGCCCAGCGCAGCGGAACGCGAGGCGCCGCAGAGGGAGACCCGCCGTGAAGCTGACTGCGATGGACTGGGTGATTGTCGCCGTTTTTTCGGCCGCCGCCCTGGCGCTGGGCGTCGCCGTCGCCAAACGGGCCGGGAGCAGTTCGGCCGAGTTCTTTCTGTCGGGGCGCCACATGCCGTGGTGGCTGCTGGGCGTTTCCATGGTGGCGACCACATTCTCCGCCGGGACCCCCAACCTGGTCACCGACATCGTGCGGCAGAACGGCGTGGCCGGCAACTGGCTGTGGTGGTCGTTTCTTCTGACCGGGATGATGACGGTTTTCATCTACGCCAAGCTGTGGCGGCGGTCCGGCGTGATGACCGACGTCGAGTTCTACGAGTTGCGCTACAGCGGCAAGCCGGCTGCCTTCCTGCGAGGCTTCCGGGCCCTCTACCTCGGGGTCTTGTTCAACGTAATCAACGTCGCGACGGCGACTTTGGCGGCGATCAAGATCGCCGGCGTGATGCTCGGCGTTAGCCCCTACGCAACCATCATCGCGACCGGGGCGGTGACGCTCGTCTATTGCATGTTGGGCGGCCTGACAGGCGTCTTGCTGACCGACTTTCTGCTGTTCATCGTGGCGATGGGTGGGGCGGTGGCGGCGGCCGTTTTCCTCGTGAACCTCGATGCGGTCGGCGGCCTGACCGGCCTGTTGGCCCACGACGTCGTCCGCACGAAGCTCTCGATGCTTCCCGACTTCCACAATACGGACCTGGCGGTTGCCGTGTTCATCATCCCGGTGGCGGTTCAGTGGTGGAGCGTGTGGTATCCGGGGTCGGAGCCGGGCGGCGGCGGCTACGTCGCGCAGCGGATGCTGGCCGCCAAGAATGAACGGCACGCGACCGGGGCGACGCTGCTTTTCAACGTGGCTCATTACGCATTGCGCCCGTGGCCGTGGATTCTCGTCGCTCTTTGCTCGCTCGTGGTGTTTCCCGATCTCCCGTCGCTCCAGGCGGCATTTCCTCACGTCGACTCGGGGGTCATGAGGCACGACCTGGCCTACCCGGCCATGATGACGCTGCTGCCCGGCGGGCTGCGGGGCCTGATCCTGGCATCGCTGATGGCGGCGCACATGTCCACGTTGTCGACCCTCTTGAACCTCGGTTCGTCCTACGTGGTGAACGACTTCTACCGGCGTTTCGCCCGGCCCGACGCGAGCGAGAGAGAGCTGGTTTTCGTCGGGCGGCTGGCGATGCTCTTGACGATGGTTCTCGGAAGCGCTCTTGGCCTGTGCCTCAACAACGCGGTGCAGGCCTTTCACGTGATTCTGCAAATCGGCGCGGGTACCGGCCTGCTGTTTATCCTTCGCTGGTTCTGGTGGAGAATCAACGCGCTCAGCGAGCTGGCGGCGATGATCGTCTCGTTTGCCGTCGCCGTCTACTTCGAGTTCTTCTGCCATGCCGATGTTGCCGACTGGAAGAGACTGGTTGTCGGCGTGGCCGTCACGACGGCTTCGTGGACGCTCGTCACGCTTGTGACCAGGCCGACTGACGAGGCGACGCTGCGGCGTTTTTGCCGCCTGATCAAGCCCGGCGGGCCCGGCTGGCGGGCCGTCGTTCAACAGGCTCGCGCAGCCGGCGACGACGTCGAATCGTCGGAGGAGAGATGGAGCGTGCCCGCCGGAATCATCGCAATGGTCCTCGGGTGCGCTTCGGTGTACAGCGCATTGTTCGCTGCTGGTTACTGGATCTACCGTGAATGGCTTCCCGCCGCCGTGCTGACGTGCCTGGCGGCATTCTGTGGCGCCGCATTAACGGCGTTATGGTCGCGCGTGAACGCAAGTTGAGCGCGGCGTGGACGGCCGGAGCGAGCCGATTCGGCAAGGGGGTGACGGCGTGGAACTGGGCAAACAACGAGTGCTGGCCGCCGTGGAGCACCGCACGACCGACCGCGTTCCCATCACGTTCGATGCCGTTGCGGAGGTCTATGACGCGCTTTACCGGCACTTCGGCATCGAGAGCAAGGAGGCGCTTTTCGACCGCCTCAACGTCGACACGTGGATGATCCTGCCCGGCAATTTCAAGTATCTCGAATCGGAGCAGGGCAAGATCGAAAAGACGTCCGTGTGGGGATATCGGACGCGCGTGACGCAATACAGCGGCGGCAGCTACGACGAATTGGTCCACAGCCCTCTTGCCGGAAGGGACGGCGTCGGCGACATCGGGCGGCACCGGTGGCCGGCTCCCGAGACCTTCGACTTCTCGCATTTTCCCGCGGAAGCCGAGGTGCACCGCGATCGGGCCGTCATCGGCGTTTTCACGCATGGCGCGTTCCATGTTGCCTGTTATCTGCGGGGAATGGAAAACCTGATGATCGACTTCGCGACACGCAAGGACTATGCAAGGCATCTCCTCGAGAAGATCAGCGAAGTGAGTCTGGCGGCGCTCGACCGGCTGCTCGAGTCGCACGGCAGCGGCATCGACATCATCTACATGTGCGACGACTATTGCTCGCAGGCGGGGCCCCTGTTCAGCCCCAGCGCTTTTGGCGAGTTCGTGGCGCCCTACCTGCGGCAGGCCGTGGCGAAGGCCCATCGGCACGGCAAGAGGTTCCTGCTGCACGTTTGCGGGTCGGTTCGGGCGCTGCTGCCGATGATCATCGATTCCGGCGTCGACATGTTGGAGCCCGTCCAGACCCGCGCGCGGGGGATGGAACCCGCGGGCCTGAAGAGAGACTTCGGCAAGCACCTCTGTTTCTATGGGGGAGTCGATCTTCAACGGGTGCTCAGCAGCGGGTCGCCGCAACGCGTCGCCGACGAGGTGAAACGGCTGGTCGACGTCCTCGGCCGCGATGGCGGCTACGTCTTGGGACCCTCTCACACCTACATTCAGGTCGACGCGCCCGTGGAAAACATCATCGCGATGTACGAGACGGCCGCAAGCTGCCGCACGCAATAGCGCCAGGCATTGGACGTCCTTCCGGCACAAACCGGCCCGCTGGGCCCACAACATGGCGGTGACTGCCTCCGCAGCCGCGCCCCGGCCCCCGCGGGCCCCGCCCCCCAATGCCGCGGCGCCGGCCGCCGCTTTTAATTCCAGGTCATGCCTTGAGGCCAAACAGTTGCAGGACGTTGCCGCGATTGATCTTGGCGCGCAGGTCGGCGGGCATGCCCACGCGGTCAAAGAAGCGCTCATAGAAGGCGATGTAATCCGTGAATTGGTGGCTGCCCGGGGTGAAGTAACTGGCGTCCGAGCCGAAACACAGCTTGCCGGCCGAGGCCGCGTCGAGGTTCCCGTCCGGAATAGACGTCGGCCCCGTAGGAGTGCATGGGGCCGATGAACTTGATCCCTTTGGCGCCGCGCTCGATGAGTCGGCTGATCTCGTCGGGCTTGATCGTGTCGATATCTACCTGGGCCACCGGAATCACGAACTCCGGGCATCGGGCATAGGTGTCGAACAGCGTTTCGTCGGACTGGATCAGCACGATCCGCTCGACTCCGCGTTTGCAGCATTCGGCAACGTACTCGCGGATGGCCTCGGGTTCTCCTCTGTACACGCCGTGGGCGTGGGAGTCGATCCTCATGCTGGATCGAGCCGCCGGATCGCCTTGCCCCGTGGCGGCAGGCCGATTGGCTTCCGCGGCCGCGCCCCGGCCCCCGTGAGCCATGCCGCCCAATACCCCGGTCGCCGCCGCCGCCGTTCGCACAAATTCCCGCCTGGTCAGTCTGTACACCATGACGCTCGAGCTCCCATGTTTGACGACTCATGCTCCCTTGACTTTGACGAATACGATTCGGTCGCGGAGTTTCCCGTTCTTACCGGACTACAGCCCGGGATACAACGGTCCCTACGGAGCGGCTGGGGTAGAGATAGATGCGGCGGCCGAGTTCGAATCCAGGCGTGCGGAACGATGTGGCGTACCAAGCAGCGTCGCGCGGGCCGGCGTCGGGCGACGGGCCCGTCGCCTGATCAATCCGAACCGTTTGTATCGGCTGGAGGACTTGGTTTGTCTACTCCGAGATCCACCCGAATGAGGGAGTGTAGTCGGCAGCCCTATCCCTCTCGAAGAAGTCCGCTAATTTTCTCGGGTGTCCGCCACCTAGTGCAGTTGCGCCCTCTCTACCAGTGGGTGGATTCAACGCGAAGAAATTCGCGCCCCCAGCCTATCTCTCTTGCCTCAATCTCGGCCTGGGAATTGTAGCCCCGTCGGGGGTCTTGACATCTGTGATACGTGGTGATAAGAGAAAGCGCAGCGGTTTGCTAAGGATGAGTCTCGGCTGCCTCGCGCGAATGGTGGTTGGTTCCCATGTTCTTCAAACCGGAGTCCCGTGAGCCGAGCATTTGCCGGGTTGGTAAATGGATACAACGAGACGAGGGAGTGATGTACCGGACGTGCATCCTCTTCGCTTTGCTCGGGGCAGTCGGTTGTGGCCGCTCTGCTGAGGAGTCTTTTCAGAAGGGCGTTGCCGCCCAACAAGCCGGCCGATTCGAGGAGGCAATCGCCGCCTATTCCGCGGCGATCGAGTCAGACTCCCAGCTCGCCATGGCCTACTTCAATCGTGGGCTGGCGCGGCTGGAGGTCGAGGACTTCGAAGGAGCGATCCAAGACCTCTCGCGAACGCTGGACCTCGACAAAGAGAGCCCCGATGCCTTCCTCGCCAGGGGGACGGCGTTCCAGGCCATCAAGCGGGACGACGAGGCCGTGCTCGACTTCACCGCGGCGATGGAACTCAACCAGCTCGATGCCGATATCTACCGGCAGAGGGCGTTTTCGTGGCAGGCGTTGGATGAGAGTGATGCGGCCATCGCCGACCTCGGAATGGCGATCCGTCTCGAACCGGACCGGCTGGAACTCTACCTGGACCGGGCCGAAGTGCACCGGCAACGCGGCGGCGATTCCGGCGCGTCCGTCGACGAGACCCTCGCCGAGTTCACGCGGAAGATCGTGGAATCCGACGATCCCGAGGCGCGAAGGGCCCGGGGCCGGGCGTTCTTTATCATCGCCGAGTACGAGCTCGCGCTGGCCGACTTAAGTGCCGTACTGAAAAAGGAACCGGCCGACGAGACCGCCCTGTTGACGCGCGGTCAGACGTTGTACGTGCTCGGGAACGACGAGGATGCGCTGGCCGACTACACCGCCGTAATCGATGCCGGAGGCAAGCGCGCCCGCGAAGCGCTGGTGGGCCGGGCGGTCCTCTACGAAACCCGCGACGACTTCGCGGCGGCGATCGACGACTACAAGCGGGCAATTCAGGCGTCGCCAGAAGACGACGACCTGCTCGCACGGTGTGCCTGGCTGTTGGGTACCTGCCCGGATTCGAAACTCCGCGACGGGAAGCAAGCCGTCAAATATGCCGAGCGCGCCGGTGTCCTGACCGATTGGAAGGACTGGTTCTGTCTCGACGCCTACGCGGCCGCTTGCGCCGAAGCGAGGGATTTCGAAAACGCCGTGGCCCGGCAGAAACAGGCCGTTGCGATCGGTCCCGAGGACCAACTGGGACAGCTACAGCAGCGGCTGGACGCCTATCGCAATCACCAACCCTACCATGCTGGTGACGAGGATTTGGAACTGCGTCACTAGCCGAACAAGAGGAGCCGACCGATGTACGCAACCGTGCGGACAACGGTACTTGTCCTCTTCTTGGCGGTCTGCGTGTGCGAACCAGCGTGGGGCGCCGCCACCCGGCCTCCGCGGGCGCCTCCGCGCGCCGAGTCATTGTCGAAGACGACCCCGAGTGGGCGGCAAGTCCCTGTCGGTCGTCGGTACTCCTCGTCGCCGACGAAGCCTCCAGGCAGCAAGGCGAAGACCGCGAAGCTCAATACGTTGGTTTCCCGGCCCAACACGCCGGACGGCCAAGCGCCCGCCGCGGCGCGGCCGAGGGCTCCGTCTCGAGAGACGCGCCAGGGTCGCAGCAGGAGTCCGTCAAGTAGCGAGCCGGCAACCGCTGCCTTCGAGTCTCTCGGGATGGCGAGTAATTTGAGCGACCGGCGGAGTCGCTGTGCCGATCGAAGTGAACCCAGAAGTCGCGATCAGGCAACCATCAGAAAAGCGCTTGCGTCAAGAGCGGGAGGGAAAAGCCTCTCAAACGCAGGCGGCCAGCGCCTGTACGGAGCCGACCAGGTCAAGAACTTCCTGAAGATAGAGGGGCAACAGGCGCGCAAGGAGTATAGTAAGACGAAGTCTCTGACAACTGAATATTTCAGAGTCGGCAGCGTGGAAGTCAGTTGCAGCTATGAAGTGGGGGATGCCGAGCGTGCGAGTAAAATCGAGGCTTTGAAGACGGCGTTGAAGAAGATTAACGACCTCGGCTTCAGGTTGCCGGAGTCGATCGATGTCGTCATCTCTGCACAGGACGGGGTGCGGAACGTAGCGTTCATGGGCGACGTGAACGGTGGCGAGAAGATCCAAGTCTTCCTCGGCCCCAAGATATTTCAGGAATACAAGCCCAACTTGGGCCCAAAGGGGGTTGCCGACGGTTTCAGAAAGCAGCAGAAGGCCACCGCGGTTATCATCCACGAACTTGGCCACGTGCTTCACATGCGTACGTCGCCGAACCTGTTTTGGTCCGGAAAGGACCCCTCTTCCGCATCCGGCAAGGCGCCGCCGGACAGCGCTGCGCAGCTCAGCCAATACGCCTGTCAGAACAAGCTCGAGTTTGTAGCCGATGCGTTTACCGCCATTGTTATGACCGGAAATGTAAACCGTGCCGTCTTCGAAGACTACAAGTCCCATGGCGGCCCTACGACGGCCAGGCTTGACGGGATGTAGTCTCAGATAACCGGCTTCAAGGTCTCTGAATCTGCTGGCATAACAGACTGGACAAACAAGAAGAAGGAACAAGCCCTGCGCCGGCCTTGCGGCGCCCAGGTTTACGGGACCGGAATAACTGGCGGAACTCTGGAATAGATTGGCTGGAGAGGAATCCCGCCCCGTATCCCGCCGCTTACCCCGCCGGGTAGATTTTATCTAGAACCCCGCTTC
>JAAYCB010000366.1 GCA_012744395.1 Pirellulaceae bacterium
GAAGCGGGGTTCTAGATAAAATCTACCCGGCGGGGTAAGCGGCGGGATACGGGGCGGGATTCCTCTCCAGCCAATCTATTCCAGAGTTCCGCCAGTTATTCCGGTCCCGTAAACCTGGGCGCCGCAACATCGAGCCGGCGGTCTCGATGACGGTACCAGGCATGGTCTACGGAGGCTGGTTCCCATCGGGCAGCTCGCCGTCGGCGGAGAATACGGGTCAGGCGTCTTCCTCGATCACCCTCAGCCTGATCAGGGCGGCCAGGTTCTTGACCCCTTCCCGGTGATCGCCCAGCGTCCCCGACCGGTGCACGCCATACCTGTCCGGGTAAACATACCGCTCGATCTTCTTTGCATCCTTGACTTTGATCATAGAGTCTGATAGCGCGCCGCCACACAACCTCGCATTATCGACACGAGCGCCCGCCTGTCAAACACTCCGGACCCGCTGCCCGCGTTGCCCACCGGCGGTTGACGTGGCCCGGTCTGGCCGCGAAACTTGGCCCTATCCGCCGGCCGCGAGGTGTAAATAGTTGGACTGCCGCCAAATCGACAAGGACCGACCGATGCTTTGCATGAGGACGAATCTCCTGGCCTTGCTGCTTTCCCTGCTTCTCCACTTGCCGGGCAAAGCGGCCGACGACACCGCGATTGACGAGCGCTTGGCGGAGAAGTATGGACTGCACATCCCGCCGGCCGCCGATCGGCTGGAACCGGCGCCGGAATGGATTCGGGATGCGGAAATCGTGACCAGTTCCGCGGCGGTCTGGAAGGGGCATGAATTCCTGTTGAAGGACACCCCGGTGACCCGAATTGTCAGAGCGAGGTCGGGTTACCGGAAAATGCTGGTCGCCAACTACCACCCGGTGGAGAAGGTGTCGGGAATCGACGCCGAACGGGTGCGGGGAATACCCCTCCTTTCCCACGTTCCCCACAGCGCCGACGCCTTCCGGCTCGCCCACGAGCACGGAATCAAGGCAGTCCCCTATGTCCATTTCATGTGCATCCACACGGACTACGCGGACCAGGACGTTTCCTATTTCGAGCATCCGGAGATTCTGATCAAGGACGCCGCCGGGCACTGGGTCCACACCGGCATGGACGGCACGGACCGCCTGCACCGTTTTCGGACCTGCGCCAACAGCCCGAGCTACTGGAGGCTCTCGCTCGACTACGTGAAGAAGATGATGGACTTGGGCGCGGACGGCGTTTTCATCGACAACTGCGGGCGGCGGCCCCCCTGCTTCGCCCCGCGATTCAACCATCTCCGCAACCCGGAATTCGAACCCTACGTCCACAAGCACCTGTTCCCGAACGCCTCGCACGACTACGCTTGGGGCCGTTTTCTCCAAGCCGTCCGGGCGCTGGTCAAGAGCTATGGTGAAGACAAGATCGTGATCCTCAACTCCGGGATCGGCGATCCCTGGCAGTCCGCCGGCGACTGCGCGATGTGGGAGTCGTTCATCTTCAGTTGGGCCTGGGAGGGAAGACGCCACACCTGGAGCGACGTGAAGGCGAAAGCCAAGGCCAACCAGTGGTATCTGGAGGCCGGCCGGCGGATCGTTGCCTTGGCCTTCCTCGATCCCCGGCGCCACAACATCAAGGACGATGCGTTCTGGGCCTTCGCCTCCGCCCGGCTCGTCGATTTCATCCTCTGGGCCGACCTTGCTCAGACGGAGGTGGAATTCCTCAACCGGGTCCATCTTGGCCGTGGTCTCGGGCCGTGCCGGGAGGCGGAACAGATCGCCCACCGCTTCTTTGAGAATGGCCTGGTCGTGCTCAATCACAGCCGGGAAGACCGCCAGCTGAGGCTCCGCGTCGCAAGCGAACTGGCCGGCGCGGAGTTGCTCGACTTGTACGACGGCAACAAGAGCCTGCCGCTCGACGAAGGCGTGCTGGAAGTGAGAGTCCCCGCCCAGGCGGCGAGGATCTTTGTCGTGCAGGAGAGAGACTGACGGCGGCGATCATCTCGCGGCCGCCGGACTTGGGCGCGGGCGAGGACGCCATCCGCCCGTCGAGGACATCGCCGCGAGCGAAGACCGGTTCCAGGGGCTCAATCCGTATCGGAATCCGGGAGCGCCCGGCCTGGCTTCACTTCGCCGGCCGGTGAACGCCGCGGTGCATTGTTCTTGACCGTCAATACCACCTTGCCGATGTTCTCGCGGCGCTGGAGGATCGCCTGGGCCTCTTCTGCCTGGCGGATCGGCAGCGTCTTGTGGATCACTGGCTTGATCGCCCCGGAAGACAACGCGTCCCAGAGAGTCCGTTCGAGGCGGGCGAGAATCTCCGCCTTCATCGCGGGCGAACGGCTCCGCAGGGTGCTGCCGATCAGCTTGAGGCCCCGCATGAAAAACGTGTTCATGTTGATTTCCGTGATTGCACCGCCCAGCGTGGCGATCACGATCCAGCGCCCGCCGCGGGCCATCTTCTCGATCTGCTTGCCAAGTCCGCGGCCGCCGATGCAATCCAGGGCAATGTCGACCGGGTGCTCGTCCATCGCCGCGCCGAGGTCGTCGACCGTGCGGTTGACGACGATGTCGGCGCCGAGCTTGCGGACGAAGTCGGCCTTTTCAGCGGTGCTGACGGTCGCCATCACTTCGCCGCCCAGCGCTTTGACCAACTGGATCGCAGCGATACCCAGACCGCTTGCTCCCGCCTGGATGAGAACGCGCTCCCCCGCCTGCATGCCGGCCTCGATACAGAGGTTCAGATAGGACGTGGCAAATGCCTCCGGGATTGCCGCGGCCTCGACCATCGACAGGCCCTCCGGAACCGGCATGACGAGATTCGCCGGGACGGCAACCCGTTCCGCATATCCCCCGCCGCCAAGCAGTGCGCAGACCTTGTCTCCGGCCTTCCAGCGGCTGCCGGGCGGGGATTCCAGGACAATGCCGGCGACCTCCAATCCCATCCACGCCGGCCAACCCGGCGGCGGCGGATAGTTCCCCTCGCGCTGCAACAGGTCCGCGCGATTCAACGCGGCTGCATGAACGTCAACGAGCAACTCGCCGGGTTTCAGGACCGGCTCCGGCACTTCGCTCCAGACGAGCGACTGCTGCCCATCCACCAAAACTGCGTGCATGTTCAACTCCATCTCATCGCGCCCTGCGGCGCTTCGGGCAAGTTGCCCGACCTGATTTGATGTTCGTCTTTTATCCGTCACCGGCGATCCGCGTCATTCGGGCGACGCCGCTGGTTCCTCTTGCAGCCGACAGGGCGGTTTGACGAGGAATGTCACGGCCGCCGCGACGATCAGCAGCGCCGCCGAACAATAGTAGGCGAAATTGAAACTCCCCGTCTTGTCGTAAACCTTGCCGGCCAAGAGCGCCAGCATGAAGCCGCCGACCCCCCAGGACGTATAGAGCAGCCCGTAGTTCACCCCGAAATTCTTGAGGCCGTAGTAGTCTTTGGTCAACGACGGGAAGAGCGCCAGATTCGCGCCGTAGTTCGCCCCGATCAGAGCCGCGACCACGGCCAGCACGACCGCATTGGCCAGCAGCGAGCCCTCGGCCGTCTGGGACAGGAGGAGGATCAGAATCGTTTGCAGCGCGAAGCAGATCAACAGCGTGGCCTTTCGTCCGATCTTGTCGGAGGCGATCCCGGTCACGATCCGCCCGGCGCCGTTTCCAACCGCCAGGACGGCCACCAGGATGAACCCCAACTCGATGCCGGCCTGGGCCGACGCGATCTTGGCCATTTTGGAGATAATCATCAGCCCGGCGCCCGCGCCGCAGGCGTACATGAACCAGAGCACGTAGAACTGCCAGGTGGCGAGCATCTGCCCGGGAGAAAAGTCGATGTTCTCCGGGGCGCTGCCCGCCGGTCGGGGCGGCGTGCCCGGCGGAATGTAGCCCGCCGGCGGCGGCTTGAGGATCTGGGCCAATCCCGCCACGAC
>JAAYCB010000038.1 GCA_012744395.1 Pirellulaceae bacterium
CGGCCGATACGCTCCTGGCGTTCCTCGGCGAGCTGGCCAAACGGGGCGCAAGCAACGTGACGGTCAACTTCGATCCCGCCAACTTGATCCTCTACGATATGGACGAACCGATCGAAGCGTTGCGGAAACTCGTCTCCCACGTTCAACAGGTGCACGTCAAAGACGCCCGGCGGCCCGCCGTCAAGGGCCAGTGGGGCGAAGAGGTGGTCGTCGGAACGGGCGAGATCGATTGGGTCGCTTTCGTGCGAATCCTGGCCGAGGCCGGCTACGAGGGCGACTACATCTTCGAACGCGAAGCGGGCGACGACCGGGTGGGGGATATTGCCAAGGGAATCGCGGCGCTGCTGGCGGCCATGGAGGAAGTGGCCTCCTAGGTTCATCCGCTTCCAATCCCGGCGGCTGCCACGATGACACGGCTCCTGGCATTGATCGTCCTGATGCCTGCAATCGGGGCTCCTCGAGCGATTGCCGCGGAGAAAGCCGACCTCGTACTCCGCGGCGGCCTGATCGTCACGCTCGACGATTCATGCCCCACCGCGGAAGCCCTGGTGTGCCGCGGGGGACGAATCCTGGCCGTCGGCTCCAAGCGGGAGGTGTCGCGCCACATCGGCCCGGACACGCGAGTGGTCGACATCGCCGGCAAGACGGCGTTCCCAGGGTTCATCGAAGGCCATGGCCATTTCCTCGCCCTCGGTGAATCCAGGATGATCCTCGACCTCTCCAAGGCGGCCAACTGGGACGAGCTCGTCGAGCAAGTCCGCGGGGCGGCCGCCGGCCGGCCGCCGGGCCAATGGATCGTTGGGCGAGGCTGGCATCAAGCCAGGTGGAATCCGCCCGTCGAGCCGCAGGTCGAAGGCTATCCGGTTCACACGGACCTCAGCCGGGCGGTGCCGGCCCATCCGGTGCTGCTGACCCACGCGAGCGGCCACATGAGCCTGGCAAACGCCAAGGCGATGGAACTGGCGGGCGTCGGCGCGGAGACGAAGAGTCCGGCTGGGGGCGAGATTCTGCATGACCGGAATGGCCGCCCGACGGGCGTCTTTCGCGAAATGGCCCAGGGCCTTGTGCGGCGCGTTGCCGACTACGGCGCCAAGACGGACGGCCAGATCGACGAAGCGATCCGGCTGGCGTCTGAAGAGTGTCTCAGAAAAGGAATCACGAGCTTTCACGACGCGGGCTCGTCCTTCGACCGGATCGATCGCTACCGGCGGCTTGCCGCAGAAGGCCGGCTTCCGATCCGCCTCTGGGTAATGATTTCGGAAAGCAACGAGAGGCTGGCCAAGCGATTGCCGGACTATCGCATGATTGGAGCCGGCGGCGGTTTCCTGACGGTGCGCGCGATCAAGCGATTGATCGACGGCGCTCTGGGCGCGCACGGCGCGTGGCTTCTCGAGCCGTACGACGACCTGCCCGAGGGCCGCGGGCTCCAGTTGATTCCGATCGGCCAACTTCGCGAGACGGCTCGGCTGGCGGCGGAGCATGGAATGCAGCTTTGCACGCACGCGATCGGCGATCGGGCCAACCGGGAGGTGCTCGACGTGTACGAGCGGGCGTTTACCGCCTATCCCAGCGAACAGTCCCGGCGCTGGCGGATCGAGCACGCCCAGCACCTCCACCCCGACGATATTCCGCGTTTCGCTCAGCTCGGCGTCGTGGCGGCGATGCAGGGAAACCACTGCACTTCGGACGCCGTCTTCGTCATCGACCGGCTGGGCAAGAGACGATCGCGCGAAGGCGCCTATCCCTGGCGGAGTCTGCTCGATTCCGGCGCGACGGTGATCAACGGCACGGACACGCCGGTCGAAGACGTCGATCCGCTCGGCAGCTTCCATGCCAGCGTCACGCGGCGGTTCGCCGGCGGCGCCACGTTCTTCCCCGAACAATGCATGACCCGCGAGGAGGCCCTGCGGTCGTACACGATCGATGCAGCCTGGGCCGCATTCGAAGAGAACCTCAAAGGCAGCCTCGCGCCCGGCAAGCTCGCCGACGCCGTCGTGCTATCGGAAGACCTGCGGAACTGCCCGGCGGAGCGGATTCTCTCCACGCGCGTTGAGTATACGATCATCGACGGCAAAGTCGTCTATGCGGCGGAGTAGGATCGCAATGAAGTTCCGCGCGCGGAGCAAGGACTCGTTCGCCTCACCGTCGAGGCAGGGCAGTTCTGATTCGGGCGCCAAGAAGGAGAACGACGCGCGGGCCCGGAAATGGCGCTGCGATCCATCCTCTCGCACGACGAGCTGATTTGCACCCTTTTCCGGCCTGATCACCGTCGACCTGGCAGAAGCCCGACCTTTCGAGCGGGTTACCCGGGAAATGTGGCACAAGCCGCCGCGGCATTCTCATTGGCTGCGCAACGGGGGAATAAGTCCAGCGCTCGCTCCGACGCGTCCGCCGCGAACCCTCCTGAGCGGCAAGCCGTCACGCGTGGCGGGAAAAAATCGGCGCGGATTTCCGGGCGATCTCCTCGATTGTCTTGCGCTCGTTTTCGTTCAGCGGAACCAGGGCCCCTGATTGGGCCAGACCCAATGCCATCTCGACCAACTCCCAGTGGCCGGGCGGGATCATCGCCGCAACGGGCAGGTGCAGGGTGAACCGGAGGCCCAGGGCGACCTTGTCGAGTTCGTCAAACGGCTCGTACCAGGCCTTGTTCCATCGGCGTCCGCTCCGCTTGGCGCCCGCGAGCAACTTCTGATGCGCCATGGCCTTGATCGCCAAGATGCCCTTGCCGGCTTCGCTTGCTCGCTTGTGGACCGATGGGCCGAACCCCCCCTGGAGCCAGATCGGGAATCCAAACGGGAACAGGAGCGAATCGAAGTCGAACCGGTCGAGGGCGGCATGGGCCGCCTCTTCGCTATGGGCCGAGAAACCGAGGTAACGCGTCTTGCCGTCCCGCCTGGCTTTCTCGAAGGTCTCCATCGCGCCGCCCCGGGCGAAGACTCTCTCGACGTCTTCCAGCGTTGTGATCGCATGGAGCTGGTAGAGGTCCACGTGGTCGGTCTGGAGCAGTCTGAGCGATTCCTCCAGCTCCCTGGCCGAACCGGCAGCGTCTCGTTCCGTTGTCTTGCAGGCCAGGAAGCACCAGTCTCGATAAGGCTTCAGAGCCGGCCCGAGCCGTTCCTGGGCGTTGCCGTAGGTCGGGGCCACGTCGAAGTAATTGACCCCTCGGTCAACGGCCTCCGCCACATAGTCGGCCGCCGTCTCCGGTGCCACGTCTTTCACCGTGACGCCGCCAAAACCGATGATCGAGAGCTTGTCCTCCGCGCGGCCATACCGCCGTCGAGGGACCGGCCGCTCGGGCGACTCTCCGGCGGCGATCCTCTCTTTCGCGGCAAGGTAAGCGGGATCGAGCACCGACAGGGCGCCCGTGGCGGCGACAGTGGCGAGGAAATCGCGGCGGTTCATCGTTCTGCTCCCTTGAATACTGGCAGTTCAAGTCATCAGCCCCAGTGGCAATTGTCGCTGGAACGCTCCGGAATGGACACCCCCTGAATTGAGCCTTCCGACGCCTCGACTCTACAAAACACCCTTCCTCAGACGGGTTTGCCGTCACCCGTAATCTCCCTACGATTCCGAAAACGGCTCCGCCTGCGTCCCGTGGCAGCGGCGTTGTGAATCGGTACCAAGGGCGAAGCCATCCACCATTCCCCCGCCGCGGAGTTGAAGACCATGGGTCGCGTGATCGCTTTGATTTACGGGTTGGCCGCTTACGGCGCCTTCTTCGCTGTGTTTCTCTACATGATCGGCTTTGTCGGCAACATGCTGGTTCCCAAGTCGATCGACTCGGGCGCGCCTTCTCCCTTGGGGCAGGCGCTGTTGATCAACCTCGGGCTGGCCGGCCTATTCGCCGTGCAGCACAGCGTCATGGCGCGGCCGGCATTCAAGTCGTGGTGGACCAGGTTCGTCCCCAAGCCGGTCGAGCGAAGCACCTTCGTCCTTGCAAGCAGCCTGATCCTCGCTCTGCTTTTCTGGCAATGGCGGCCGATGCCGGCGATCGTCTGGGAGGTCGAGCAACCCGTGGCGGCCGCTGCGCTCAGCGGGCTGTTCTTCCTCGGCTGGTTGATCGTCCTGTATGCTTCGTTCATCATCGACCACTTTGACCTGTTCGGACTGCGGCAGGTCTTTCTTTACTTTCGAAACCGCCCCTACGCGCATCCCCCCTTTGCCGTCCGGTCGCTATACCGAATTGTGCGGCACCCGCTGATGGTCGGGTTCCTGATTGCCGTCTGGGCAACACCGGTGATGACGGTGGGGCATCTGACGCTCGCCCTTCTGCTCACCGGATACATCCTCGTCGGCGTCACGCTCGAGGAACGGGACCTGGTCCGCCATGTCGGCGCGGACTACGACCGCTACCGCTCGCAGACACCGATGTTCCTGCCGTCGTTGCCCAAGCGAAAGAGCCCCGCGACGCCGGAACTGGGTGGCCGGGCGGTGCCGTAGGCCGGGACGGATGTTTGGAGCAGGGCCTTCGGCGTAAGCAGAGAACGATCATGCTTCTGGAACAAGACTGGCAACCAGTCCGCCCTCCGGTTTTTGCGCACGTTAGGCCGGGATCACGAGCCGGCGATTTTCCGATGTGCCGCGGACCGTCACAACCCGACGCGTCGGCGAGGCTATAACGCGACTGGTAAGCGGGGCCAACTCGGGTTAGCCGTCCTCGCTTACGCGTCGGGTTACGATTGGCTTGAGGGCGGCTGTGACCTCAAACATGGATACCGTGCTAGACCTTCTTCAGCAGCTCGAAGTTGCAGATTCGCACCAGCGGCAAGCCGTGCTTGTCCGTGGCGAGCTTCTGACCGCGGTCGATGGAGAGGAGGAGGTGATTGCCGCGGAGGCTGAGGTCCTCGATGCCCGCGCTGGCGAGGCGGTGTTTCGTCGCCCGCATCACGCGGAAGTAGTCGCGTTTGGTGAGCCGCCCTTCGCGGTAGGCCGAGAGGGCGTCGATTCCCCTGTACATCGGCTCGTCCCTGGCGGCCAGGGCCTCGTCCGGGCCGTTCCAGTAGCCCCAGATGGACAAGTACTCGTGGTGGCGGCTGAGGATCGATTCCCCCTCGGCGGTCAGAAACTGGGCATGGTTCTCGTAGCGGCTGTCATCGACCAGCGAGGGCGAAACGGTCGAGCGGCGGCCGGTCATGTAGATCGCGCGGGGATAGGTCGTCTCGATCCCCTTTTGCGACAGTTCCAGGGCGATGGCGAATTCCTCGAAGGGGCTGTTGTAGCCGTGCTGGAGAATCCGCCCTTCGCGGATCACGAACGGGTCGGCGTCGGGAATCTGGCCGACGCGGGAGACCCGCCACACGAGGCGGACGCTGTCGATCGTCGTCGTTTCGTAGACCTGCTGGGAAGCGCTGATCTTGGTGCGCGGGGTCCGCCGCCATTTTTCGGGCAGGAAGTACTCGAAGAGCACCGGGTCTTTGCCCACGACCCACAACGCGCCGCTGGTGCTTTCGACCCTGCCATAGACGTAGTCCACGCCGAGGATCTTGACGGCCGTGAGATTCTCTGGGAATTTCTCCTGGGACTCGAAACGCCGCGACTGGCGGATCAGGTAGTTGTGGCGCTTCCTCGCCCGGATCAGCCGCTCCCGCTCGGGCGTCCGCCGGAGGAGCTCGAAGTCGATCAGGCCGTAGAGGGGCTTGCCGGCGCGATCCTTGGCCAGTTCGCCATCGGAGTTCGGGCGAACGATGATGTGCTGGGGCTTGTTGTCGCTGACCATGAACCCCTTGTTCGCCATGTCCTCGCTGGCGCGGCGGATCAGGACGGCGATCGCGGCGCTGTCGATCAGCCCCTTGCGGCATGCCTCAACGGCGTCGATGCCCTTCATCCACTCGTAAATCACCGCGTAGTTGCGATTCCAGTCGATCTCGATTTCGTCGTGGCTGCGCTGGATCGCCTCCATCCGGTGCCGCCGCCGGCCGAGCTGTTCGCCGGCTACGAACTTCCGCGGCACGTAGATCGCCAGCGGACGGTGGGTGTGCAGCGCGCCGGGCGATTCGTAGCGGGCCTGGCGGAGCTCGGTCAGCAGGCTGAACTCCATGAAGGGGCTGTTGAATTCCGCGTTCTCGGCATCGAGGGCCTGGGTCTCGCCGGGGATGTCCTGGCCCATCCGGTTCCACTTGATGATGATCTCCTTGGATTGGCCCTCGACCTGCTTGGTCCTCACGCGGTACAGCGCGCTGGTGCCCGACAGCCGCGCGCCGTGCTCTTTCATCCAGGCGTCGTCAGCCCAATGGTTTTCCGGCATCAGGCACTTGGTGAACGGATGCCCGTGCTGGGTCACGTAGAGGTCGGAGCCGTCCTTCATCCGCATATGAAGGTATTTCACGCCCAGCACCGTGATCAGCGGCCTGGCTGCGAAATCGACGCCGAGTTCTTCAATCGGGCTGGCGACGTTGTGCATCGTGACTCATCATCGGATCCTGGCTGGGGGGGCGCCGGGGAGAGCGATCCCCCGTGCCCGGCATGGATCTTCCTCGGATCCTCCCGTGGCGCCGCTTGCCGCGAGAATCGGCGGCTCCCTCCTCGCCGCAATCCCCGCCGCACGTTTGCCGGCGCCACAATTCTACCGCGGTGGCCCGAGATTTGCCATGCGTCTTGCGCCCGCCGTTTCAGGCCAGCCGCTTCCGTTGCGCCTCCAATTGAGCACGGAGCCGCTTGGGAACCCGGTCTCCAAACCGGGCCAGGTACTCCTCGGCGTCATCCAGATCGTCGTTGAATGCCCGCCTGTCCACCTCCATCAGTTCGGCGAAATCCTCGGCTGGAATGTCGAGGCCCTCGAGGTCGAGGTCGCCATCCCGCGGCATCTGGCCGATGGGCGTCTGGCGGGCGGCGATCGCGCCCTCGATCCGCTGGCAGATCCACTTCAGGACCCGGCTGTTCTCGCCGAATCCGGGCCACAACCAGCGGCCGTCGCGCGAGGTTCGGAACCAGTTGACGTAGAAGATTTTCGGCGTCTTCGCGCCCAGCCGGTCGCCCATTGCGAACCAATGGGCCCAGTAGTCGGCCATGTTGTAGCCGCAGAACGGCAGCATCGCGAACGGGTCGCGGCGGAGCTTCTGGCCGACGTCGAGCGCTGCCGCCGTCGTTTCCGAAGCGGACATCGCCCCCATGAACACGCCGTGGTCAAAATCGAGCGCCTCGGTCACGAGCGGCACCACCTGCGTCCGCCGGCCCCCGAAAATGAATCCGTCGATCGGCACGCCGGCCGGATTCTCCCAGTCCTCGCAGATCACCGGGCACTGGGCGGCCGGCGCGGTGAACCGCGCGTTGGGGTGTGCGGCCACTTTGCCCGACTCGGGCGTCCAATCGTCCCCCTTCCAGTCGATCGCGTGGTCGCAGGGACCGTCCATGCCTTCCCACCAGATGTCGCCGTCGTCGGTCAGCGCGCAGTTGGTGAAAATGCTGTTGCCGTCGAGGGTTCGCATCGCCATCGGGTTCGACTTCATGCTCGTGCCCGGCGCAACGCCAAAAAAACCGGCCTCCGGGTTGATCGCGTACAGGCGGCCGTCCGCGGCGATCTTCATCCAGGCGATGTCGTCGCCGATGCACTCGCATCGCCAGCCGGGAATCGTCGGCTGGAGCATCGCCAGGTTCGTCTTGCCGCACGCCGAGGGAAAGGCGGCCGCGAGGTGGAATCGCTTGCCCTGCGGATTGATCAGGCGGAGAATCAGCATGTGCTCGGCCATCCAGCCTTCTCTCCGCGCCATGTTCGAGGCGATTCGCAACGCCAGGCACTTTTTGCCCAACAGGGCGTTGCCGCCATAACCGGACCCGTACGACCAGATCAGGTTCTCGTCCGGGAAATGAGCGATGTATTTCTGCTCCATCGGGGCGCATGGCCAGGCGACGTCTTCCTGGCCGTCGGCCAGGGGGGCGCCGACCGAGTGCAGGCAGGGAATGAACTCGCCCCGCTCGCCCAACGCTTCCAGGACCCGCTCGCCCACGCGCGTCATGATCTGCATGTTGACCACGACGTACGGCGAATCGGTGATCTCCACGCCAATCCGGGAAAGGGGCGAGCCGATCGGGCCCATCGAAAACGGGATGACGTACATCGTGCGGCCCTTCATGCAGCCGGTGTACAAGGCCGTCATCGTCTTCTTCAGCTCCGCCGGATCGATCCAGTTGTTCGTCGGACCGGCATCCTCCCGGCTCGTGCAGGCGATGAAGGTGCGATTCTCCACACGCGCCACGTCGCTCGGGTCGCTGCGAAAGAGGTAGCTGTTCGGCCGCCTGTTCCGGTTCAGCCTCGTCGCCGCGCCGGTTTCGACCATCCGCTGCATCAGCCGGTCATATTCGATGCTGGAGCCATGAATCCACTCCACCGAATCCGGCTGGCACATCGCCTCTACTTCGGCAACCCAGGCGAGAAGCCTTTGGTGTGCAGTCTTCATAATGTGGGTTTTTCCTTCTTTGCTGCGGCAAACAATCGTCAGCTTGACCGAGAGGCAGCCCGCCGCGCCGCGCCTCGAGCGCTGGCGTCCAGCGGGATTGGCGCGCCATAGGGGCGCTAGAGTTCAGCCGAATGGGGGGCGGCGCAATTCCTAGCGGCCGGCGCGGGGGGGGGCTCTTGCCACCAGGGCGCCGCGGATCGCGCCATCTGCCAGAGGGGGCACCAACGGGCCGGTTGGCCAGCTAGACCTGAGTCGAAGCCGACCTCGCAGACGCCCGTCCGTGCCAAACCTGCCTAACCAACACTACGCACCCGATTTCCGAATGGTGCCTCCTAGCCATGTCACCAAAAAATCGCGCAACTCAGTGTAGACCGCGTGGGGCCGAAGTCAATCGCCCCCTCTGCACGATCGGCAGGACTGCGGAGATTGCTTGCCCCCCCAGAGAGCGGTTCGTGTTCGTGGCTGGCACGTCAAGAGCGGCCGTTCGGCAGGGCCCCGCCTCAATGGGCCTCCTCAGGAATCGGCTGCCCGTCGTCCTTGACACCCAACAACTGATAGACGCCGACATTGCCCTGGGCGGCCGCCTGGACGAACAGACTGGGATCACCCGTGTTGCCGGTTGCTAGCCCCCCGGTATTTGAGCTGATCGTCTCGGCGATAAAGTGGACCGAGCCGTCCACATAGCAGAACATCGCCCCGCCGGGATGGTGGCTGCTGAATCCGTCAATGCTGGTCGGATGATTCAACTGGATTGCCACGGTTGAACTGACGGTGTTCATCTTCCCGCTTCCGCCGGGGCCGCACCACGACGGCCAGGCGCCGTCATTTTGCAGGTTATCGCCGAACGCGGTCCGCTCGCCGATCGCGAACGTGTTGCTCGTGCCGTCGGTTACATCGCGAAACCTCGTGGCGCTCTCGCCGTAGAACACGCCGTTGTTCCGCTTCGTCAAATGCGTGGTCTGGGTAAAGCTGAAGAATCCCCGGCAGCAGGTGGCGTTGGCCGAGGCGACTTGCGGATTCGGACTCCCCTTGTGGGTCCGGAGCGGCCCGATCGGCGAGGACGGGCAAGAAAACACCGGCAACTCGGTCTGAAGCATGGGCAACAGGGCTGGATCGTTGACCACCTGCTCGAGCGAGTACTTCGTGGTGCTCAGCGTGTCTCGCAGCGCGCTCTGTTCGATGTAGGGCATCAAGAACACCCCCCAGGCCCACCCCCCCGGCGTCGAGGCCCCCAGATGGTCTCGCACCATGAAACCCGGCGGGAAACTGTTCAGCGCCGAGTGGTAGTTGTGCATCGCCAACCCAAGCTGTTTCAGGTTGTTGGCGCACTGCATCCGCCGGGCGGCCTCGCGAGCGGCCTGCACCGCTGGAAGCAACAGGGCGATGAGAATCCCGATGATCGCGATCACGACAAGCAACTCAACAAGCGTGAACCCGCGAGCGCGGCGATTTTGGGGCATGGCGTCTTCTCTCGTGGGATGATTTTTGGCCTGGGACGTTAGTTTAGCGGGGGGGGGTCTATTCCAGCTGTAGGACGGGTCTCCCGGCCCGTCGTTCTCCGTAGGACGGGTCTCCAGGCCCGTCGCACCGTCTTGTGGTCGGCTCTTGGTGGGGCGTCGCTGGCCTTTTGGTTGTGTGGGGTTGTTTGGTTCCTGGTGGCGGTGGCGGGGAGGCGCGGCCGTATCGGGTTGGTCCGCTCTGCACCACCCTACCCGGTAGCTGTCGACCTGGCGCGAACACCGCGATACACTGAATACCGTGAAATGGCTCATTGTGTGGACACGGTTTTCCGGAAGTTTTTCGGACGCGGCCCTAAGTGATGATTCTAGTGCACGTTGTGCCATCGGACTCCGCTTGAGCCGAAAGGGTGAGAATGGCCGTTGGACTTGACTGCGATGAGGAACGGGACCGATTGCGCAGCGGTGGCTCGCAGGCTGTTGCGGAGATGTTCGCGCGCTACCGCGAAAAACTGCTGCGGATGATCACGCTCAGGCTCGACGGCCGGCTGCTCAGCAAGGTCGACGGAGAGGACGTCCTCCAGGAGGCCTTCCTGATCAGTGCGCGCCGCATCGGCGACTACTTGCAGGAACCGGCCGTGCCGTTCTTCGTCTGGCTCCGCCAGATCACCAGCCAGGTTCTCGTCGATATTCACCGCCGTTATCTCGGCGCCCAGATGCGCGACGTGCGGCAGGAATTGGCCTTTCACCGGGCGGACGGAGCGGGGGCAAGTTCCGCCTCCCTGGTCGCGCATCTGCCGGACAGCCTGACTTCGCCCAGCCAGTGCGCCGTGCGGAGCGAACTGGTGGCCGAAATGCACGCGGCCCTCCGAAAGCTGGCGGAACCGGATCGCGAGGTGCTCGTCCTCCGCCATCTGGAGGCCCTGAGCAACAGCGAGGTGGCGGAAATCCTCGGGATCGACAAGTACGCGGCCAGCAAACGCTATCTCCGCGCGCTGGCGCGACTCCAATCGGCAATGGACGGGCATCGATAGGGCAAGAATGTTAGCTATCAGCTATCAGCTATCAGAAGTCAGAGGGGGATTGTCTCGCCGCAACGGAGATTCTTGCTCAAGGCTGACCGCTGACTGCTGACTGCTGACAGCTCTTACTCCCATGATCGACTCTGCACCACAACGCGATCCGGTGGAAGAATTGGCGGACGAATTTGCCGCGCGGTTGCGCGGCGGCCAGACTCCGTCGATCGCGGAGTATGCTGCCCGGCATCCGCAATTCGCCCGGCAGATCGAGCAGCTTTTTCCCACCGTGGCGGTGATCGAGCAGTTTCGCAGGCAGGAGGAAGCCAGTCGCCGTGCCGCGATCTGTCGCGGCAGTCTGGCGGAGCCACCGCCGCACTTGGGCGACTTCGAGATCATCCGCGAGATTGGCCGCGGCGGGATGGGCGTCGTCTACGAGGCGAACCAGAAGTCGCTCGATCGGCGCGTGGCGGTCAAGGTGCTTCCCAGGCACGCGTTGCTCACCGAAAAGGAAGTGCTGCGGTTTCGCCGCGAGGCGCGGACCGCCGCTCGGCTGTGCCACACCAACATCGTCCCCGTCTTCGGCGTCGGCGAGCACGACGGGCTGCACTATTACGTCATGCCGCTGGTGCAGGGCGTAGGTCTCAACCAGCGGATCGCCGAGCTGAAGTCCGGTGGCTCGCCGCGGCCGGGCCCGCGCGGAGCGTCTTCGTCCGCCGAGCATTGGCGACTGGTGGCAGACGTGGGGCTCCAGGTGGCCGAGGCTCTCGCCTACGCGCACGGGCAGGGGACGCTGCATCGCGACATCAAGCCCAGCAATTTGCTGATCAACGAGCAGGGGACGGTCTGCCTGGCCGACTTCGGACTTGCCCGGCCGATCCGTCGGAACGGCGACGCCTTGGGCGAAGCGGTGGGCACGTTGCGCTATGCCGCCCCCGAGCAACTCGCCGGCAAGCCGGACGCCCGCAGCGACATCTATTCCATCGGATTGACCCTCTACGAACTGGCGGTGCTCCGCCCCGCGCTGGACGACTCGGCGGCAAGAGGCGGCCTCTCCCCGGGCCGAAACCCACCACAGCCGCCCCGCCCGAGGACGATCGATCCGGCAATCCCGCGCGACCTGGAATCGATCATTTTGAAATGCCTCGCGGACGATCCGGAGAGACGCTATGGGGACGCCGCTGCCCTGGCGGACGAGCTGCGCCGATTCCGCGAGGGACGGCCGATCCGGGCCCGCCGGGCGTCAACCGTCGAGTGTGCCCTCCGCTGGTGCGGGCGGAACCCGGCCCTGGCGGCCATGTCGGCCCTGGCCGCGATCCTGCTTCTCGCCGTGGGCATCACCGCGGCGGCGGCCCACGTGCATACCCAGCGGGCCTACGCGCGGACGATGACCGCCCTGGGGCGGGCCGAGACGACATCGAGACTCGCTCTGGATGTGCTCGACAACATTTACCAGCAACTTTCGCCCGACCGGTATTGGATTCTCTCGGATCGGGATGGGACGGGCGAACTCTGCGTTTGCCTGGGACTCCGCTCGGCGAGCGGATCGCCCTCCGCCCAGCGCGCGGCGATGCAGGTCGAGGCGTCGGAAGAGACCGCGTCGCTGCTGGAAGGGCTGTCCGTCTTCTACGATCGGCTTGCCGAGCAGACCGGCGACGATTTCGACGTCCAACAACAGTCGGCGATCGCCGGCCGCCGGGTGGGCGACATCCGCCAGCGGCTCGGCCACCTCGATGCGGCGGAAGAGGAATATTCCAGGGCAATTGCCAGACTTGCCGCGCTCGATGCGGGCAATCCCGGGCATTCGGAATGCCGGCTCGAGCTTGCGCGAATCTACAACGAGTTGGGCAATATCTACTCCGCGCGTCTCGAATCCGGAGCGGCTTACGCCGCGCACCAGAAGGCCCTCGCGGTGATCCAGCAGATGGGGCCGGAGCGCGGGCTACCCGCCGAGTCGCGCTTCGAGTTGGCCCGCACCCTCTACCTCCTGGCCAACAAACACACGATCGACCTCGGCGACCGCCGGGGAGAGTCGCCGCCGGGATCGCCCGGCTCGAGGCCCCGCCGCTACTCGAGCCGCGAGTGCCGCGCGGCGGCCGTGCGCCTGCTCGAGCAACTTGCCGCCGAGAACCCGAATATCCCGGATTACCGGTTCTTTCTCGCCCTCTGCCTGCGGCCGCCGGGCGCAGCGGTGACCGGCGCGGCGGAACAAGCGGACCGGCGGCGCGCGGTGGCAATTCTCGAAAATCTCTCCAGCGGATTTCCAGAGGTCGACGACTACCGCTACGAACTGGCGGCCACCCATGCCTGGGTTCACGTCGGCCTGTTTCCCTGGCAGAGGCCGATCGCCGACGCCGGCGCCGAAGAAAACCTTCGCAAGGCACTCGTGGAAACGCGGCGGCTGGCCGCTGACAACCCCTCGATTCCCAAGTACGCGTGCTCCGAGGCGCTGCTCCTGGCGAAACTGGCCGAGTGTTGCCGGCACCAAGGGCGCGCGGCCGAGGCGAGGGAGCTTTTCGCCAAAGCGCTGGCGGGCCAGCAGGCGGCGATCGCGCGGCACGCCGGGCTGCCGATCCACCATCGCGTGCTGCTGGAATTCATCCGCCTGAAGCTTGCCCAAGCCACCCTGGAGGCGGGCGGCGGAGGAGCCGGCGAGGCGATCCGCGCGCCGGCACGCGAGCTGGTCGAGACGTGCCTGGCGAATCTCGCCGGCCTGGCGGATCATCCCGATCTGGTCGACGATCGGCTGGCCACGGCGATGCTGCCGGCGGCCTACGAGACCCTGGCGCTGGCAGAGTCCGCAGAGAAGCAGACCAACCGTTAGCCGCGCGGGCCTGCCCCGCGCCGGACCGAGAGCCGCTTGAGGGGAATGCATGGGTTGGAGACGAATGGCCCCCTGCCAGCCGGGCGGCCGCCGCGGGCAGGGCACGCGCAGCCGTCGGACGCAGCGAGGCCCGGCCCTGCGTCAATTCAGTTTTCCGAACCATCCGCGGCGTTCCAGGAATTTCGCGATCTCCAGCACCGGCGAGACCGTGAACGCCAGCGCGATCACGATCGCCCAATCGATCGGCGGCAGGCTGAACGTCCCAAATGGCGCATGAAGGAAGGGCACGTGAACGATCAGGATCAGCAAGCACAGTTCCCAGATGATTGCCAGGTTCAGCCATCTGTTGGCAAACGGCCGATTCAGCACCGAATGCCGGTCGGAGCGGAAGTTGTATGCCTTGAAGAACTGGATCAACACCAACGAGACGAACGTCATCGTCATCGCCTCGGCATCGCTGCGGCCGGACCGCCTCGCCCAGACGAACAGGCCAAGGTTGACCACCGTGGACCACGCCCCGCCAACCGTCATCAAGGTGACCACGGGCCGGGTGAAGATTCCGGTCCGCGGATTGCGCGGCCTGCGGCGCATCAGGTCCGCGTCGGGTGGGTCCACGGCCAATGCCAAGGCGGGCAGACCGTCGGTGGCCAGATTGACGTATAGAATCTGCACGGCGCTCAACGGCAGGGGAAGGCCTGCCAGCGTGGCCCCGGCCATCAAGCCGATTTCGCCGATGTTCGACGAAATCAGGTACATCAAGTATTTCTTGATATTCCCGAATACGACCCGGCCCTCCTCGACCGCCGCCACGATCGAGGCGAAATTGTCGTCGGTCAACGTCATCGCGGCGGCCTCCTTGGTCACGTCCGTGCCGGTGATCCCCATGGCGATGCCGATCTCTGCCTTCTTGAGCGCCGGCGCGTCGTTCACCCCGTCGCCCGTCATGGCGACAATGTGGCCCTTTGCCTGCCAGGCCGCCACGATGCGGAGCTTGTGCGCCGGAGAGACGCGGGCATAGACATCGATGCATTCGACAGCGCGGGCGAGATCGTCCTCGCTCATCGCCTCCAACTCGGCGCCGATGAGAACGCGGCCGTTCTGGAGCAGGCCGAGTTCGCCGGCGACGGCTTGGGCGGTGAGCGGGTGGTCGCCGGTAATCATCACCGGCCGGATGCCGGCCTGCTGGCAGACCTGGATCGCGGCCTTGGCCTCCGGCCGCGGCGGGTCGATCATCCCCACGATCCCGAGAAACGTCATCTCGCTTTCGGGATCCTCCGGCAGCGGGTCCGCCTTCGACGCCACCGCCAGCACTCGCAGGGCCTCGCTCGCCATCGCGCGGCCCGCCTGCATGATCGCCTCCCGACCCCCGGCGTCGAGGGGCGATTCGCCCTGTTCGATCGCCTGTCGCGTGCAAGACGCGAGGATGACTTCCGGGGCGCCCTTCGAGCAGGCCATGACGACTCCCGCCCCGTCGTGCACCGTGGTCATCCGCTTGGTTTCTGAGGTGAAGGGGATCTCTTTGACGCGGGGGAATTGCCTGTCGAGGTCGGCCTTGTCCAAGCCGGCCTTGGAGGCGGCCACGACCAGCGCCCCCTCGGTCGGATCGCCCTTGACCTGCCAGAGGCCATCCGACGGATTGCGGATGATGTGCGCGTCGGAGGCCAGCGCGCCGGCCCGAAGTAGCTGCTTGACGGAGCCGGGCGGCTCGACAACCGAGCCGCCGCGCAAGAACTCGCCCTCCGCGGCATAGCCCGTCCCGGAGACCTCCAGCATTTGGCCCGCCGAAAAAATCTTGCGGATCGTCATCTGGTCTTTCGTCAGGGTGCCCGTTTTGTCGGAGCAGATCACCGAGGTGCTGCCGAGCGTTTCAACCGCCGGCAGGCGGCGCATCAGGGCATGGCGCTTGACCATCCGCTGGACGCCGATGGCCAGCGAAATCGTGACCACCGCCGGCAGGGCCTCGGGGACCACGGCAACCGCCAGCGCAATGCCGAAAACGAGCATCTCGAGCAGGGGTTGGCCGCGGAGCAG
>JAAYCB010000039.1 GCA_012744395.1 Pirellulaceae bacterium
GAATCTGCCGCAGCCGACTCTGGCGCATTCAATAGGGGCCAATAGGGGCCACCCACAAATCATCAGGCTGCCACCCATAAACAGAGTCGATCAGGCACTGACAGGACCGCAAGGCTCGCCGTCTTCTCGCCAGTTTATGGGTGGCACCTTTTACGGTACCTTTTACGATTTATGGGTGGCACCTTTTAGGTTTCTAGCTGTTCGGGTGCTGGCGCGCGGCGGCGACAGTCTTAGGTTCCACCCATAAATATGTGTGTTGTTTTGGTTTAAGAGTAGTGCTTTCCAACGAGACTATTATATGGGTGGCCCCTTCTTAGCCCTCCTGACTTCCTTGGGCGTGCCCATCATGGACAGGAAATTCATCGAATGCTGCCCAATGCCCCCTGTAGTGAATCGCGCCGCCCCGGCAAATTGGCTGACGAGTATCGGCTTGGAGGTCATGAAGTGATTGGAAGGTCCCTTGTGAGCCGTTGACACCCAGTAGCCGCCAATCCAAGCCCAAGCCCGCCGTAAGCATAAAAACCGGACAGGCCATGATTGAAGTCGCGGATCTCGAAGAACAGAATATCGACCGTCGGTCCGACTTTCCACCTAAGCAGGTCGAGCACCTTCTTGATCTTGGCGGTGTTCACGAATCTGCTGATCGTCAGACCGCCAAGCATGCGGATCTTGAAACTCTCGGTGACCGGCGGTGCTTTCGGCGGCTTGGGCGGCGGCTTGGACGGCTCCACCGGCTTCGGCAACTCGGGCTGACAATGCACGATGACCGATCGGTCCAACTCGTCGTCTTCGCGTTCGGAAGTCGACAGATCCTCGCCGACCCAGTTCAGCTGCATCTGCCGATCCTGCACGCCCTGCGAGCGGAGGAAGCCCGCGACGCGTTCGACCCGCTTTTGCGACAATCGCCTGTTGTAATCGGGGGCGCCGATCTTGCTGGCAGCTCCTCGCATCCACACCCAGGCATCTCCCTGTAGGAGCACGGTCGCCACGTTCTCGCGGAGCCATTGGACGTGCTCTCGCTTGAGCAGTGTCTCATGCATGTCATCGAAGTCGAAGTTGTACAGAGTCGCCCGCAGCGCAGGATACGTCTGCTCCGCGTGCTCCTTGATCTTGCCCGGTCCCGTTGCGCGTTGCATGGCAACCTCCTCGCGTAGAGCGACGAAGCGGCAAGGACTAGATGAAGCAGGAAACAGACAGGAGTTCTGGAAAAGGGCTTGACAACCCGACCGACTTTCCCCCAAGATCGTCCGTGTTTCCGGGACTTCTGCGGCAGAATGCCAATACCCCTGAGGTGGGGGGCGCCGAGCAAGGATCCGGCGGCACTGCCGCTGTCTCGGTCGGCGGCGAGCGGTTCACTACTCAGCCGGCGGTCGTCCCGTAGCGGCGGACCAGCGCGGCGTTCTCGGCCACCTGGTCGCTGTAGCGGTCGTAGATGCCCACGATCACCGCGTCGCTCGGCTTGATCCCCGCGAACGTGTCGCGGAACGCCTGCGCCACCCACTCCCGCCGTTCGGAAAGCCGGCCGGCGGCCAGAATCTTGAAAGCCAGGCAGGGCCGCTTGGTCTGTTGGATCGACTTGAACATCCGCGGCGGGTCGAGCGGCAAATAGACCTCGCCCACCGGGATCGGCGCCTGCCCCAGCAGTCTCTCCAGCTCGGCCGCGCTGCGATGCCGTTCGTAGACGCAGGTCATGTAGTAGTCCACCTCCCAGTCTTTCGACTCGACCGCATCGACCACGTCGGCTATGTGGGTGCCCACGCCGGCCAACATCCCCGCGTCGTGGACGCGTTTGAAAAAATCACGAGCCTCGTCGAGCCTGCCTTGCTTGAACAGCCTGTCGGTCGTCTCGCCGTGATGGGCCACGCCGATCACGCCCGTCTTGGCCATCTCCGAGAGCAGCGCGTAGGTGCTCATCGTTGCGGCCCCGAGGTAGTGCATCTTGACGCCCCCGTCGAGCAGCCGCTGGTTCAGATCGTAGTTCTGCCGCCCTGAAGCCCAGCAGTTGATCCCCACCTCGTGGCAGCGCCGCAAGGTCTGGAGGATGCGCTCCGGCGTGTAGTAGCGCTTCATCTCGCAGTTCACAAACACCGACAGGTGCGAGCCGGCGTTGAACGGATTCGCCCCGCAGATCAGGCGCGAGATGCGATGCGGACCGAGCTGGATCTGCGGCAGCTTGGCCTCCTTTTGGGGCTCGGACCCGGCAGCGAGCAGAAACGCCGGCGCCGCCCCCGCCTGCTTGAGGAACCGCCGGCGGCCCTGCCGGCGCTCGTCCGGCCGATCACCCTGGCGCCCTGCGTTTTTGTCACTGGAGTCCATAAACGCCTCCCTGGATTCTCATCGTTTCTCGCCGCGGCTGAACCATAACGGCTAATCTATCGACGGCGCGGGAGGCGTCAAGCGTTCAATCGCAAGGACCGGAGGGTGAACCAGTCCTGGAAGCATTGGCCCCAGCCATTGACGAAGCCAACCAGGGCACATAGGATTCCAACTGCGTTCCGGTCTGGTCCGCGACCTCGTGCGACTGCTGGACCGGGACTATCTGGCCCAACCGAAGACCGCGGCGGAGGTGCGCTGAGCCGCCGGGGTGAAACGAAGTCGAGCTACCGCCTGCCCCACGAAGAATTGGGTGCAGATGACCAAGGACCTGATCGCGGACGGCGTGACGGTGAAGGTCTGCGGCACTTGCCAAGCCCGCTGTGGCATCCGCAAGGGCGATCCTTACTACCAGGGCGCGCACAAATCCACGATGCCCCAGTTGTCGCCGTGGGTGCGAGAGAGTGAGCAGGTGCTGGCGTTCAGGGGGTGAGCCATGAAGACCCGCGAGAGCGGCATGCCGGACGAGCCGATATGGTCGGGCTTCTTCTCGCCAGAGCAGACGCTGGTCAGGCTGGGGCTGACTGGTTCATGTGGCGATGTTGTGGACTTTGGCTGCGGCTATGGCACATTCACCATCCCGGCCGCGCGGATGGTTCGAGGCGCCGTCCGCGCTCTGGATATCGAGCCGGTGATGATCGAAGCGACCACCCGCAAGGCCGAACGGGAAGGTCTGAACAACGTGCGCGTCGATCTGCGGGACTTCGTCGCCGACGGCGCCGGGTTGCCGCCAGACAGTGTCGATTACGTGATGCTGTTCAACATCCTGCATTGCGAACAGCCGGACGGGTTGCTGCGCGAAGCGTATCGCATCCTGTCGCAGGGTGGGCGGCTTGGCATCATGCACTGGAACTACGATCCGGCCACCCCGCGCGGGCCATCGATGGACATCCGCCCACGCCCCGAGCAATGCCGCAACTGGGCTCAAGACGCCGGCTTCAGAATTCAGGTGTTCAACAAGATCGACCTGCCGCCGTATCACTACGGTTGGGCAATGGAGAAGCCGTGACCAACGGACACACGGTAACGTGAGAACGACACACCCTTGGCAAATGACTCCAAATGCTCCAAAGTCTCGGATCCTGGCGGAAGAGCCATTGACTTTGACCAGGTGGCCTGGGTGGCGAAGACCAGGTGGCCTGGGTGGCACCTTCTGATTTATGGGTGGCACCTTTTGTCTCTTTCCTCGAAGCGTGGGGATTCCAACCCGGAAATGCCGCTTTCCAGTCGGACGGCTGATTGCCAGGCCTCTCCCAAGCGCGAGCTTGGGGACATGCCTGTTCATCGGCTCGGCCGTCTGTCAAAATGGGCCGGATTCCGATCGATATCCTTAAGGAAAGGCGCCCCACGATGCTCCCCAAGATTCGATGCATCCCACTTGTCCTCCTGTTGCTCGTTGGCTTGATCCCGCTCGGGGCCATCGGACAGGAAGGTGCATCGCCTCCCCGGCAGGGCAAGTCGCGCGAATGGAACGATGCCGAGAAGCGCGCAGCGCGAGAGAAGGAAGAAGCCCAAAAACGCGCCGCGCGCCAACAACAAGACGCCCAGCGGGGCGCCGATGCGCTGCGGGCGTTGGCCCGGCGGTTCGATCTGGGCCCCGCCTCCGTGATCGCCGACATCGGGGCCGGCAGAGGCCGCGACACCTGGGTCTTCGCCGACATCGTCGGCAAGGAGGGCAAGGTCTACGCGGAAGAGATCGAGGAGGGCAAAACGAAGTCGCTCCAGGCAGCGGCGGAACAACGAGGGCTCGTCCAGGTCCAGGCAGTGTTGGGAGACCTCGGCGATCCGCGATTGCCAGCGGATTCGGTCGACATGGCGTTCATGCACCAGGTGTACCACCACCTGTCGCAGCCGCGCGAGATGCTCCAGGGGATTTGGAGAGCGCTCAAGACCGGCGGATACTTGGTGGTCGTCGACCGGCGGCTGGGCACCCTGGTCGATTGGGCGCCGGTCGCGGAGCGCACCAGGCGGCACTTCTGGACCGCCGAGACGACCGTCGTCCGCGAGGCTCGCGAGCAGGGCTTCCTGTTCGTCGCATGCGCGGAAGACATCTGGCACGAGAAGGGAGTCTTCGTGCTCGTCTTCCAGCGACCCGGCGGTCTCGCCGCGCCGGACCGCGATCCCGATCCGCCGTCAACGCTGTCGGAAGCCTCGGCCAGACAATTGCTGCCGGCCCCGGGGCAGCCCTGCTCGCGGGTCGCTTTTGTCGCACTCGGCGAGGGCCGGAAGCTGATCGCCCCGATCCTCGAGGCCACCTCGGCGGCGGCGGTCGATATCGTCCTCGAAGAATGGGCGACCCAGAAAGACGAGCGGCCCCCGCTCCCCGCGGGCAGGGAAATACCCTCGACCTTGACCGTCTCGGGCGATCCCAAGCTCGGTCCCGATCCGATCGACGCCGTTTACTTTCTCGACACGTACCACTTGCTCTTCCACGGGCCGCAACTGCTGGCGAGACTCCAGGAGCGACTCGTTCCCCGGGGACGGATCTATGTCTTGGATCGCCACGCGCCGAAGGCGGTCACCCGCCGCGAGGCCAGCCACCGGCGAATGATCGCCCCGGAGACGGTCACCGAGGAGATGGCCAACGCCGGTTTTGACCTGTATCGCGAAGAGTCGCTCCCGGCCGCCGACCGCTTCCTGCTGGTGTTTGGCAGGGCGGGCACGTGAGAGCGGCGCTGCGGGAGCGTCCGAGCAACCTTGGAGAGGTGGGAAATGACTGTGCGGGAACTATTCGACGCGCTCGACGACGGGAACCCGTCCCAGCCGATCATGCAGACCCAGAACGGCCACGTTCTGCTGTGGGTGGCCCAGCGAGGCGACCGCTATGCGATCGAGGAGAGCAGCGGCGATACCGGAGAGGACCAGAGCGAAGAAGAGGTCGGTCCGACCATTGCGCGGTGGATGCGGAAGACCGGTCGCGAGGATTGCCTCGACGATCTGTTGACGTTGCTTCGCGTTGAAGTCGCCCGCGCGCTGAGGGGCGCCTGACCGCGAGCCGCGCCGCTCCATGGTCTTTACGAAACGGCAATCTCCAGCCTCGCCTCCGCCTCCAGCACGGTCTCCTCCGCAAAGGTGACCAGCAGCCGGGCGCCCTCCTGCTCGGTCCGGGCGGCAAGCGGCGTGCCGTTGAGCGTCGCGGCGGCTTTCCTCGCCGTGCCATCCGCCAGCTCCAGGGCGACCGAGTTCAGCCGCAGCCGCCCCCAATTGACCTCGACGGCGCTCACCTGTCTGCCGCCGCTGCGCTGCTGCGAGAGCGTGCCCCAGCCTTCGGCGGCGGTGAACGCCGCGCGGAACTGGTCGGGCCTGATCCGCGGCGCGAAGCCGAGGTGGCCCTTGGGGCCGTGGTATTCGAAGCCGCAAAGCGCCAGGAACACTCCGTGGCTGGCCATCCCGCGGGCATAGTGGTCGCCGCATTCGACCTCGTTCCAGGGGTTGTGCTTGGAGGGGTGGTAACGGTCGTGGATTGCGCGGCAGATGGCCAGCGCTTCGGTGACCATTCCGTCGTAGGCCATGTTGCCCGCCACCTGGTACTCGATGCCCGTCCAGACCTCGTCGCGATAGCGGACGCCTTGGGCAAGATGGGGCGATTTGGGCCACGTGCAGGTGAACAGTCCCGCTTCGCCCGGCTGAACGAACCACCGCTCGGGCGGATGGGCCTGGTTATGCCGGGCGATGTCCGGGGCCCAGTTATACTTCCAGATCGACTGGAGGGCCTGGAGAACCGTCTCCTTGGGGTAGATGTAGCCTAAGCCCACCTGGTGCGCCCAGCCTTGGCCGAAGAGGTGGTCCGAGAGGCAACCCTCGCCGTATTGATCCTTGGGATGTTCTTCCAGGTCGACGTCCTGGACGAAATATTCGCCGTTGAAGAGTCGCTCGACGCTGAGCTTCTTGCCCGACTCGAAGATCGTCCGGCACTTCACGGCGAATTCCCGGTCGCCCCGTTCCCGCGCCATCTCCTCGGCCGCGCGGAGCGCTGCCAGGTAGAGCGAGCCGACCATCGTGTTGGCGCCGAAGAAGTTGATGTCGTAGGTGTTGTGCTGGGCGCCTTCGAGCAGGCCGTCGGCGTTGCCGTCTTCATTGATCAGGAACTCCAGCGTCTTGCGGATTCGCGGCCAGTTTCGCTTCAGGAAGGCGTCGTCGGGCGAGACGAGGTGCTCGCGGTAGGCCTTCAGCACGGTGCCGGCCTGCCCGTCGCCGGCCCACATCTTCCAGCCCTCGCCGCGGAAGCGGACCATGCCGCTGGCTTCGTCAAAGCCCGCCTCGGGATTGAAGTCCTGCATCTGGCGGACGGAGCGCTCCAACTCCGGGAACAGCCGGGCCATCGTGTGCTCGTAGTTCCAGACGTGGGTGCAGGTGCCGTGGCAGCAGCCGACGCCCTCCCAGGCCCAGAACCGCCCATTGGCCCACCGCTGGCAGGTGCTGGTGGCCAGCGTCGATGCGGTCGAAAACAACCGGTCGAGCAGCCAGGCCGGCAGCGTCGAATCGTAGCAGGTGTCGTGCCAAAGGCGAGTCTGGCCGACCAGCCGGACCTTGTTCTCCGCGATGTAACGGGCGACCGCCCGGGCATCGTTGAATCGGGTGGCGTAGAAGTTGCCCCGCTCCGGGCGGTTCGGGAAGTGCCAGGCGACGACAAACGTCACGGCCGCCCGCTCGCCGGGTTCGATGCGCAACGCGCGGCCGACCGCGCCGACCAGCTTGTTGTCGAACGGTTGCTCGGCCAGGCTCCCTTGCTGGAGCGCTGCCAGTGCGGCGTCCGCCGCGTCGCCTTCGCCGAGGCTCGCCGCCATGAACGCCTCGCCGCCGTCGTCGAGAACCGCCAGGGCCATCGTGCCGAAGTCGGCTTGCTCCGCCAGCGGGCCGCCCGAGCCGGAGCGAATCCGGTCGGCCTGCTCGATCTGGTCGATGTTGATGTGGCCCCAGGGGCCCGACTCGTGGTCGACGATCTCGATCCTCGCCTGCTTGCCCTCCAGTTCGCGAACCGACCAATGCTGCCAGGCGAGCTTCTCGTGGTTGGCCCCGGTGGCCGTGCGGACGACCTGGCCATCGACGAGCAGGTTGATGCACGTCTTGCCTTTGTGGTTGCCGCCGCCGATGAGGAAATTCAGGAACCGGCGCTCGATGGTGAATTCAGGCGAGGTCAGTTTTCCATGCGGCCCGTCCTTGCCCAGGTACGTATTGACGAGCCCCTTGCCAGCAAATCCGCTGACCTCTTGCTGCGACGGCAGCGTGCCGCGCGCCGGGCCCCTGCCGAATGCCTCGCCTTCGGCGATCCACGGGCCGTAATCCCGACCCTCGAAATCGGCGATGACGATCGTTTCGCGCGGCTCCGCGGCCGTCTTGGATGCTTCGGCCGACGAGACGACCATCGCCAGACCGTCCGCTCTGAGGGCGCGGTTGACGAGGCGGCCCTCGTAAAGAGTCCGACTTTTCAGGCAGACGCCGTTTTCCAGCCATCCGGCCAGGCGGACTTCGATCGCCGCGGCGGAGAGGTTGGCGACGGTGTATTGCATGCGTGTGGCCGGCAACGCCGAGTCGGCGGCGTTGAGCGGGATGAAGGGCGAAAAGGCTTCCAGGGCGACCTCGAACAACCCGGCATGGCGATACGCGACGCGGCCGATCGGATACCGTCCGGAAAAGGCAACCTCGGTCCCGAATCCCGAGGCGTCGAGCCGCTTGCGAATGGTTTTGCCACCCGACTTGACCTCAATTGCAAAACCCTGGTCGAGGGGATACTCGGGCGAGCGGCCCAACTGATAGTTGTCGCGGCCGTAGCCGGTAAAAATCCGTTCGTTGAAGATATCCCAGTGGGCCAGGCGGCCGTCGCCGGCGAGATACACCTGGCCGGCGCAGATTCCACCGACCGGCATGGCGATTGTCGCCAGGGCCTGGCCCGTGTAGGGCAGGTCAGTGGAGCCGGGGGCATAGAGCGCGTCGATCCACTCCTGCTGCAATTTCTTGTCGGCCGGGACGAAGTGATTGGCGACATCCTGGCGGTTGAATGGTCCGGCCATGACCGGCAGGGCCGTGGCGGCCGCTCCGAGACCGGCCAGCTTGACGAACGTCCGCCGTGTGACCGGCGTGCAGCAGCCGGCCGCCGGTTGGCATGGCCGCGCGGATCGCTGGTCTTGCCCAACGTGGGGGGTGGATTTCCGCGGATCGCCCATCGTTGACTCCCCTTTCTCGGCAAACGGCAAGGCAGCTGCATTGCGATGGGTTGATTCTAGCGGGGGGTGGGTGGGCCAAACAACAGGCGCCTTTTCGAACAGCCGGGGCCGCCATGAACCTGCGCCGGCCCGGATTACGGCGGTTGCCGCCGGCGTGCTACAATGCCTTGACCGGTTTGCCGGGCCTGATGCCACCGTTCTTCGCGCCGCAGAGAGCCAAGGATGAGATGCTGGAACTGCCACAAGAGGATCCCCAAGGGCGCCCAGGTTTGCGAGTTTTGCGAGGCGGCCGTCCAGGCGGATCCCACGCCCGAAGAGCTGGAAATGCTTCGGGGCATTCTCGACGAGCTTCCCGAGGACGCCCTCAATGAACTGCATGAACTGATGCAGCAGAGCGATACGGCGGAAGAATTCGTCAACCGGATCTTCGTGGGAGACTGCCCCAAGTGCAGTAGTTCCGACACCGGGGATTGCGAGAACGACCCCGAGATCGACGACGTTGTGGTTGGCCGCTGTTACCAGTGCGGGCATATGTGGTGCACGCTCTGCGATCAAGCGCTCGATCCGAAATCGCCCCAATGCCCATGCTGGGACGAAGAGGAGGAGGAAGAGTAGGAAGATGGGCCACGATCGGCGGTTCCAGACCTTGATCCGGGAGTGTTCCGTTTCCAGTGCCGATACATGGGTCTGCCTGGGCTGGATCGTGTAGAATCCATGCAGACAGACAACTGGCTGCGCTTGGTTTGACGGCATGATGATCCTGAGGGTAAAGGAGAATTGGACGACGATGAGCATGAAATCCTTGTTTGCAGCAATCGGACTCGCCGTTTCGATCCTGCTTCCCGCCGCGTCTGCACAAGACCAGGACCTTTCCGTGCTGGCGGGGCAAACGGCCGCCGCCGCTCCCTCCGAAGTCCTCCACGCCTGGCTGATGGACGAGGTCCGCGAGGCAACCGAGCGGCGCGACGCGGCCTACGAAAAGATCAAAACGCCCGAGGAGATCGCCGCGTACCAGAAACGGATGCGCGACTTTTTTGTCGAGCAGCTTGGCGGGTTTCCGGACCGCACTCCGTTGAATGCCCGGGTTGTCGGCCGGGAGCAGCGCGACGGTTACCGGATTGAGAAGGTCATTTTCGAGAGCCAGCCGAAGCATTTCGTCACGGCGATTCTCTATCTGCCCGAGGTCAAGCCGCCCTATCCGGGCGTGCTCGTGCCCTGCGGGCATAGCGCCAACGGCAAGGCGCGCGACCTCTACCAGCGGGCGCCGATTCTGATCGCCAAGAGCGGCATGGCCGCCCTCTGCTACGACCCGATCGATCAGGGCGAACGGCACCAGCTTCTGGACGCCTCCGGCAAGCCGCTGGTCACCAGCAGCACGATGGGCCACGGGCTGGCCGGCGTGGGCGCGGTGCTTCTGGGACGCAACACGGCCACCTACCGCGTCTGGGACGGCATCCGGGCGATCGACTACCTGGCGAGCCGCCCGGAGGTCGATTCCCAGCGGATCGGCTGCACCGGAATCTCCGGCGGCGGGACCTTGACCAGCTACTTGATGGCGCTCGACGACCGGATTCAGGCGGCTGCCCCGGGCTGCTACCTGACGAGCTTCCGGCGGTTGCTCGAAACGGTCGGTCCCCAGGACGCCGAGCAGACGATTTTCAGCCAGATTGCCTTTGGCCTGGACCACGCCGACTACGTGCTGATCCGCGCGCCGAGACCCACGCTGATGATGGTCGCCACCGCCGACTATTTCGACATCGACGGTGCGTGGCACAGTTTCCGGCAGGCCAAGCGGTGGTACGGCCGTTTCGGCCACGCGGAGCGGATGGACCTGGTCGAGGTCGACGGCGGGCACGGTTTTCCCGCCCCGATGCGCGAGGCCGCCGCCCGCTGGATGCGGCGCTGGCTGCTGGGAATCGACGACGCGATCACCGA
>JAAYCB010000367.1 GCA_012744395.1 Pirellulaceae bacterium
GATCGCAATCACCACGAGCAACTCGACCAGGGTGGACTTTGGCTGGTGTGAACGGGGCCCTCTCATCGGACGGGCCTCGCTTTCCGGTCTCCGTGCGGCAGGAAACGCGGGGGGGGGCACTCGTCGTCGCAAGTTCGGCCATTGCCTTGCGGCAGGGCAAACGCGGCGAGATGTTTCGCGACGTTCGAAGTCAGCGGAGGCGTTGCCGCGGGCGCGGCGGGCGCCCTGGCGGCGCCGAAAAAGTCTCATATAAAGGAAACGAAATCATGACGACAAAGCAAACCGAGCAGATCGATCCTGACGACCTTGCCCAACGCGCGACGTACCACTTCGGCGAGAAGGGAAGAAGTTGCAGCGAGGCGTGCCTGATGGCCGGCGCGGAAGCCCTGGGAATCGAAAGTCCGCTGTTGCCCGAGATCGCCATCGCGTTTGCTGGGGGCATCGGCATGCAAGGCGACGTATGCGGCGCAGTCCCCGGCTGTGTGATGGCCTTGTCGCTGGCCGCCGCCCAGCAGGCAAAGGAGGATCCCCAGCGAAAGGCGATTGCCTTGCCCGCCGCGGGCCGCCTGTATCGAAGGTTCGCCGAGCAGTGTGGCTCTCTTCGTTGCGAGCAGATCTGCGGGCTTGATCTGACCACGCCGGAGGGGGTGGCCCAATTGGCCGCCGGCGTTCGAGACGAAAGGTGCGCACCCGCGGTTGCGAAGGCCGCACGGCTGCTGGCTGAAGAGCTTAACCGGATCGCCGCTCGATGACCGTGAACTCAGCGAAGACGCAATTGCTCATCCCGTCCGTGCTGGCGGCAAGATTGCAGCACGAGTTGTAGTAGAAGAGCCCGTCGGTCTTGGCATTCAATCGCCAGTACGTGTCCCGGCCCGAGCCGGTGCAGACCATCACGTTCGTGCCCCGATACGCCTGGCCGGCCGCTTCGTGGCAATCGGACTTGGTGAACAGATCACTTCTGCAAAATCAAGCGGTTGTTGCGCGTCACGATCCGGCGGTAGACTTCGCGATCGTGGAGGATGCGCGTCATCGGATGGTGGTTTCCTGGCGTTCGCAGCAGCGATCTTCCGGCAAAGGCCGGGCTGGATTGGCGACACAGCTCCGGCGGCGGGGCGGGCGGCTGAGAACAACCGGCGAGAACCCGCGGCACTTATTAATACTGAGTCTCACTCTCATGCGAGTTTGCCCGATCGGCCGTCGCCTGTTGACCCCGGGCTGGCACGATCGTCTGCCGCGAAGCCGAGCAATCGCCCAAGACTATTGAAACCAAAGCTGTTGCGGCCGCAACGCTTCCATCCCCCCCTCTCCCGGGACACCTGGGCAAATCACTTCGCAGGCTCGGCAGAACACAGCCCCGAAGCCCGGCAAAGGTCACAACCGGGAACGACGCCCCGATGCGGCCGCCCCGCGTGACACGCGCCGGCGGCTCGGCGAGCAGATTGAGCGCGGCGAGCGATTTCCTTGGCTCGGACCGCTATTCGGCGCCGAGCAGTGGACGGACCGCGTCGATCCGGAAGTGGACGAGGTATTTCGGCCCTTCCTCGCTGACAGGCGGGGCGCTCCGCCGACGGATCGACTGGATCTTCTCGATGTCCGTCTCCTCGCCGACCAGGGTCAGCGTGAGCCGCTTGCCCGCGTGGTCCTCGCCCTCCTCAACGAAAAGGTAGGCGGCATGGGGGTTGGCCTGCACGTTGTCGTGGCTCGCCCGGTCGCTCATAATCAACGCACAACTGCTGTCATCGCCCTGGCGGAGGAAATGCGGGCGGGCGTAGATCGCCACGTTCACCTTGCCCTCGGCGTCCGCCGTCGCCAGGACGCCGAGCCCCTTCGTCTGTTCGAAATATTCGCTGAGTTTCACGCTTCACCCCCTGGTTCGTTGCAGGAACTCGCTGTCACCCCGGACCATTGCGGCTTCCGTCGCAATCCGGTTTCTTCGTGCGTTTGCCCGCCCAGAAGAACACTTCCGTCTGGGCCTCGATGGCCAGCGGCACCGGCTCCAAGGCCGTGCGCCGCTGCGCGCTGTCGCCGAGCGGCCGGGTTTTCGGCACAGGGCATCAAGTCGCCACGCGTTGCCTACAACGCGTCGACGGCTGTTCCGCATTCGCGTCCGCTCGGCCTACCCCTCCAGACTCGTCAACACGGCGTATCATAGCCCAGTATATGCACACGCCGGTCGCAACCAACCCCCCCTCCGCTCTGACCTCGATCGACTTCTCGCCACTCTTCGCGCTCCGGCCCCTTCTGCTTTCCCCCGGGTGACCCGACCCATTTGCCGCCCGCTCAAACCGGCTGCCAGTCCTCCCGAGAGACTCCGAAGCCGAGCATCGCTCGAATCGTGTGGAGGGCGATCACAATCACCCGCAGACGCCGGATCGCGCGCAAGTGTTGAACGATTTCTCTGGATGCCTGGCACGGGTTGTCGCGCACTCCGCGCCCGCCGTTACACAGCTATTACATACGCACCTGTAGGCCTGTGCCTCGGGTTCCAGCTCTGGTTTTCGGCCCTCCCCACCGGCCGCGTGCCCATACCGCTCTTCCGGATCTTGCCCCTTCGGCCTTCCGCCTCAGAATTCAGTAGTCGCCGATCCGCGGAACACAGGCACATGCGGCAAGCGGAGGCGGTTGTACGATCGTGGCTATTCACAAAGGCGGTCGGAAAGGTAGGCAATCGCCGATGAGCACAATTCCAGACATCCCCACCAATCCTGACGCTCTGGGGGCAGATCCCTTCCCCATCGCGTCGGGCTTCGAGGCCCCCGATGACGAATCCTCCACAGTGGCTCCCGAGTCCACTCGCAACCGCTCGGTCGGCTTCGCGTGGGGAACCATCGGCTGGATCACCTTGCTCCACGTGGGCGCGGTGGCAGCGCTGTTTTGCTTCACCTGGGTCGGCGCGATCACGGCCTTCCTGTTGTTCTGGCTGACGGGGTCGGTCGGCATCTGCATGGGATACCATCGCCTGTTCGCGCACCGCAGCTTCAAGACCTCTGGCGTTGTCCGCTGGGCCCTGGCCATCATCGGCACGCTGGGCGGCGAAGGCTCGCCCCTGTCTTGGGTGGCCGCCCATCGCAAGCATCACCAATTCAGCGACGAGGACGAGGATCCCCATTCACCCAAGGACGGGCTCTGGTGGAGCCACATCCTGTGGCTGTTTCCGCGGTCCGATCCGAATCCACGCCAATCGTTTCAACGCTACGCCAAGGATCTGCTCCAGGAACCGTTCCACCGTTTCCTGCACGCGACGTTTATCTATTGGCACTTCGTCCTCGGCTTCAGCTTGTTTGCCGCAGGCTGGTCGATCTGGGGTCTGCACACGGGGATCTCGCTGCTCATGCTGGGAGTCTTCTTCCGCCTGACCTGTGTGCTGCACGTGACCTGGCTGGTAAACTCGGCCGCGCACGTTTGGGGCTACCGCAACTACGAAACCCGCGACAACAGCCGCAACCTCTGGTGGGTCGGGCTGCTGGCCTTCGGCGAAGGCTGGCACAACAATCACCATGCCTTCCCGAGCCGCGCCCGGCACGGGCACCGCTGGTGGGAGTTCGATCTCACCTACCGCACCATCTGCGTGATGGAGAAGCTGCGGATCGTCTGGGACGTAAAGCACGGACATGCCAGGGCATAGCGGATGTGCAGAGGGTCAATCACCAGGAGAACCTCGATCCCTTCGAGAACATGCTGCGATACGCCCGCAACCGTGACGTGTTCGATCGCTTCGAGCAGGACCGTTCGCGGCAGAACCTCGAGGCCGACCTGCAACGGATCGATTGAAATGCTCCGGTAGCTGCCGGATCACGTTAGGGTGGTGAAGCCGAGACTCGTAGCCGGGCTTGTCGAGTATGCCCCGCCACTTAAGCGTTTCGCAGCGGATTGTCCATCGAGCCATTCGGCAGTCTCAACGCCAGGCTCTTCTTGTCTTTTCCCGTCCGTCTAGCCGAGGGGTGGCAGCGGCGCATGGCGGAGGCCGCGCCGGCTACTGTTGACGTGGCGGCAGCGTCCAACCTGGCTTGTCTACTGTGGGATCGTGACACTGGGCGCAGTAGTCGATGGAATCTTTGTGCATCTTGTGGCAGACGCCACAGTCGAGCGCGCCCCAGTGGGAGTCGTGTGGGTTCTGCACCAGGTCCTTGGTGCGTTCGGCCAGTGTCTCGTAATCGCCATGGCATCGAAAACAGTCGCCTTGGGGCACCTTGATCTCGCTCAGGGGATCGTCATAGGTGCGCCGGACAGTGCTCACCACCTCAGAAACGAGCGTGCCGATCGTCTGGGCGTGGCAGGTCTGGCAAGGGATGCCACGTTGCTTGTGCGTGTGGGCCAGGTGGTTGGAATCCGCCCAGGTCTCCACATAGGGCTGTACGATGTGACACGCGGCGCAGGAGGTGGGCCTCTGTGCCATGTCGCGCAGGCCGACCAGCCCTGCGCCAACCAGGCCCAAGAGGCCGCACACTGCCGCCACGGTGATCTTGATTGCGATTGGCATCGGTTCTCCTGGTCCTTTCTGTTGCGGTCCTAGCGGTCCGCGCCGCCCGCTTCAGTCGCTGTACTCTTGGCCACCAACTGCTCGTATTCCAGCGGGTGCTGCTCTTTCATCCGCTCCAGAGTTGTCTTGCCGGTAAAGATGCTCGAATCGAAGGGCAAGACCCCCTCCGCGAAATGGGCAATGTAGAGATGCCAGGTCACGATGGCCA
>JAAYCB010000368.1 GCA_012744395.1 Pirellulaceae bacterium
GCCGGGGCCGGAGCTGCAAATGGATCGGCAGCGGCCGCGGGCTCTTTGGCCGGGGCCGCGGGCTTCTCGGCCGGGGCCGCGGGCTTCTCAGCCGGGGCCGGAACCGCAAATGGATCGGCAGCGGCCGCGGGCTTTTCGGCCGGGGCCGGAGCCGCAAATGGATCGGCAGCGGCCGCGGGCTCTTTGGCGGCGGCCGCGGGCTTCTCGGCCGGGGCCGCGGGCTTTTCGGCCGGGGCCGGAGGAGTCGCCGGCGGCGTCTCGACCGGAGCTGCCGGACCCGCCGGAGCAACACCCGCCGCGCCGACGCCGAAGGGATCCTCGTTGCTGCCTTCCGCAGGCGCGGAGATTCCGACAGGGGCTTCCGGTGCGTCTTCCGTCTGCGCCCGAAGCGCGCGGGTCTGTTCCGCGCGGATCTCTCCATAGCGCTGCTCGCGCTGCTGGATCTCGCGATTCAAGGCGATCGCACGGGCCTTGCGCCGATATTCTTCAAGCATTAGCCGGTCCGCGCCCTGGACCCGTTCCAGCGCGCGAGGCACGTTGAAGCTGCTGGTCTGCGGGTCCGCCTCAAACTCGGCGCCCTTGTCGAAGTCCATCCGGGCTTCTTCCTCGCGGCCGAGTCGCAGGTAGCTCAGGCCGCGGAAGTAATACGCCCGCGGATCATGGCTACCCGACTTGATCGCATCCGTCAGATGCTCGTAAGCGCCCGCGTAGTCCTGCGAGTAATAGCTGTGGACTCCAAGACCGTACAATTGGCCGTACAAGGCCTCTTGCGCGTCGCCGGACGGGGTCAACAGGAGGGTAATCCCCCCTACGAGAAGAGTGAGTCTCCAAACCATAGCAACCGACTCCTAGCAGCAGAAACGTTGGGCCCAATCGGGGGTAATTGCCGCACGCATCGCGCCAACAACCGTCCGAATCGCCCTGACGCCCGTCCGCCGTGACTTTCGTCAGGAGCGCGAGAAGTGGATTCCAATCATCGCGACCGCATGGTCTTCATGCACCGTCGCCGCGACGAAGCGCTAAGCCAATCCTAATCCCGGTGATTGGGAATTTCAAGGAAGTTGGGTAGGCTTTTCTGAGAACCATCAACTTTGCGGAAGGAACCCTCGGGTTCTACCTGACGCTCGGGTTCTCCGAGAATCGCCGCCGGGCAAAGCGGCCCCCACTCCAGGCTTTCCGCTTTCCGTGCCGTGATCTTCCGGGGCGGCTTCCCACGGCTTTTCACCCGGCGGGCTTACCCCCAACTTTTTGGGGGCATGGAGGCGCATACAACCCATTCTTTGCGCGGAGGAGAAGAGATCTCGCGGTGGACGACGCAAGGCGGCGGCCGGTGGCCGGGCCTCTTGTCGCCCCCGCGGTCTCTCCAGCGCGGTGGAACAGCTCAGTTGACCCTTTGCAGAGCGAACATGGCCACCCAGAGGCCTACCGGGGGAAGCAACCCCGTGGTTCGCCAGGCAAAGCTCCCTCAGACTTGCCATTCGCGATGCTTTGTCAGGGCACGCCGTCACGGGCATCCAAAACAGCCCACATGACGCACTCGCGTTTTTCTCAAGAAGGCACCCATCCTTCTTTGATGTAACCGTTATCGCACATTGCCCATTCTATTCTTGGCGAAGATTCGGCTGATTCCGAACATCCCCAGTTTCCCGATGCCATTTGCGCTGATTGCGATGATTGCGCATCCTGCCAGGACGGGAGTTCCCCGACGCGGTTCGGCAGATCGCGTGTCGTTCGCCGTCTCGGGCGCGGTGGCCGATCCCCCAGTGGTCCGCTGCTCGAGCGATTCCTGCCCAAGCGGGCGGCAGACTGGCGATCTCGGTCAGCAGGTGGCATTGGCCGTCTGGGTCTGGCGCGCCCGATCGTTCGCCAACTGCGGCATCCAGAGTGCTTTGTCGATCAGCTCGATCAGCACGCCTGGATCGAACGGTTTGCGGAGATAATAGGTCCCCCCGACCGCGTGGCTGCGGCGGATGATATCGGGGATCTGGGCGCCGGAGAGAAACATGACCGGCACCTCCGAAAGAGCTTCGTCCTCCTTGATCCGCTGGCACATCTCCAGTCCGCTGTGTCCGGCCAGATTGATATCCGAGAGAATCAAGTCCGGCGCTTGCATGGCGGCAAACTCGATTGCCGCCCGAGCCGAATTGCAGCACTGGCAATCGAACCCAGCCGCAGTGAGCACGTTGGCCACGTTTTCGAGCAGTTCCTGCTCATCGTCGACGACCAGGATCAAGGGGGTTTTGGGATTGTTCATCGAATTGGCTTCTTTCCGCTGGGAGCCGGTCTCAAGACCAGGCGGAGAGCCTTCCCCGCCAGCCGCCGAGAGTCGATCGGCAAATGGTCTTCGCTCCGGCTCTAACGATTCTCCGGACACGGCGACATCCAATACCGCCTCTGCGCCCGGCTGAAAAAACGAGGGTCTGGCCATCCGTTGCTTCGGCACGGCACAGCCCAGCTATTTAGCCCGTCTTACCCTGCCTTCCCAACCAACGCGACCCAAACAATCACCCCGCAGAAACAGACAAGGAAGACGGCGCTTGTCGAGGAGCTTGCCGGCGACGCGAGAATCCTGTCGGTCCTGGTCGTCGACTGAAGCGCCGCCCGCGAGGCGGTGGACGGTGGGCAGGAACTGCTGCATACTCTCATTCAGGCGGTCGTCGACGAAATGCCGAAAATGATCGCAGCGGTCCGCCGCATGCTGGGCGGTGGCGATCCGGGCGGACCGGGCACGGCGGCCCATCCCCTGAAGGGATCGCTTCGATCCTTCTGCGTCGACGCCGTCTTGCGGTCGGAACGGATGGCCAGGGACGGCCGGTTTGTTTGACGGCGCGGCGCAGCCGCTCGGCGTCCTGGAAGCGGAGGTCAAACGGACTTTGCCCCTGCTGGAAGGCTACCTGTCAAGCCAGGCGGCAAGCTGTCAAGCCAGGCGGCAAACCGCGACCATGAACATCCTGTTGAGTATCCGAGGTCTCGTCGGCAAGGGCCGCGCGCCGCGCCCGGGAGGGGGTCACCCATGCCCAACGTGCTCGTTGTTGATGACTCCGCCGTCGATCGTCGCCTGGTCTGCGGGCTGTTCGAGCGCGACAAGTCCCTCTCGGTCAAGTCGGCCATCGACGGGGAAGATGCCCTGGCGAAAATCGAGCAGGAGGCTCCCGACCTGGTCGTGACCGATCTGGTGATGCCCAAGGTCGACGGCCTGGAAGTCGTCGAAGAGATCAAGCGGCGCTGGCCCGCCGTGCCGGTCGTTCTGATGACGTCGCGCGGCAACGAGGAGATCGCCACGGAGGCGTTGACGCGCGGCGCCGCGGGCTATGTCTCGAAGAGCCGGCTGGAGAAGGACCTGATCCACACCGTCAAGAATCTCCTGACGATCACCGCCGGCCGAACGGATTTCGCCTACGTGATGGAGCAGATGCGTTCGTTCGAGTATTCGCTGGTCACCGGCAACGAATGGTCGCGGATCAGCACGATCGTCAGGTTCCTTCAGGACGGCGTCGCATACATGGGCCTTCTCGACCACACCGACCGCACCCGCCTCGGCGTGGCGCTGACGGAAGCCTTGTTCAACGCGATTCTCCACGGCAACCTGGGCATCGGCTCGGAGATTCGCGAGGAAGGCTTGATCGCGTTCTTCGAACTGGCCAAGAGCCGTGTGCAGCAGCCGCCCTATCGCGACCGCCGCGTGTTCGTTGAGGCCCACTGCTCGCGGAACGCGTGCCGGTTTGTCATCCGCGATCAAGGGGAGGGATTCGACGTCTCGGCGCTGCCCGATCCGACCGATCCGGCGAATCTTGAACGGGCCAGCGGGCGGGGCGTGCGGCTGATGCAGATGTTCATGGATGAAGTCGCCTTCAACGAGGCTGGCAACGAGGTCACGATGCTCAAGCGCCGCGACGGCGGCGCCGCGGCCGAGGGGAAGCGAAACCGGTAATGCCGGCGCGAGGGACCGCGCCGATGGTCATGGCGCATCCGGGGGCTACCGTCTGCTCGCCGCTTCCGGCCGGTTCCCCACCTCGGCGGCGGGGATCTGCTCCACGTGCTTCTTCCATCCGACGGGAATCTTGACCTGGAACGGATCGTTGAGGAAGCGGTCAAGGAGGTTGTTGCTGTTGATCTTGACCTTGGTGAACTGGTAGCGGTGCGAGTCGGTGCCGTTGGGCATGACCAGCATCATCGCCGTGGGCTGCATGTCGGCCAGGCGGATGATCACCTGGGCATTGCGGA
>JAAYCB010000369.1 GCA_012744395.1 Pirellulaceae bacterium
AGAGTGAACCCTAGAGGTTTGGACCTGAGTGAAACCCGACTCATAATTGCGTCTCCCTTAGCGAAACTGAGAAAACGGAAACACATATCAACCGCATTGTGCGCCCGTAGAACAGGAAAATCAAGAGATCACCAAAGGACTAGCATGCATTTATAGATTTTTGACACAAGTGATTGTCAATATAACGTTTGTAGAAACCATCGCAGACGCCGACGACTTGATCACTGATCGTGGCACTCCGCAAGCGCGCATGGATACAACCTCCTGCCCCCCCCGAAAAGGTCATGCCTACTTCCGTTACATCACCCCGGCATCGGAGGTTCACGGCCTTGAGTCATACAGGACGCATGGTGAATCGACGAATCATCGCCGGACGATTCTTGCTCTCCGGCGACGCGACGATCCCGCTCGTTCCGAGTCTGCACGAAAGCCTTGAGGATTTCGTGGCACGAAGCGAGATCGCCCGGTAGAGAGAGGGCAGTGATGCCTTGGGGGGCCGGCACGAGGGCCTCCTGCTACGGATACTCTCCGTGGCTGCGTGCACGATAGTTCATTTCGGCGAATGGCGCTATCCTTTTCGGCGTTCTTTTTCAGAACTTGTTCACAACGCCTCACCGCCCGCAGCACCGTCTGAACTTCCGTCCGCTGCCGCAGGGACATGAATTGTTGCGTCCCACGCGAGGTCCAGCCGGTGGGGTTTCGAGCGGCTCCTGGCGAACAGGCTTCAAGGCGTCCGCCGCATGGGGCGTGGGGGCGTCCGCCGACATGCTGCGTCGCCCGATCGCCTTGACCTGCTCGCAACGACCGCGAAACGTCTCGACCCGGTCGCCGAAGTGCTTACGCCGGGTTCGGACAGTAGTGATCCTCAATCAGGTAATTGCGGTCCTCGTGGGCAAAGAAGAAACTGAACCGGTGGCCGTTCTTGGCCGCCCCGCCTTCCTCGTAGATGTTCTCCGAATCGGAAAGCAGCTCGCCCTTGCTCGACGGATCGACCGAATACACGTTCAGCCGCCGCTGAGCCGTCCGCCCGTCGCGGCGGCGGTCGATCATTGCCTGGAAACGCTCGGCGGGGAACTGAACCAGAAACTCGCGCACCAATCCTTGGATCTCCGCGGGACGTTTCGGCGGCCGACACTCACGCCCGTTGCGAAGATTGACCCAGATATCGACGGCAGATGCGCTGGCAGCGCCTTGCCCTGGAACTCCACCTCCGAGAACGTCAGCCAGACGTCCGTGCAGGGGCATTCCAGATCCAGACAGTGCCGCTCGCGCACGGCAAAAGCATGCTCGCGAGAAGAAAACCAGACCAGGTTCCCCAATTCCATGGGCCGTCTCCTGAAGGACCCTCGACGACAATTCTTCAGGCTACCCCCACCGCCGGGATCCGAAACAGCCCCACGGAACCGGCCCCCAGGCCGGAACGGCCGGCAACTCGTAGCGCCGGCGGCCCCGAAAGTCCGATCCCGTCGAGCAGCATCGACAGTTCGCTGCCGCAAAGCTCGCTCGACGGTCGATGGCGGCCCCTTTCGCCAAGCGGGACTGCCCTCATGGCGGCCCCACGCCCCCATGATAATCGATTGCGCCGAACGGCAGGCAAGCATCTGCTGATGCCAGAAACTCCACGAAGACGCCTCCTTGGCGAGGATCTGTTCGCCTGGAACAACACAACTGGATCGATACGCGCTGGGAACGGGACATCGCAACAGTTCGTCAGTTGTGGCCGGTGCTGGACGGCAAATCGCCGTGCGATTCGCGGTTGCCAGGTTGCCCCACATTGCCCACCATGTCGCAAGCGCCCAGTCTGCAAGATGCACGAGATCGTGGACGCGTTGGACTGCTGTTGGCGCCCGGTGGGCTGCTCCCGGCGACCAACGATCCGGAGCTTTTCGCCTTGGGCGCGGCAAGCTACGCTACGCTCGTTCCGGCCAAGAGGCCGATCGGGGCCATCAACCGGCTGTCCGGGGCCGCCAACCGGGTGGAGGTCGCTTCGCCGCGGCCGCGTTGAATGGTAAACTGGCGGTCCGCAGGGTCGGTTTGATTTCAAGAGAGGCGACGACATGAGATTTCTTTTCGTAGTGCCGCTGTTTCTATCGATCGTGACAACGGTCGGGCTGGAGCGGACAAGGGCCGCCGAAGGCCCACCGGGCGGCCGCGATCCAGTGGCCACGGGCAAGGGGAGCCAGCGCATGACAGGATCGGTGCGGATCGTGGCCCTGGGCGACTCGATCACCAACGGGGCGGGCCTGGCCGGAGTGAAGGAGGCGGAGACGTTTCGCGAGATCGCGCGGCGGGAACTGACCGAGAAGCTCGGCGGCAAGGTCGAGGTGTTTAACGCGGGGCGGAATGGGGACATTGTCACGCTGGCGACCAAGCGGCTCGAGAAGGACGTGCTGGACCGCCAGCCGCGGATCGTGACGGTCATGTTCGGCGGCAACGAAGCGGGATTCTATCGGCCGGAAACCGGCGGGTTCGCGGACACGCCGCGCGTCGGCCGCGAGCAGTTCAAAGCAGCGGCCGGAACGGTGGTGGATCGTCTGCGGGCGGCTCGGATCACGGTCGTGCTGATGACATGCCCGCCGATGACCGAGCGCTACTGGGGGATGCGCCTGGAGGCGTACCGCAAGCACGGCATCAACTTTCTGGTGAAAGACTACGCGGAGGCGATCCGCGAGGTGGCCGCCGAGAAACAGGTCGCGCTGGTCGACGTCTATCGGGCGTTTGACCAGAACCGCGCCTGGCTCGACTATTTTCCCGACGGCTTGCACCCGGACGCGCGCGGCCATCGGGTGATTGCCAACCTGCTGGTGGAAGAGCTGGCGCGGATTCTCGGCCGGCAGGACTCATGAGCTCCTGGTCTGGCAAAGCTCTGCGTCAAGCGGGCGCTTCCGCGCCCCAAACGACTCTCAACCCGACGCGTCAGCGAGGCACCTGGCCCGACGCGTGCGCGAGGCGAAGTCGGGTCCGCCGTCCTCGCTGACGCGTCGGGTTACGATGTCGCCCTTAGCCGCATCCGCCTCCCGGCACTCTGACCGGCGTGAGGACTTTGACCTTCGACTGAAACGGCCGCTCGGCGATACGTTGGGGTGAAGGCCGTGAAGCGGCATGGCGGCTCCCGAGGGCGCCGTCGAAGGAGTGCCGCGGGGTGTCATCTCCATCGACGGGCGAATCGGGGCCGGGCAAGTTGGCCTTGTTGTCGGCGAACACGTCCAGCCAGCGATTGAGGCCGCCGGCCAGCACGTAGGCGTTCGCCCCGCGCCGCACGGTCAATCGCTTCCATGCCTGTTCGGCCCGCGCTTCGTCGTTCGACATGACGACGACGATTTCTTTCGGGTCGATTTCCTTCGGCTCCCCCGCGGCCAGGTCCTCCAACGTGATGTTGCGGGCGTCCGCCAGGTGAAACTGGTTGAAGTCCGGCTCATCGCGGACGTCGACAAGCACGAGTTGGATTTGGTTGTTGTGCATCAGGTCCAGGAGCTCGCCCGGATCGATGTGCACCTGGCGCGAGGCGAGGCTGGCATCGAGGCTCGCGTGTCGCCAGTCGACGCGGCGGTCGATCGTCGGCTGCCCGACGGCGATGGCGGCAAACGCCATCCCGATGGCCAGCCCGACGCCGGCGCGCCTCGCCCGCCGCGGCTTGGGCGCGAGCGGGCGCTCGCTGGGGCGGGAGAAGATGCGTTCGCAGACCTCGGCCAGCGCGAAGGCCCCGAAGGCCATGGCGAGCACGGCCAGCACGATCCAGCCGGCGTCGATGCCGAGCACGTCGGCCCAGGTGAGGCGCCCCAGGGCGCCGGAGTTGTTCCAGAAATTCCAGACGGCCGGAATCGCCACGATCGGCCCAAACAGCAGGCCACCGGCAACCACGCCGATAGCGAAGATGGTTCCGTCGGTCTTCAGGGTCGCCATCGAGACGAGCGACGTGCCGGGGCAGTAGCCGCCGACAATGAATCCGACACCAAGGATCAATCCGCCCAGGACGCCCGGCCAGAGATGGGTTGGCGGTACGTAGAGCAGCTCGAAGTCGAGCAGGCCCAGCGCCGACGCGAGGTAGACGAGCAGCATGGCCGTGATGATCGCCGTGAACATCACCTTGAGCACGCGCATGTTGTACAAGTAGAACTGGGCCGCGAGATTGCGCGCGTTGCCGAAACCGCCCCGTTCGAGCACAAACCCGAAGCAGAATCCGATCAGCGCGGCGACCAGGCTGGCGGTCGCATGGGAGAAGGAGAAAGGCGCCATGGCTGTTGCCGGTTTTCAGGGTTCGGGATTGCGTCAGTTCCAGAGTCTTCTCAGCGGGTAGGCCAGCATGTACGCTCCGGCGAAGACCATGATCATGAAGGCCCAGCTTCCGACGGAGAGCACGGCGCCGCCCGACAGGGCCTGGCCGGAGGTGCAGCCGCGGGCGAAGCGGGCGCCGAGCCCCATGAGGATTCCACCGAGCAGGGCCATGGCCCAGCGCGTGCGTCTGTCGATCTGGCGGCCCTTGAGCGTCTCCACCTTGACGCGGCCGCCGAGCCAGCCGGAGGTGAAACCGCCGGCAATCACGCCCAGGGTCATCCACACCATGTTGTGGTCGAGCGGGTTCCGCCCGCCGCCGGCCATCGGAGCCAGGTAGGCGCTGGTGTTGGCGCTGCCGGGCGCGGCTGCCGTCTGGATGAATGCGGCCAGGCGCGCGAAGCCGGCCGAACCGCCCAGCCCGCTGCCGGTGATGAAGAACGCCGCGAACAAGACCACTCCCAGGGCCACGCCGGCAACGTAGGGGTTCCAAAGCCCCTCGGGATCGTTTCGTGCGGGCAGGCCCGGCGATTCGGGCGTGGATTGGCTGGCCATCGTGCTGTTCCTGTTTTCGTGATCGGCGGGCCTGGCCCGCGAACGGTCGCAAGGTGGTTCAACGCCGGAGGTCCGCCGCCGGCGGCGGGCCTTCCGGCTCTTCGAAGTTTTCGTATCCGGTTGCCATGCCCTCCAGGTGCGTCAGCGGCGTGCGCCCCGTGGTGATCAGGTAGAGGTGGGCGATGAGAAAGGACAGAAACAAGTACGACCCGAGCGTGTGGACGGCCCCCAAGAGCGGCAGACCGCCAACGGCGCCGGCGGCGTGCGGCCAGCGCGCGGCGCCCCACATCAGCAGACCACTGGCGATTTGCAGGGGCAGCAGCAGATTGAGCAATGCCAGGTAGGTCAACTGCTGCAACGGATTCAGCCGCCGCTCCGGGGTCTTGCGGGTCGGGTGGGTATGGCCGCGGAATATCCCCCTCGTGTAATATCTGACCTGCGCGGCGACGGCCGCCGCCAGCCCCTTGCGCTCGGGCACGTACTGCCGGATGGCGCCGGTTGTGACGAAGTAGAACAGCCCGAGCAGCGCGTTGCCGATCAGGATGAACCCAAACACGTTGTGGAACCAGACCATCGCCGCCAGGTCGGCCAGGGGCAGACGCACCGGCGCATGGATATGGAAGCCCGTGGCGAGAAGGACCACGACGGCAATCATCTGGATCCAATGCCAGGTGCGTTCATAGGTCGAGTAGATGCGTCTTCGTCTGCCGCTCATCTGCCCGGACCCTCCACCGTTCTCCCCTTTGCCGGCGCCGACCCGCCACGTACCAAGGCTTGCCGCACGCGCAGGCCGCCATGGATCGCCACGGCCAATAGAACCCCCGCGAGGATCGCGATCCCAAGAGCATCGATCCAGCGCTGGCCGTCGTGGCCGAGCACGTGGAACCCCGCCGCGTGCGTGCTCGGGCGATAGGCGGGGCGGCCGTCGACCACGGACCATTCTCCGGCGGGCACGAGCGCGCCGGTCTGGGCCCACTCGGGCGCCGTCCTGGCCGGCAGCGCGGCGGCCAGCGTCATCGGCTGATTGAGCACCGAACCGGCCGAGTGGCACGCATCGCACGAGCGCGTCGCCCAGCGGCCGCCGACCACGCCATGATGCATCTCGTGAGGCTGCACCTCGGTGCGAACCAGCGGGTTGACATACCCTTGCGCGACAAGGGCGGCCCGAACCGCCCGGCGGTCGGCCGCGCCGCCGGCAACGGCTTTTTCCAGGTCGGGCAGCCGAACCGGCCTCGGCGCCGGACCGCTTTCGATCCAGTAGGCAGCGGTGATGAGATTGCAGGGAACCAGTCGCAAGCGGCCGTCCGCGCCCAGCCGCGGCAGGAGCACGGGCCGAAAACCGGTCACCAGCGCACGCCGGTCGCCCGCGTCGCCTTCGATGCCTCGCCAGGTAACGCGCGGCTCGCCTTGCGGCGAGGGGACCGTCCAGTCGATGCTTTCAACGGCCGGGGCGGCCGCATGAGGGATATGGCATGCCTCGCAGCTGAGGGCGGCGAAGTGGGCCGCCTGATAGGGGAGCCACGCGTGGGACGACTCGGCCCGATGGCAGTCGTTGCAGCGGCGCATCGTGCCGCCGAGGTGCCGGGCGGTGGCGCCTTGGGCCGTCGTTCCCTTGGCCAACTGGTGGCTCGGACGCATCAAGTACTCGCCGAGCGACGATCTGCGGGGATCGAAGTCCATCTTCCCGCCGGGCGCCGTCGAACTGGTGGAGAAGGCGGGGTTGTTCATCGAGAAATGGCAGTCCGTGCACCCGACGAGCCGCTCGGCGTGAACGTCCCAAGGCCGCCCCATGTTCTGCTTGCCGGCCAGATTGACGGCCGAATCCGACATCCGCTCTCCGGAGAACACGCGGCCCGTGGTCGCCGTGGCGCGGCTGGCGAGCGAGAGGTCGAGTTGCATCGGTTCGTGCCCGGCATGGACCTGGCTGTGGCAGAGCCCGCAGTTTTCCGGCTCCGGATCGGCAAGCCCCAGAAGCTGCGCGTCGACCGTTCCCCGTTCGCTGAATTGTCCCCGATCATATTGCCAGCCACTCTCCGCTCGCCGCGCAACGCCCGTCGCGGCGAGCGTCGCGGTCGCCGACCAGTCGAAACGCCCGCTTGCAAGCTCTTCGATTCTCGCTTTGTTGTCGGGGCGGCTGGTGTGACAGAGGAAGCAGTTCATCTCCACGGCGCCCGAGGCCCGCCAGTCCCAGACTCGGGGCTGCCCCGTCGGGGGCTCGAGCACCACGGCATCGGGGTTGAGGTCTCCGCTGGCGGAGAGCGAGGGGCGATCGAGCGGTCGTCCGGCATGGCCCAGGCGAGCCGGACCGCCACCGACGTGCCTCGCTCCGAAGAGAGAAACCCAATCGGCCAGGCCAAGATCGAGACGTTCGTCGCCGGGCGGCGTCAGGTAGCGATAGTCGAGCGGATCCCAGCGCCCGAACGGCCCCGGACTGTAGTCCCAGGGCCGGCCGCCTTCGACAAATCCGGCCGCCGTCCGCTCGTCGTGGCCGAGCGCCGCATGGAAGCTGTGGCTTTCGATGTAGGCCGTGTCGTGGCAGCCTGCGCACGTTCTCATCGGTGAGACGGGGCGTCCCGACTCGAGCACGTTCGTTCCCGCCGCATCCAGAAGGCGGATCGGCGGGTGGAGCGAGGCGTCTTCCGCGGCCGCCAGGCCAGCCGCCATCATCCCCGCGATCAGAAGGGAAACGAGCGGCTTCATTTCTCACCCCCCTGCTGGGTGCGGAGCAATCCGGTCACCCGGCGATCGCCGCGAAACATCGGATCGCCGTCGAAGCCGAGGGCTTTGAAATCCATCACCCCTTGGGGACCGTGGCACTCGTTGCACTGCAAAGCCTTTTCCTTGGGTTGGACCATGTGGGAGAGTGGCCAGTACATGACGGTCTCGACGAATCCGTACTCGCCGCTGTAGGGCGCTTCGGGCGTTTCGCCAAGCCGGCAGGCCTTGTCCCAATCGAACTCGTTCCAGAAGCCGCCCTCGCCCCAGGTTCGCGGGGTCAGCAGATGTTTGTACTTCTTGTCGTAGACCTGTTTGCCACGGTGTACTTTGAAGGGCCAGATCTTCGCGTCGGCATCGCCCGGGCCGCCGATCGGCAGGTTGATCGGCACGACCTGGCTGGGGTCGTCGATCTTATCGCCGGTCAGGTAGCGATACGCCCGGCCGTCGTACCAGTCGTATTCGGGCCGCACGTCCTGAGCATAGGTGAAACTGCCTTTGGCTTTCAGATAGGTGTGCGGATCTTCGGGGAGATCCTGGCCGGCCGTCGACCAGTCCCAGGCCATCTTGGTCGGCGCGTCGATGGCCATCCGCGGGATATGGCAGGTCTGGCAGGCGACCGTGGCGGTGTGTTCGTTGAGCCGCTGATCGACGTGCGGCGTCTCGCTGTGGCAGTCGGTGCAGTTCACGCGACTCGGCCGGTCGATGCAGACCGACATCGCGCAGCCGGGTATGCGATGCTCTCTGGTCTGGTGGCAATCGCTGCAACGGAAGTCGGCTCTGCCCATATGGACGTCGATCCGCTGGCTCGGGTGATACATCGAGCCGTCCAGGTCGCCATGCTTGACGGCGTCGCCCCCTCCCCCTTTGAAATGGCACGCGCCGCAGTTTCTCCGAGTCGTCGGCCCCACGCTCCGGGCAACCGCAAGGAGATCGACCCCCTTGGCCGGCTGGCCGCCCAACCCCTTTTCATAAACACCCGATTGCTCGTGACAGATCAGGCAATCGACGTTCTCCTCTTTCGTGAAGTCGAAATCCTCGTTGAACCATCCGTAGCCGGCATGGCAGGCGGAACATGCGGCGATGTTGGGGCCGGTGGCGATGCAGAAGTTGTTGATCAGGTTCTTCTTGCCGACGGCGATCACTTCCTCGCGGCCGGGGAGCTTGACTTTCTGGCCGGCCCAACTCCAGTGGCTCGTCTTCATCAGCTGGCTGGCGGCGTCCGGATGGCACTCCAGGCACGCTCGCGTGACCGAGGGGCCGTCGCTGAAGGGGCCCTGAATCAAATGGCGGTGATCGGTCGGGCTGATCGGTGGGGGGACCTTGGCCCAGGGGTTGTCGACCGGGCCCAAACCGCGCAGCGTGAAGGCGAAAACCACGCCGGCGATCAGGAGGGAGACAACGGCGATCGGAATTGCAGCAGCCCGCATCGATAATGTCCCCATGCTTGCGCAGCAAGGTAAGGATTCTTCAGCAAAGCAACGAATCCGTTGAGGCAAAAAGGCTTATCGCACTCCAACGCGAATCGGCAGCGACACGCCGCGCTGGGAATATCCGGTGTCCATGGAAAGGGCTCCGCTCTCAGGGAACAGCGCGATCGAGCGGCGCACTATGATAATCCGAAGCGAGAGTTGTGGGCAGCCGCGCGCCGCTCTCCGCTTGGATTCTATCGATGCGCCGAGGACCGGCGGGGTTACAGTGAATTTCGACGGTTCGGCGGTTGATCCCTGGAAAGCTTGCCCATGTTCGACACCCATGCTCTTCGCGACGACGTGATCCGCAGCGCGGAAGATGATCGCGAAAACGCGATAGCGCGAAACAGAAGCCGAAGTGTCATCCGGCTCCGCGTGGCCGCACGCGACACGTTCGCTGCCTGCCAACCGTCGCTCTCCCTCCTTGCGCATTTTCGCGCTTTCGCGATCACTTTTCCGAAACCGTCCCACGATGTCCAAGTTGAGGGAATACCAGCGGCGGAGCCTTGACGCTGGCGTGGTGAAAGGACGGCACCACGACTGGTTTGCGGGGCCAGCGCGCCCGCATGGTCCGTGCTTCTATCGCAGCGGCTTGCCCGGCGCGAAACAACCTGTCACGATGACTGCTGGGAGTTCCAAGAACGCGCACGAGGAGGATCCGATGACTGGTTTTGCGTATGCCGCCGCCGTTGTGCCGCTTCTCTGCTGCTCGGGGGCCGTGAGGGCCGCCGCTGCAATCGAAGTCTCCACGGAATTCGAGGGCGGCAAGATCGGCAAGGTGGAACGTGTTTCCGAGACGCACTTGCGTTGCGCAGTTCCGGGCGAAGTGGACCAGGACAAACGCAACCGGCAGCCCAGTTGGTTCTATTTTCGGCTCGAGGGCCTTGGCGGCGGCGAGCTGACGATCGACCTGACGGACCTCAAAGGCGAGTACAATTACCGGCCGCACGACGGCGCCGGCCTGCGCAACATGCGGCCGGTCTACAGCTACGACGACCGGACCTGGCATCACTTCGAGACGGCCGAGTGGAACGCCGCGGCCAGCGAGATCCGCGTGCGTCTAAGGCCGGCGGGCCCGCGCGTCTGGATCGCGCGGCAGCCGCCCTATACGCAGCGCCATCTTCAGGCCTTGCTCGCGGGTGCCGGCTGGCACCCCCATCTCCGGCAAGACGTGGTCGGAGAGAGCGTCGAACGACGGCCGCTGCTGCTCCTGACGATCACCAACCCGGCGATTGCCGACGGCGGCAAAAAGGTGATCTGGCTGATGGCGCGCCAGCACGCCTGGGAAAGCGGGACCTCCTGGGTGGCGGAGGGGGCCGTCCGCTTCCTCCTGTCCAACGCGCCGGCGGCAGCGGCGATTCGCGACCGGTTCCTTTGGAAGGTGTTTCCGCTGCCCGACCCGGATGGAGTGTTTCGCGGGGGCGTGCGGTTCAACGCGAACGGCTACGATCTGAACCGCAACTGGGACGTGACCGACGAGCGGCTGATGCCCGAAATATACCACGAGCGGAAGGCGATCTACGACTGGGTGGATCGGGGCGGGCGGATCGACCTCTTCCTGACGATGCACAACACCGAGGCGGCGGACTTCATTCAGGGCCCGGCCGAACTCGCGCCGCTGGCAACCAGGTTCTGGAAGCTGCTGGTGGACGGCAGCGCGTTCCATCAGCCCAAGGCGCCGCGCTCGGCGCCATCGGCGGCCGGCGCGGGCAGAGGCCGGCTGGACACGCCCGGCGCGCTGTTTCGAGACCGCAAGATTCCGGCGTTTCTCATGGAGCAGATGGTGGACACGAGCCCGAGGCTTTCGCGCCCCCCGACGGTCGAGGACCGCCTGGAGTTTGGAGCCGCGCTGGTGAAGGCAATCTGCGCGGCCGTGGAAGAGCCCTGAGCCTGTCCGGTGGCGCAGAGCGGCCCAACCCACCACGGCTGGCATGGCCGTCGGCGCGCTTTTGGAACCGAACCGGTTCGCCGCGGCAAACCGGCAGCGCCGCCCCACCACGGCGCAACCGGTCAGCAAAACGGTTGGCGGCGTCCCGGTGGGCCGCCGCTCCGGCCATGGCAATTCGCACGTAGGCAAAAATCGCCGGCACAATTGGCGCTGCGAGGCGTACAGGCAATCGCCCGCTC
>JAAYCB010000370.1 GCA_012744395.1 Pirellulaceae bacterium
ATCCTCCAATTTACAATTTAACTACATCCACCGCATGATTTCTTCCAGAGAGCTTGGCAATCGCTAAAATACGGCAAGCCCTCGGCGAACGACTGGCGCACAATCGACCGGAGTTTCGTCGCGGAGAACCGTGCAGCCGACCCATCGGATTACGGACCGGCTTGGGGGGAGCGAACGTGCCTGAGTGCGATTCCGAGTCGTCTCGGATCAGCCCGCCCTCGCGAGTCGCACATGGCGAGCCAACACCGGCGGCGGACGCGCGTGTTGCCTCGGCGAGCAGATCTGCCCCATCGACTGCCCGAATCCTACCGGCGGCAAGCGGCACTGTCAACCCTTGACAGCCGCAAGAGGGGGGCGTCTGCCCGGCTCCGCATTCCGCCTTCAGACGATGCCCTGCTGCACCATCGCGTCGGCGACTTTGACGAAGCCTGCCACATTGGCCCCTTGAACGTAGTTGACGAACGAACCGGTCTTGCCGTAGCGGACGCAGCTTTCGTGAATCGATCGCATGATCGTCCTGAGCTGGCCATCGACCTCGCCTCGGGCGCGGCGCAGGCAGCCGCTGTTCTGCGACATTTCGAGTCCCGACACGGTCACCCCGCCGGCGTTGGCCGCCTTGCCGGGACCGTAGAGGATCTTGGCATCCAGGAATACGTCGACCGCCTCGTCGCTCGACGGCATATTCGCCCCCTCGCTGACACAGATGCAGCCATTCTTGACCAGCGTCAAGGCGTCCTCCCGATCGATCTCGTTCTGTGTGGCGCTGGGAAACGCCAGGTCGCACGGGACACTCCAGGGTTTCTCGTTTTCGCGGTATTCAGCGCCGCGGTAGCGTTCGGCATATTCGCGGATCCGGCCGCGGCGGACGTTCTTCAGTTCCATCACCCAGGCCAGCTTCTCTTCGTCGATGCCGTCGGGATCGTAGATCATTCCCGTGGAATCCGAGAGCGTGACCACCTTGGCGCCGAGTTGCAGCAGCTTCTCCACGGTGTACTGGGCGACATTGCCCGAGCCCGAGACCACGGCCACCTTGCCCTGGATGCCTTCGCCCCGCGTTGCGAGCATCTCTTCCGCGAAATACGCGGCACCGTAGCCGGTGGCTTCCGGGCGGATCAGCGAGCCGCCGAAGCTCAAGCCCTTGCCGGTGAGCACGCCGTTGAAGCGGTTGGCAAGCTTCTTGTACTGCCCGAACAGGTAGCCGATTTCGCGGCCGCCGACGCCGATGTCGCCCGCCGGCACATCGGTGTCCGGCCCGATATGGCGGAACAGCTCGTTCATGAACGCCTGGCAGAATCGCATCACTTCGTGGTCGCTCTTCCCCTTCGGGTTGAAGTCGGAGCCTCCCTTGGCGCCGCCCATCGAGAGCGTTGTCAGACTGTTCTTGAAGGTCTGCTCGAAGGCGAGGAACTTCAGCACGCCCAGGTTGACCGTGGGGTGGAACCGCAAACCGCCCTTGTACGGCCCGATCGCGCTGTTCATCTCCACCCGGTAGCCGCGGTTGATCTGCACCTCGCCGCGATCGTCGATCCAGGCCACGCGGAACAGGATCACCCGTTCGGGCTCGACGATCCGCTCGAGGATTTTCGCCTCGCGGTACGCCGGCGTGGCGTCGACGACCGGCATGATCGACTCGACGACCTCCCGGACCGCCTGGTGGAATTCCGGCTCCCCGGGATTCCTGGCGATCACCTGATCCATGAAGCCGGCGACCGCCGAAGCGTGACGCGGGCTGGGGCGGTTCTCCACCCCAGAGACGAACTGAGACATGATGGGGATCCTCCGTGGAATCGCGCGGTCGTGCAAACGCTCACCTGGCTGTCGAGGCATCACAAAAACGGTGCACGTAGTCGAGATAATGCTTCAGCAGCCAGAACTTCTCGAGAAACTCCGGCCAGCCGCAGGGAGGGACAAAACCCTTGGCCATCTCCGGCAGAACGATTCCACCGGGGGTCACGCTTTGCCGCAACTCGTCCCACAGATCGTCCCAGACCGCCAAGGCTTCCTCGTTGACCGAGGCCACCACGTAGCGGAGGTTCTTCAAGGCCCGCTCAGGGTCGCGGCCGTCGCAGCCAAGCACACCCCTCAATCGGGCCTCCCAAGCCGTCTGCGATGGATCGGACACCGGTGGACCTCCTGTTGATCGAGTGCGCCGGGGCGGGTTGCATGAAATCGGCCCGGCCCCATCTGCCCGGCGACAACGTAATCCATACGTTTTGCCGTGCACGTGCCGTGCCAAACTAAACGAATCGATTGAACTCGATCGAAATTGTTTATTTACAGATAGTTGCGTCGCCTGGCCGGCCTCCGGGGAAGGCCTCGGTTGCGGCCCCGCATGGTGTCAGCCGAACACAGAGCGCCCCCCAGCGGCCCGATAACGAACACCCGAAACTGAATCGCTCCAAGAGGTTAGGAGCATGTTCAATTCTTGAGCACCGCTGGCGCTCAGCGTGCACAGCGGCGCTGCCGCACCGGTTGCCTGCCCTCAGTCCCGACCGCATCGGGCAGCGCTCCCCTATGCGGCTGCCCGCGTCTGGCCAGCCCGCTCCTGCGGCGGGACGTACTCCGAAACGAGCCGCCGGAGACTGTCCAGCACGACCGCTTGCGGCTCGTCGGCGAGGCGTTCGAGATGTTCCACAGCGCGGCGGACCGCGTGCGGATCGCGGTGCTTGGAATCGGCGATCACGATCTTGGGGTGCCGCGTGGGCACGTGGGTTTCCCCCTCGGCGTGCAGCTCCTCGTAGAGTTTCTCACCCGGCCGCAGGCCGCTGATTTCGATCTCGATGTCGTCCCGCACGCGCAAGCCGGACAGCCGGATCATGTCGGCGGCCAGGTCGATGATCCGCACGGGCTCGCCCATGTCGAGGAGCAGAATCTCCCCGTCGTTGCCGATCACTCCCGCCTGGATCACCAGCCGCGCGGCTTCGGGGATCGTCATGAAGAACCGCTCCATCCGCGGATCGGTGACGGTCACCGGCCCGCCCGCGGCAATTTGCTGACGGAAGACGGGGACCACGCTGCCGGCCGAGTCGAGCACGTTGCCGAAACGGACGGTCATGAACCGGCAGGCCGACGTGCCGGCGAGCGATTGGACGTACATTTCGGCGGCGCGTTTGCAGGCGCCCATCACGCTCGTGGGGTTGACGGCCTTGTCCGTCGAGATCATCACGAACGACTCCACACCGTGGTCCGGCGCCAAGTCGGCCAGTCGCCGCGTGGCGCTGACGATGTTCTTGACGGCTTCGCCGGCGTGCGATTCCATCAGGGGCACGTGCTTGTAGGCGGCCGCGTGAAAGACGATCTGCGGCCGCTGCTCGCGGAGAATCGCGGCGATCCGGCGACGGTCCAGGATGTCGGCCATGCAGACCTGGATCTGCGCCTCCGGCATCCGCTTGCGCAACTGCCGCTCGAGGAAGAACTGGCCCGTTTCCGAGCGATCGACGAGCACCAGCCGCTTGGGCTTGAATCCGAGCAGCTGCCGGCAGATTTCCGAGCCGATGCTGCCGGCGCTGCCGGTGACCAACAGCGTTCGCCCTTCGAGCCACTGGCGGAGGCTCGACATCTCCAATTCGACCGGCTCCCGCCGCAACAGGTCGTCGATGGCCACCGGCCGGGGGCGGATCACGACCGTCCCGTGGATCAGTTGCTGGTAGCTGGGAAGGACTTTGACGCCGATCGACTGCCGCTGGGCCTCGTCGACGAGCTGCCGGACCTGTTTTCCCGAAAGCGCGTCGCCCACGATCAGCACTTCGGCCACGCCGTGGCGGAGGGCCAGCGGGCAGGCGTCTTCCAAGCCGCCGATCACGCGGACGCCGCCGATCCGCGTCCCGATCCGCCGCCGGTCGACGTCGATCACGCCGGCAACGTGGTAGGCCGAGCGGCGGCTGCCCTGGATCGCCCGCACGAGCGCCTCGCCGGACGGGTTGGCCCCGACGATCAACGTCGGCTGCTTGTCCCCGAGGAGGAACAGGGGCAGGCTTCGCTCCTGGATCACCCGCAACAGCCCGCGGAGCCCGGCGACGACGACAATCGTCGTGCCCCAGTCGAGCAGGAAGACGGCCCGGGGCGTGGGCCGGTTGGCGAGGAACAGCCGCTCGACGAGCACCATCAGCACGATGCTCACGGTGACCGCCTCGACGAGCGTGATGATGTCGTCGAACGTCACGAACCGCGCCCAGCCGCGGAGCAGGCCGAACCAGGCGAAGACGACGAGCTTGATGAGCACGGCCGCTTCCACGGCCGACCAGAATCGCCACATCTCCCGCGGCCCGAGCTGCCCCTCGAAGCGCAGGTAGTGGCTCACGTAGAACGTGCCGACGAAGATCGGCAAGAGGATCAGCATTGCCAGCCCGCGCCGCGCAAGCCAGGGCATCTGCCGGCCGAAGTGGACGATCCACGGCGCGGAGCCTTCCCCAGCGTCAACCGCGGCTTGACTGTGAAATCCGTTCAATCGAGTCCCTCTCCGATCGGAAGCCTGTCAGCGTCGGTAAACCGTCATCGGCGGGCCGGTCTCCGCCCCCGGCGCGGGGATCACCGGCAGCGTGCTCGGCCCGGGCACGTGGCGCCGCGCCTCATGGTAGTCTCCCCGTGGAATCGCCGGGATCGCCGGTTTGCGGGCGCTCAAGCCGTGGGGGTCGAGAATCCGCTTTTTGACGTCGGCCAGGCGGCGCCTGGCCGGCAGGTGGTCGGGCTTGCAGCGCACGCACCACGCCAGGTGTTCCTCCGAATCGTCGAGCTGCCCGGCATCCGCCAGCAGGCAGCCCGCCTTGTAGCGGGCGCGGAAATTGTTGGGATTGCACTCCGCCGCCCGCACAGCGCAGGCGACCGCCTCCCGAGTTTGCCCCAGGTCGACCCGCGCCGCCATGGCTTGCAGCCAGTGTTCCGCTGCCTGCTCGCGGGCCCCGCCATCGGCGTCGTGGCTGGCTTCCCCTTCGGCCCGCTGCGCGTAGACGGCCAGCAGTGGCACGAGTTGCTCGGGCGCGGCGATCCGGCGGTAGCGGTGGTACATGTACTGCAAGGCATCGAGATCCGGCTGGAACTGCTCGAGGAAGAAGCCGATCTCCTGGTGCAGGGCCGCTGCGGCGGTGCGGCCGGCCATCCAGTCGATCACCTGGCGCTGGTAGATCGGCCCGGCCTCGAATGACCGTTTCCAGTAGGCCAGCCCCTCCTCGGGCCGGCCGGCCAGCCAGGCCTCCCGCCCCGCGTGGAACAGGACCGTGCCGTCGTGGCGGCGGACGCACAGCGCCTGCTCCACGTAGGCCGATTTGGCCGCCCCCCGGGCCCCTTCCAGAAAACAGAGTTCGCCCAGGTAGAGATAGCCCTCGCCCAGCAACGGGCAGAGGTTCAGCGCTTGCCTCGTATGGTCGAGCGCTCGGTCCAGGTACACGTAGTGTTCCCCGACCGCCCTGGCGAGCCATGCGTTCAACTCGGCGCGCGAGCCATAGTCGGCCGCGATCGCCGCGTCGCGAATCTGGCTCAGCGGCATGCGGTTGACGGCCGTCTCCTGGGCGAAATGAAACAGCCGCATGTAGCTCGCCGCCAAGGCAAGCTGGGCCCGCGCGTGCCGTGGATTCCAGCGGACGGTCTCCAGCAACTCGGCCGCCATCCGCTCTTCGGCGTCGATTTCGGCGGCCTTCCGGGCCGCCTCGGCCTTCTCCTCGGCGGCCGCCAGCGCCGCCGGGTCTTCCGGCGGCAGTTCCTCGTCAGCCGCCGGTTTCGCCCCCGCCTGCAAGTACGCCGCGCGGCTCAGCCGCTCGTAGTTGAGCCAATGCGATTCGGCTCCCAGCGGCCCGACCTCCGCGCTGATCATCCAGACGCCCAGGCCCCCCGCCGCCGCGGCCGCAAGCCAGGCGGCCGCCCGGGGCAGCACGAACCGGTCGCGCTGGCGGCGCTCCACGCCGCGCGTGAATTGCCTCAGCCGGCAGACGCAGGCCGCGATGATCACGGCAATCACCATGCAGCCGGGCGCGTACCAGACGAAATCAACCGCGCTGTGGGCCGCGCTCACCAGCAGCACGCTCGCCGCGGCGCCCGCGGCGGCGAACATCCGCGTCGACGCCGCGCTGCGCAGCGCGGCGAGCGACCAGTAGCCGCAGACGGCGATCGCCAGGCCCATCAGGACAGCGCCGGCCAGGCCGGCTTCCAGGACGACCTGGAGATAACCGTTCTCAGCATGGGTGTAGTATTCGGCGTTGCCGCGGTCTTGGAGATACATCGGGTAGACCTCGCGGAAACTGCCGATCCCGGAACCAGCCCAGCGGAAATCCGGGATTGCCGCCAGGGTCGCCTTCCAGATCGTTCGCCGCCCCCCGCTCCGATCGACCTCGTCCCAGGAGCCGGATGCCAGGCCCTCCCAGCGGTCCGTCACCCGGTCGTGGCCGACGATCGAGAGCGACGCCGCCAGCAGCAGGGCAACGGCGGCCAGTCCGAGGGCGAACCGCCCGCGCAGCGATCCCCCCCGGTAACAGACGGCAATGCTCGCTGCCGCCGCCAGCCCCCCGGCAATCGCCCCGCCGCGGGAGAGGCTCAGGAGAATCCCGAAGACCAGCACGCCGAGGGCGATCAGCCGGGTGCCGGCGCCGAAATCGCCGACCCGCGGCGGACTGCTCGCCGTGCGGAATCCAGCCGCCTCCCGCCGGCCGCGCCGCAGGCCGTCTTGGACCCACCAGACGACCGGTCCGAGCCCCATCGCCAGGAAATGGGCAAAGTGGTTTCGATTCGTGAACGCCCCCTTGGCCCCGTCGGAAGTGCCCGCGAAGGGATGCTCGTAAACCCAGAAGAACTTCTCGTTGCCCGCCAGGTATTGGACGATCCCCAGCGCCGCCATGGCCAGCGCGGAGAGCGCCGCGAAGCGGAGCAGCCTCTCGACGTCGTCGAGGTTGCGGATGCGTTGCACGGTGACCCAGAAGACGATCGCGTAGCAGAGGAGCAGCACCAGGCCGGCCCGGGTCGGCCCGGGCGTAAGCGAGATCAGCCGCCAAGGGCCGAGGCCCGACTCCGACGCCGCGCGATCCCAGAGGGGGAGCAACTCCGCGGTCCTTGGCGCGAGCCGCGCGAGCCAGCCATCCGGCAGCGGGGTCAGCTGCACGGCGACCAGCCCGATCGCCGCGAGCAGCAGCAGGTGGGCCGCCGAGCGCCGCCAGTACGGCCGCTCGATCAGGCATTGGCGGCACCACCAGGCGGTCGCCGCGGTGGCGGCCGCCACCGCGAGGGTGAAATGCCCCAGGGCGTGCCGGCCGCCGAGGATCATCGGAACGACAAAGATGCAGCCGGCCAACGAGGCGTCGACGGCGCCCAGCAGCAATCCCGCCCAGCGCTCCGGGCCGGCCGCCGCTGGATGCCGCGAGTTCAGTTCTGTGAAGGTCGTTTCAAAGGCCATTTTCTCGAGCCGTCTTTCCTGGATCGTCTCGGCCGCCGCACGCGCCGCGGGCGGTTCCGCCCGCCGATCACGCCGCCCGGCGCTCCGCTTGGCGCGATGGGGCCGAACCGTCCCATGGTCCGGAGGGCTCCGGGGGGCCGTCCAATTCGTCGACTGGCTGTTGATCGGGGTCGCCGCCATCGGCGGCTGCGTAGTCGCCCCCGTAGGCGTAGTATCCGCCGCCGCCAATCCGATTGGCCACGACGCCGATCAGTGGAATCTTCAACTGGCCCAGGCTCTCGACCGCGCGGAGCACGAGCCGCCGCTTGTTCTTCAGCGGCTGCACGACGAGCAGGACGCCGTCGACCAGCCGGCCGACGATCGCCGTGTCGCTCGTGGCCAGGATCGGAGGGCTGTCGATGAGAATCTGGTCGTAATGCCCTTCCGCCCAGGCGAGCAATTCGGAGAACTTCGGGCCGGCGAGCAGTTCCGCCGGATTGGCCGGCCGCGGGCCGGAGGGGAGCACGTCGAGAAGCGGTACTTCCGTCCGCTGGATCCGCAGCGGCGCGGTCTGCTCGACCGGCTCTTGCGACCGGATCACGGTCGAGAGGCCGTCGGCGCCGCGGTATCCCAGCAGGCCGGTCAAACCGGGCCGCCGCAGATCGGCGTCGACGAGCAACGTGCGCCGTCCGCTCTTGGCGCAGGCAACCGCCGTGTTGGCCAGGACGGTCGTCTTTCCGTCCCCCGGCTCGGCGCTGGTGACGACGATCCGGCCGGTCGGCTCGTTGGACAGGGCGAGCGAGGTCCGCAGCGTCCGGAACGCCTCGCTTTCGGGCGCAGCGGGCTCGGCCAGCAATTGCAGCGACGGGATGCCGGCCGGTTCCCGGCGGGGAAGCTGGTAGACGATCGCCATCACGGGGACGCGCGTCTGGCTCTGGAGCTCCTCGACGGAGCGGAAGCGATCATCGAGCGTGTCGAGCACATAGACAGCCGCCAGGCCCAATCCCAGGCCGGCGATCAGCGCCATCAGGGCAACCCGGCGGAGATTCGGCGAGGCCGGCGAGGTCGCGCGGACCGGCTCGCTGACCCGCTGGGTGCGAATGATCGGCCCGTCGACCGCCATGTCGAGGTTGGTCAGCCGATCGAGCAGCTTGTCGTGCATTCCGCGGTACCACTCGACGTTGTGCTCGAGGGCCTGAATCTCGACGAATTGTCCGCTCAGAGCGCCGGCCTCGGCCCAGGCGGCCTGTGCTTCCTGGTCCAGCAATCGCTCCTTGTATTGCGCCTCGGTCACCTGCTGCCGCATGATTGCGGTAAGAATCTGGCCGAGTTGCCCCCCCTGCATCTCGTCGAGCCGGCGGCCGATGCGATCGTTGAAGCTGGCCAGGAACTGCTCCGTCTGGCGGATTCGGGCGCTGAGCTGTTCGACCTTGGGATGGCCGAGGCCCAGGTGCCTTTCGACGCCGGCCAACTCGGCCCGGTCGGAAAGCAGCAGCTTCTCCATTTCCGCCAGGCTGGCCGTGTCCCGGGTGTTCAAGCCGAGGGCGGTCATCAGCACCTCGCGGCCGACCGAATCCGCCACCGCCAGAACGTGCCCCTTGAGGTCTCCGCCGCGGGCGACGGCCGATTCCACGCTCTCCAACTGGGCCGCCAGCTTGATCCGCTCAAACATCGTCGCCGCCCGCTCCTTGTTGATCGAAATCAGCTTTTCGACCGCCGGGTGGAGGTAGCGGCTCTCCGAGCCGGTCCCCAGGATGTCGCCGCACTCGGCCTTCTTCTCCTCCAGGAGCCGCTGCCACTGGTTGAGCTGCACGCTGATCTGCGCCTGCTGCTGCTGGAGCCCGCGAATCAGGTCTTCCGCCGTCCCCTTGTGGACGACGTCCATGAACTCGTGGTAGGAATTGAGAATCTCGCTGACCACGCTGACCGCGGCGCCGGGATCGCGCGAGAGGTATTGCACCTCGATGTTGTTGGTCCCATAGACCGTCTTGGCGGTCAGGTACTTCTGGATCGTGGCCACCCATTTCTCCTCGGGAACCTCGGCCAGATCGATGCGGTCCTCGGGCCGCAAGCGCTCGATCGCCTTCTGGATGACCTTGGCGCTGGTGATCAATCGTTCGAAGGTCGGCAGCAGGTTCGTGCCCTCGCGGCCCTGTTCGGAAAACCCCGTCGAACGGGTGTCGTCGCCCGAGGCGATGACGAACAACTCCGCTTCGGCCGCGTAATAGCGCGTGGCGGTCGCGTAGTAGAGCGCTCCCAGGAGCAGGGTGGCGACCATGCAGAGCATGACGACGCCCTTGCGATGCTTCAAGGCGAGCGCGAATTGCAGAAGCGCGTGGACGATATGCGTGGCTGCCTGGCTCTCCGGCCGGGAGGTCGCCGTCAGGGGCTCATCCATCATGTCAACGTCGATCCTCGCTTGAAGCCGATGCCGGACGCTCCTAGAACAAGGCCAGCGAACTGCCCACGCTGAAGCGGAAGAACGTCTTGAGCGTCTCGAAGGCCATCGTGATCGGAGTCTCCAGGACGACCACGATGTCGTCCTCCTGGATGCGGAGATTGCTGGCGCCGTTGTTCTGGGCCTCGTTGACGCTGATCGCGATCTTGATCGGTTCTTCCTGGCCCTCGACGCGGCGGATCACCAGCACGCTGTCGGCCGCCTGCATCTTCCGCTCGCCGGCCAGCGCCAGGGCGTCGAGCAGGTACAGGTCCTTGTCCGGCGGCAGTTCGAGTTCGCCCGGCGCATTGACCAGGCCCATCACGCGAAAGGTCCGCTGGGGGCGCTTCTTCACGTGAACCACGTCGCCGTCGTCGAGATAGTAGCCTCCCTTCCCCTCGGTCGTCGCGCTGACCAGGTTCACCTGGACCGTCTGGGCCTGTTCGGCCAGGTTCTCGTCATACGATGCGAGGACCACGCCGCTGCCGCCTTCGGCCAGCCGCAGCGATTCTCCGCGGAACGGGTCTGGGGGCGAATCGGTTAGAGCAGGGCGGCGAATCGCGACCTCCGGACTGGCATCCTCGCTGAGCCCGCCGGCTTCCATGATCGCCGCCAGCAGGGTGCTGTTGCCCCGCGGGATTTCGTAGACGCCCGGTTTCTCCACCGCGCCGACGAGGATGATCCGGTTCGTGCGCTGCGCGTCCATCGTCACCGTGACGTGGGGAGAGCGATACACGTCGCGCTGGACGGCGGCCGCGGCGATTGCCCGCTCGGCGGCGTCGAGCGTCAATCCGGCCACGGGCACGGGCCCGATGAGCGGCACGTTCGCCGTGCCGTCGTCGGCCACGCGGACCGGCATCGGGTTTGTTTTCGCGTCGCCGTAATCGGAGAAAACGGTCACCTCCAGGACGTCGCCGGCGTCGACCCGGTCGCTGCGGACGGCGTAGGAGGTCAGCCGCGAGAGGTCGATCTGGTCGAGCCTTTCAACCGGCGCGGCGACGAACCGGGCCGGCAAGTCCGCCGCCCGATACGCGCCGCGGATGCAGCCGCCGGCCAGCAGGCAGACCGTCGCGGCCAGCAGGCTGGCCAGATGCGGGCCGGCCGCTGGCCACCACCCGGCATGAGCCGGCCGCTGGCGCGCCAGTCTCCACCGCGAGCGGTATGAAGTCACCATCCAACGACCCGATCTATCGTCCGTAAGCCAAGCGAGAATGCACGCCGGCGGCAGGGCCGCCCACGCATCCGGCCGCGGCGCGCGGCCCGCAAGACGCCGGACACGTGCTGGGTGCATCGACGCGCCTGAAGAAATCCCGCAAACGTGAAAAGTCACCAGTCTCAGTGCCGGCCGGCGAGGCATCCGCCGACTCGATGCTCTCCGCCGGCGGGAGGCTTCCGGCCCGCTCCCGGAAGATCTTGCCTCCAGCGCCAGCCGAGACGTCACGGGCTGGCCGGCTTGTCCTTGCCGCCGCTGTTGTGCACGGCGATCGGAATCGCGATCATCGCCGCGACAAGCCCGGTGATGATCACTGCGTCGGACGCGAAGAAGTCTTCCAGCGGCATCTGCCCCCGGACAACCTCGCTCCCGACCACCATCAGGGCCAACGGCCTAGCGGCGGGCGGCGCGGCTTCGGCGGTCCACGCCCGAACGAACCTCCCCTGCCCGCCCGTCTGAATCTGGTAGACGCCGCCCTTGACGCCTGCGAAGCGAAAGCGGCCCTGAAGGTCCGTCTTCGCCAGGCTCAGCCGGCTCCTGTGCTGCACCAAGGCGACCTCGACGCCCGACCGCGGCATGCCGTGGACGTCGACGACGACGCCCTGCATCCCGCCGCCGGTGTCCAAGGCCACGTCGCTGACCGCGATCGGCGCGGCGTCATCCTTCGCCCGCACTGGTTCCGACGCCTCGGCCCACGAAGGGGGCAGGAGCATCCCCAGACAGGCCAATGCCGCCCATGGTGTCCAGACGATTCGCCACCGTCTCATCGCTGCATCCTCATCCCATCATTCCTTGCCCCCCCGTAGGCCAACGCGGAGGCGATCTTTCCATCGCCGCCGCTACGGGCTGGCCGGATCATCGTGATTCTTGTTGTAGTTGTGGATTCCCACAGGAATCGCGATCGCCGCCGCAACAATCCCGGCGATCACCCATGGATTGGTCAACAGGGCCCTCAAGCCTCCTTGGCCCAGCGTCTGGGACTGGCCGGCAACCAGCAGGACTTGATTCCTGGCGTTCGGGGGCGCGGCGGCCGCCGTCCACGCGCGGCACAGAGCGGTCGCTTCTCCGGCCGAAATGTTCAACACCCCGCCCCGCAGGCCGCGGACCTCGAAATAGCCGTCCGGCCCGGTGACTGTCGAGACGAGCTCGTGGCCGCCGTGGGAGACGGTCACGCACTCGCCCGGCAAGCCCCGTCCCTGGGCGGAAACGAGTTGTCCTCGCAGCGCGCCGTCGGCCGCCAGGGCCACATCGTTGCCGAGGAGCGGCGCGACAGGCGCCTCGCCCGCCGCGTGCAGCAGCGGCGCGGGGACGAGCATTCCCGCTAAGGCCAACAGGGCCAAGCCGAGTTTCCACCAGTTCTTGCGATTCATCGCCAACTCTGCCTCCATGCACCACACAGGCCCAGTCCGAACCACCACTCGCAGGGTTCGCCATGCGAGGTGGGATGCTACAAGAATCGTGGCGGTGGCGGAACCCCAATTCGGCAAAAACCCAAGAAACAGCAGGAGGCCCCGCGGGGCGGAGTCAGCGAGGTCTTTTCAACCTCCCGATTCCAGCCCGTGGGGCCTTCTATTGTGGCAAGCCTGTGTTGATCGAGGTCGCCTTCAGACCCTCCCGCAGGTGGGGCAAATCTAGGGGCTGACCGGTTTGCCGCCTCGGTCCGCGTTGTGAATCCCCACGGGAACGGCGACCGCCGTGGCGACGATGCCGGCCACGACCCACGGGTTGGAGAGCCAGAACTTGACGCGACTCAGGGGCGGCGAGTAGTTGTCATAGCACGTGTAGTTGTCGCAGTAGTAGTTGTCGCCGTAGTAGTTGTCGCCGTAATAGTCCTGCCCCCGGACCAGGTCTCCGCCTGCCACAAGCAGCACTCCCGGTTCTGCGACTTTCGGCGCGGTGCCCGGGGCCCAGACGCGATACGCCCCGGCTCCCTCGGCGGCCGCCAACTGATACACGCCACCCCGCAATCCCTGGAACGCGAAAAGGCCGTTGGCGTCCGTCTCCGCCACGGCGATCTGACTCTGGTCGAGGAGCAGCGACACGCGCTGCCCCCTCTGGGCCGCGCCCTGGCGGTCTACAACCTGCCCCAACAAGACGCCGCCGTCCCGCAACGCGACGTCATGCACCACGGGTGCAGGCTCGGGCGATGCCGCGGATGCCATGCACGGCAGCCACAAACCACACACTGCCAGGCCGATTGCCAACCCCTTGAGAATTCCGGCAGATTTCATCGGTATTCCGTCCCCAAATTGAATCAAATGGCGTCGTTCGCACGCGATTGTTCGCAGCCGATCCCCTTCAGCCCGGCGCGCTCGCCGCTCGGGCCCCTATGGGAAGAAGATAGACCGTTGTACCTAATCGTCCGAATCGGCACCACTCCTACAGTAAACAAAACCCATTTTCATGGTTTTCCCGTAGGATTCTCCCCAGGCATTACATTTTGCCTGCCTTCTGATTCCTTGGAGTCCAGCCACGAAAATGGGCCAAGTACTGCCGGTCGAGGTCAGCGATGCGGTGGCGCAGGCGAACGCTCAGCTTGCCGGGAGGGACATTGGCGCTGATCTCGCGCAAGAAACCGACCAGTTCCGCATGCGCCTCGGCGGACCCGTAAAGGATGAAATGGACCCACGCCCACGAGTCGCGATAGTCCACCCCACTCATTTCACCGACACTCCCCTTGTTCTCAAGTTTCGCAATCGGGGTTCTGATCCCGAATCGAGCGTTCCAACGGACTTTTGACAAATGGGGATTGCCGAAAGCGCGCAGCTCCGGCGCCACCTCGAAGAACTCCGCAAGCCCTTCATCCAGCCAGAGGGGAACCATCGGCAGGACCGCGTGAAGCAGCGCGTGGGTGCATTCGTGCCGCAGATCGGTCGCCAGTTGCTCGCTGCGGAACGTCAGGACAACGCCCGGTCCGCCGCGTTTGATATACAGCGCGCGCCGGTAGGGGACCTCGGGAAAACAGACCGACAGGTAGTTCCGATAGTCCGCCTCGTTGCGGAACAGGTACAATTCGATCCGCTCCTCGGCCGCCGGAATGCCCAGGACGCGGACCAGGTCCTCCTGCAAGTGGGCGAGTTCTCCCAGCAGCGGCTCGCAATCGGCCAGGGAAAAATCCGCGCGGCAGACGAATCCGCCCGCGACCCTCCAGTCGGCCCATTCATCGGCCGCCCAGGCAAGGGACGCCAGCCAGGCCGCTGCGGCGGACAGCGCTATCGCGCCCTGCCTGACTAACCGACGAGTGACTTGCCACGTCCGTCCCACCGACATCAACTCGCCCTGCGTCTCGGAAACCACCCGCATGGCCTGAAGCGCGCGCGGCGCCGCCGGCCGCCGGCAATGTCCCTGCCGGCGGCGATCGCGGCGGGGTTGGCCGAGCAAAGTTCCTCGGCATAGCGATCCCCCGCAAGGCCCACAATCCGTTCGAACGCCGCTGACATACGGGGACGCCGGCAGGTGGTGCCGTGGGCGTCGGTCGCCACGAAGTGGACCAGTCCCTCCTCGATCAGCGATGCGGCGAAGTCGCGGATTTGCCCGCCGAACGATCCGACGAGGCTCCCCGCCGTGACTTGCATCAAGCAGCCGGCGTCGACAAGGTCTGCAACCAACTGCGGCTCGCGGAGCAGCCCCTGGTTTCTCTCCGGGTGCGAGAGGATGCCGACGATGCCGGCCGCATCAAGCCTCCTCAACAGCCCTTCGAGGGGCAGGTACAATTCGTGCGGCAATTCCAGGAGGACATGCCGCCGGCGGTCGGCCAGGGTCAGCACCTCGCCCGCCTCGAGCCGGGAAACCAGGTCCGGCTCAATCCGCACGTCCGCTCCGGGGAGCACACGGAGGGCGATCTCGCGCTGCTGCAATTCGGACTGGAATCGATCGGCAAATGCCCGAATCGTCGCGCCCCGATTCCGCCCGTAGGTGCCCAGTTGGTGCGGCGTGACGATCACGGCCTGGATTCCGTCGGCCACGGCAATTTCGGCCATTGCCAGCGACACGCCGAGATTCACTGGACCATCGTCCAGCCCCGGCAACATATGGCAGTGAATGTCGACGAAGCGCGGATTATCCGACAAGACATCCCCTTCTGGCGTCATGCAACGACAGCCGCTTCCCGGGCGACCGCACCCCGGCTCTCAAGAACGGCATGCCTCGCTGCCGACACGCCGCGGCGGAGTCATCCGCCCGGGCCCGGCGTGCACTGCGGATCGCAGGTGGGGAGTCACGCGGATCACGGGCGGGCGGGCCTGTTTTCCCAGCGTGAGCAGCCAATGCACCATGAAACGATGATAGCAGTGATGGCACTTCATCGGGCGGAACGCCAGGCAGGCCAAGAGCGTCTCACGCCAGTTCAGGTTACGATGCAGATAGGCTTTTTCAGCCCAACAACGGGGACACTTCATACTGGTAATCCTCGAGCCGGACGTTGCCCCTGGCCATGTCAGGCTGCGACTCGATTGGGCGCATCGAGTCGGCCCAAACGCGGAACGGCGAGAAGCCGATCCGATTGCATCCCCAACCCCAGAATCGGCTGCGGGAATGACTGCGGAGCGTACGTGCAACCCCGCCAGAGGTCAACCCCATTTTGCCCGGCGCTGCGATCGCATCGCCGGAGGCGACAATCCCATCCATCCCCGGCGCCCGGCAGATTGTCCGCCAACTCGATCGGCCAGCCGGCCCCAGCGGTCTCGCGGGCCTCACTTCACCTGCCGCACGACACCGACCACCACGCCGAGAACCTTGGCATTCTTCACGTAAATCGGCTTCATGCTGGAATTGGCCGGTTCGAGCCGAATCCGGTTCTTCTCGGGAAACCAGCGTTTCAGCGTCGCCTCGTTCTCGTCGGTCAGCGCGACGACGATCTGCCCCTTGCGGGCGGTCCGTTGTCGCCGGATCACCACATAGTCGCCGTCGGCGATCTGGTCCTCGATCATCGAGTCGCCGTTGACCTCCAGAACAAACAGGTCCTTGTTCGAAGGATCGAAGATCTCCTTGAAATCGACGCGATCTTCCTGCTCGATCGCCTCGTGGAGCACGCCCGCGGCTATTCGCCCGGCCAGCCGCAACCCCCGGTCCTCGATCGGTTCGGCGGCCAATTGAATCGCCCGCGACATGTTCGGCTCGCGGGTGATCAATTCCTTCTTCTCAAGGGCCTTCAGATGGCACATCACGCCATTCGGCGACTTGATTTTGAAGTGCTCGCCGATCTCCCGCACCGTGGGGCCGTACCCCCGGGTGCGAATCTTCTCGCGGATGAACCGGTAGACGGCTCGTTGCCGGTCGGTCAGACGTCCCTCGAAACATTCCATGGCTAGCTCCGTTGGTTTGCCTCTGATGTGAGGATCGACAAAGCACCTCATGGACAATAGTATAATATACGGCTGTACACAGTCAAGAGGGTTGCCGCAACAGGGCCAGAGGTTGGGCGAATCAGAGGCGGATCACGCCCCGCCGGCCGGCCCCGGCCGCAGTCTGGCCGCAGGCGGCTGGTTTCCGCAAGACCCTTCCGGCCAGTCCTCAGACCCTTCGAGTCAGTCCTCAGACCCCGCCGGTCAGTCCTCGTGCGAGGCGGTGACCATCAGATTGTCGCGATGGATGACTTCTCCATAGGGGCAATACCCGAGAATCCCGGCGATTTCACCGGTCTTCAGGCCGCGAATCCGGCGGACGTCATCGGACCCGTAATTCGATAGCCCGCGTGCGAATTCCGTCCCTTCCAGGTCGCAAACGGCCACAATATCCCCTTTTTCGAAGTGGCCGCTGACCTTGACAACGCCGATCGCCAGCAGGCTCCCGCCGTTCCACTCGACGGCCTTCCGCGCGCCGGCGTCGACGATCAGTTGGCCCCGCGGCTGCACCGTGTAGCCGATCCAGCGTTTTCTCGCGGCCACCAACTGTCCCTGTGCCAAGAAGGCGGTTCCGACCGGTTCGCCTGCCACAATCGCCCGCAACATACCCGGCTTCCGGCCGCTGGCGATGATTACATTCCCCCCAGACGCGGTGGCCATCCGGGCGGCCTCCAACTTGCTGGCCATGCCCCCCTTGCCGAGGCCCGACTTCGCATCGCGGACCAGCGCGAGCGTCTCCGGGCCGAACCGTTCCACCGTCGTGATGACCTTCGAGCCCGGGAAACGGGGATCTCCGTCATACAGGCCTTCCACGTCGGACAGGAGCACCAGGAGCGGCGCCTGAAGCAAGTTGGTGACGATCGCCGCCAGCCGGTCGTTGTCGCCAAAGGTCGTTTGAAGCTCTTCCACGCTGACGGTGTCGTTCTCATTGATGATCGGCAGAGCGCCATATTCCAGGAGGGCGCAGAGCGTGTTGCGGGCGTTCAGATAGCGTTTGCGGTGATCCAGATCCTCGGCCGTGAGGAGGACCTGGGCGGCATGGCGGCCGTGTCGTTGCAGGCTCCGTTCGTAGGCCTCCACCAGCAGGCTTTGCCCCGCCGCCGCGACGGCCTGCAATTGGGCAAGCTCCGTGGGACGCTCGCGCAGGCCCAGCCGCCCCATGCCCGCTCCCACCGCGCCGGAACTGACGAGCACGACCTTGCGATGGGTTGACATCACATCGTGCAATTCCTGGGCGAGCTCGCCGATCCGTTCGTAGTTGAGCGAACCGGTCCCACTGGTCAGCACCCGGGTGCCGACCTTCACGACGATCGTCGTTGCGGTCGCGGCAATCTCCTGGCGAACGATGTCAGTCATCTCAAGGGAAATCCAACGGGGGGTGGTGCAACCGGTTACAGCAAGGCGGCTTGGACAGCGGAAGCCCCCGCGGCTCCGAGGACTGTCCCGCTGGGCGCTTCCGCGGCAAAATGATCCCTGCCGCCACGATTCGCCTCGACTCACCATGCAGTAATTTCGGCTATTCGGCTCCGTTTGGTAAGGGGCACCACCCAATCCGATTTCATTGCCCGCCAGCCCGGTTGTTGGGGCCCAGCCCGCCGATTACAATGAAAACGCGATCGGACCGGTCTGCCGGCGCGGCGCCCGAAGGCCTTGCCGGCCAGGCTTCCACTCGCCCGTGGCCAATTCTACCCCCCCCCCATTTCGTGCGGAGTTGGCCGTCAGGACGGCAGCCAAGCGATGAATCGATGAGCGAGTTGCGAGAAGAGTGCGGCGTGGCCGCGATCTACCACCTCCCGGGCGCCGGCAGCAGCGCGCTTGTCCCCGAACAGGGCCCCGAGGAGGTTTCCCGGTTAATGACCAGGATGCTCCTGGACATCCAGAATCGTGGCCAACTGGCCGCTGGGTTCACTTCGTACAACCCCCATCGGCGGCAACTGATCGACACCCACAAGGACGTTGGCACCGTCTCGGAGGTGTTTCGCCTCAGCCATCGGGGCAAGTATGAGAGCCTGATGAAGGAGTATTCGGGCAGGGCGGCCATCGGCCATGTCCGCTACGCGACTTGCGGGGAGGAAGACCGCAGCTATGCCCAACCCTTCGAACGCCACCACATCAAGAAACACAAGTGGTTCACTTTCGCCTTCAACGGCCAGTTGGCGAACTACTCCCTGCTGCGAGACGAGCTGCTCGGCGACAGCGACAATTACCTCGCACGGGAGAGCGACACGGAGATCTTCATGCACATGATCAGCAAGGCGCTGTCGCGCGAAAGCCGCCCCCCGCTGATCGACCTCTGCCGCCAGATTGCCGAACGGGCCGACGGCGCCTACAGCCTCGTTTTTCTCAATGCCCTGGGCGACATGCTCGTCGCGCGGGACCCGCTCGGCATCAAGCCCCTCAGCTATGCCGTCGATGGGCCGCTGTTCGCCGCCGCCAGCGAGAGCGTGGCCCTGCTGAATCTCGGATTCGCCTCGGAGAATATCCAGTCGCTGCTGCCGGGCCAGGCGATCACGATCACCGATGGCAACCTGCAAATCGAGCGGTTCGCCGACAGCCCCCGCCATGCCCACTGTTTCTTCGAGTGGGTCTACTTCTCGAACGTCGCCAGCACGCTCGACCGCCGCGGCGTCTACATGGCACGCAAGGCCCTCGGCGAAGAACTGGCCCGCATGGAGACCTTGCCGATCGACGAGGATACGATCGTCGTTCCCGTCCCGGATACGAGCAAAGCCGCCGCCGATTCGATGGCCTACAGTCTCGGTGTGCCGTGCCTGGAAGGCTTGATCCGCAACCGCTACAGCGGCCGCACTTTCATTGAGGGGGGAGCCAAGCGCGCCCAGCGGGCGCAGACCAAGTACACCCCCTTGCGCGAAGTCCTCGAAGGCAAGCGGGTCCTGCTGGTCGAAGACTCGATCGTCCGCTCGACCACGATGCGCGTGCTGCTGAAACGCATCCGCCAGCAAGGGCTGGCCCGCGAAATCCATGTTCGGGTCGCCTGCCCGCCGATCATCGCCCCCTGCTTTTATGGGATCGACATGTCGACGATCAGCGAGCTGTTCGCGCCCCATTTCCTCAAGGGACACCCGCTGACCCGGGAGAACCAGGAAGAAATGGCCCGCACGCTCGGCGCTGACTCGCTCCGCTACCTGCCGGTCGAGTCGATCGCCCGGGCGATCCGACTCGGTTCCGACCACCTCTGCCAGGCCTGCATCACCGGCGAGTATCCCACCGAGCACGGCCAGCGGCTGGCCCAGATCGCGCTGGAAAATCACGCCCGCGGCTTGAGCCAGCGGACCTACGAGAAGGTCGGCCTGCCGGCCGCCGCTCCTGCGACAAGCTGAACCCGGTCTGCGCTGCGCGAACCTGCTCGGGCAGGTTGCACGGGACTGGACGCCGTCCCCGCAGAACGTCCAGCGCGCTTGCTGCGGCAGGCCGATCGCGCCCGGCAAGAACTGCCGCTGAAGCTTGGATTATTGAACCCTGCCCATGGACCAACACCCGTCCACGGCGGGGCTGCTAATCGCTCGATTGTGCCGGGATCCCCCTCCGTCGCGTCCCGGCTGCGGCAGCTCCGGCAGGCCGGGTTTACGAGGCCGACGGGCGTTCTCGCCCGCCGATCTGGGATAGCCAAGTCCCCAGTTCGACACGGTCCTCCGGGCGAAAAGTCGCCACCGAGCCTTCCGCGCGGCATCGCCAGGGACTATACTGGCATGTTTATGATGTGTGTGGTTGTCGTTTCGGGAAGGGTGAGTGGATGGCTCATACGGTGCAGTCTTTTATCGAGACGCTGCGGGCCGATGGCGTCGAGGCCGGGCGGAAGGCCGCCGAACAGATCCGGCTCGCGGCGGAGCAGCAGGCCGAGCAACTCCTTGGCCAGGCCAAGGCCGAGGCGCGGACGATCATCGAGGAAGCCGAAGCGCAGCGGCAGAAGACTCTGGAGCGGACGCAGACGGACCTGAAGCTGGCCGCCCGAGACACCGTCGGCGCGCTCCGCGACGTGCTCAGCCAGGCGATCAACCGTGTGCTGGCAAAGGCCGTCGGCGAGGCGTTTGAAGACGACGGCTTCTTGAAGGACTTGATCCGCCAGGTTGCTTCCGCCTACGCCGAGGCGGACGCAACGGGCAAGCAGACAATCGAGGTGAACCTCCCCGAGCCGATGCGGCGGAAGCTGGCGGCCTGGGCGATCGACGCGCTCCACCAGGGGGGCGGCGGCCAGAAGCTCTCGGTCGAGCTGCACGGCGCCCTCATGACGGCCGGGTTCGAGTACAAGCTCTCCGGCGGGACGGTCGAGGTGACCCCCGACGCGGTCGTCGAGGTGCTTTCCCAGATTGTCACGCCCGAATTGCAGCAACTCATCGCTGCGTCCCACACCTGACGGCTTGCCTCCCATGCGAATTGCCCGGCACTTCTACATCACAACGCTCCCGGCGCTCGGCGAACTCGGCGGCGCGGTTCCCATGGGGCTGGCCGATCTGATCGAACACGTTGGCGAGCACCGGCAATTGCGCGAGCAAGTCGAGGCGGTGGTGCTGCTGGACGACCTCATGCAGCGCGAGTCGCTGCTTGCCGGCGAGGTCGAGGAAGTCGAGCCGGCGGTGCTGTCGCAGCAGCAGGCGCGTGGCGAGGCCCCGTTGCCCGAGGCGCTGGCGCCCCCGCCGGGCGGCGAGCCGGCCGCCTCGCTCGAGGCCGACCGGCTCTGGGAGGCCTACTTCCGCTATGCCCACGAATTGGGCCGGGCGAAGGGGAGCCGGTTTCTCGTCGAATGGGTGGGATTCGAGGTCGCGCTCCGCAACACGCTGGCCACGGTTCGGGCAAGGCGGCTGGGGCTCGAGGAGAGAGGTTACCTGGTCGCCGCCGACCTCGGGGCGGCCGGCGAGGATCTCTCGGCGGCGTTGAGTGAGTGGGAAGCGGCGCTGACGCCGCTCGCCGGACTGCGCGCGGTGATCCGGGCCCGCTGGGCGTGGATCGAACGCCACGACGCCTGGTTCTCGTTCGCCGTCGACGAGATGCTGGCCTACGCCGCCCGCGTGATGCTCCTGGAACAATGGCGCCGCACGGAGGAAAACAAGGAAGCTTCAAGTGCTTGAGGGAGCCCGAGGTCAACGACCGGATCCAGCCAGAAAGGGAACAGGCGCGTGAGTGCGAGGATAGTTGCGATTTTTGGGAACCTGGTGGTCGCCGAGACGGACGGCCGCGTCGTTCAGAACTCGCTGGCCTACTGCGTCCGCTCGGACGGCGTGCGGTTGATGAGCGAGGTGATCCGCGTCCGCGGCCAGTTGGCCGATCTCCAGGTGTTCGAGGAGACGCGCGGCCTGCGCGTTGGCGACCCCGTGGAGTTGCGCGACGAGATGCTCTCGGTCGTCTTGGGGCCGGGATTGCTCGGCAAGATCTATGACGGCCTGCAGAACCCCTTGCCCGAACTGGCCGAGCAGGTCGGCTTCTTCCTCCAGCCGGGGGTCTATATCCACGGCCTCGCTCTGGATCAATCCTGGGATTTCACCCCTGTGGCCAAGCCGGGCGACATCGTCCTGGCGGGCGACCCGCTGGGCAGCGTGCCGGAAGGCCAGTTCACCCACCAGATCATGGTTCCCCTGGCCTGGCGCGGCGAGTACACCGTCGAAAAGGTCACGCCGGCCGGACGCTACACCGTCGAGCAGGAGATCGCCGTGTTGGCGGGCGCGGATGGCCAGCAGCGCGTCGTCACGATGCAGCAGGACTGGCCGGTCAAACGCGCCCTGAACGTCTCGCGGCGGCGGCTCCTGCCCACCGAACCGCTCGTCAGCCGGGTGCGAATTGTCGATTCGATGTTTCCCGTCGTCCGCGGGGGCACCTATTGCATCCCCGGACCGTTCGGCGCCGGCAAGACGGTCTTGCAGCAGATCACCGCCCGCCACGCTGAGATCGACCTGGTCATCATCGCGGCGTGCGGCGAGCGGGCTGGAGAGATCGTCGAGACCCTGCGCGATTTTCCGGAGCTGACCGACCCCCGCAGCGGCCGCAGCCTGATGGAGCGGACGATCATCATCGCCAACACGTCGGCGATGCCCGTCGCCGCGCGGGAAGCGTCGGTCTACACGGCGACCACGCTGGGGGAATACTATCGCCAGATGGGGCTGAATGTCCTGCTCTTGGCCGACAGCACGTCGCGCTGGGCGCAGGCGATGCGCGAGCTGTCGGGGAGGCTCGAGGAGATTCCCGGCGAAGAGGCCTTCCCGGCCTACCTGGAGAGCCGCATCGCCGCCTTCTACGAGCGCGCCGGAGCGATCGAGCTTCACGACGGCCGCGTCGGTTCGCTGACGATCGGCGGCACGGTCAGCCCGGCCGGCGGGAACTTCGAGGAACCTGTCACCCAGGGGACGCTGAAGGTCGTGGGGGCGTTCCACGGCCTCTCGCGGGCCCGCAGCGATGCCCGCCGCTACCCGGCGATCGACCCGCTCGATTCGTGGAGCAAGTACAGCGGGATCATTCCACTGGAAACGGTCGCCCGGATGCGCCGGCTGCTGCGGCACGGCAGCGACGTGCGGCAGATGATGACGGTCGTCGGCGAGGAAGGGACGTCGATCGACGACTTCACCGTCGCCCTGAAAGCCGACTTCTTCGACAACTGCTACTTGCAGCAGAACGCCTTCGACGAGGTGGATGCCGCGACGCCCGCCGATCGGCAGCGGTTCGTGTTCTCCAAGGTCGCCGAGGTGATCGAGACCGATTTCCATTTCACGGACAAGGCGGAGGCCCGCCGGCGGATGTTCGAGGTGACCGACCTGTTCCGCAATTGGAACTACGCCGCGGCCGATTCCGACGAATACCGCCAATGGCTTGACAAGATCGACCAGTTCATTTCCCAGGCGCAACAGCCCGCGGGCGCGTGAAAGGCCGAGTTGATGAGGAAGTACTTCGACGAGATTCGACAGATCGCTGGAAACGTGGTGACGGTGAATGCCACGGGCGTGGGTTACGACGAGCTGGCCGTGATCCAGTCAAAGTACGGCGAATCGCTGGCGCAGGTGATCCGGCTCTCCGGGCAGCAGGTCAGCGTGCAGGTGTTCGCCGGCTCGCAAGGGGTCTCCAACACCGACCGCGTGCGGTTCTTGCAGCGCCCCATGCAGGTGCCGTTCTCGGAAGACCTTCTCGGCCGCGTGCTCGACGGCTCCGGACGCCCGCGCGACGGGCGGAGCGAGGTGACCGGCAAGATGATCGAGATCGGCACGCCGGCGGCCAACCCGGTCCGCCGCCGCATGCCCGACCAGATGGTCCACACCGGCATCCCGATGATCGATGTGTTCAATTCGCTCGTGGAATCCCAGAAGCTGCCGATCTTCTCCGTCGCCGGCGAGCCCTACAACGAGTTGCTGGCGAGGATCGGGCTGCAAGCCGACGCCGAGGTGATCATCCTCGGCGGGATGGGGCTGCGGCACGATGATTATCTGAATTTCCGCCAGGCGTTCGAGGGGGGCGGCGTGCTCGGCCGGGCGATCATGTTCATCCACACGGCGGCCGACCCGGTCGTCGAGTGCCTGATGATCCCCGACCTCTGCCTGGCCGTCGGCGAACAGTTCGCCCTCCAGGGCAAGCGGGTCCTCGTCCTGCTGACCGACATGACCGCCTTCGCCGACGCGCTCAAGGAGATCTCCATCATCATGGAGCAAATCCCCTCCAACCGCGGCTACCCGGGCGACCTCTATACCCAGATGGCGCGGCGCTATGAAAAAGCCATCGACTTCGACGGCGCCGGCTCGATGACGATTCTGGCCTGCGTGACGATGCCCGGCGACGATGTCACCCATCCCGTCCCCGACAACACCGGCTACATCACGGAAGGCCAGTTCTATCTCCGCGGCGGGCGAATCGAGCCCTTCGGGTCGCTCTCGCGGCTCAAGCAGCAAGTCAACGGCAAGACGCGCGACGACCACCGCGCCATCATGGACGCCTGCATCCAGCTCTACGCCCTCTGCCGCGAAAGTCGCGAGAAACGCGACATGGGATTCGAGATGTCCGACTGGGATCGCAAGCTGCTCCGCTACGGGACGCTGTTCGAGCAGCGGATCATGGACCTCTCGGTCAACATCCATCTGTTCGACGCGCTGGACCGTTGCTGGGAGATCCTCGGCGAGTGCTTCGAGCCGGCCGAGACCGGCATCCGCCGCTCGATCATCGAACAGCACTGGCCGAAACAAGACGGAAAGCCCGAACCCGAACCCCAACCCGCCCAGGCCGAGGCCTGATCGCCGGTGTTGCCCAGCCGCGGATCGTTTGCGATAGAGTGAACCGGTGGCCAAAAAGATCAAACTCACCCGTCCCGAGTTGAAACGGTATCGTGAGGCGCTGGCGCGCTACGAGCGCTACCTGCCGATGCTGAAGCTCAAGCAGCAGCGGCTCCAGGTGATGCTCCGCGAGGTGGCCGAGCAGCGCGCCGCGGCGGAGCGGGCCTGCGCGGAGCTGGAGACCGCCCTGCGGAGTTATCGCAGCGTGCTGGCCGATCGCGCCGGCGTGCCGCTCGAGGCCTGGGCCCGCCCCGCCGAGGTCCTCGTCGACGAGAAGAACGTCGCCGGAGTGGCGGTCCCCGTGTTTCGCGACGTGACCTTTCCCCAGGTCCGCTACAGCCTCTTCGGCACGCCGCCGTGGATCGACCGGGCACTGGCCGACCTCCGCGAGCGGAGCCGCCGGCGGGCCCGCGTCGATGTCCTCCAGCGCGAGGAGCAACTCCTCAGCAACGAGCTGACCCGCATCATCCAGCGCGTCAACCTGTTCGAGAAGATCATGATCCCCGAGGCCCGCGAGGCCATCCGCCGCATCCGCATCAAGCTCGGCGACGAAATGACCGATGCGGTCGGGCGCTCGAAGATCGCCAAGAAGAAGCTCGCCGAGACGATGGAGACCCAGCCGGACGCCGCCGAGGGCGAGCGGCGAGGCGGCCAGGGCGCGACGCGCCGGGAGGAACCGAGATGATTGTGCCGATGCGCAAGGTCTATTTGATTGCCCGGCAGACCGACCGCGAGCAGCTGCTGGCGATCCTCCGCGAGCTGGGCATCGTCCACCTCGTCCCCGTCGATCCCGCGGTGGCCGTGCCCGGCGAAGCGCTCAGCCGGCAGATCGATGCGATCAAGCAGGCGGCGCAAGTCCTCTCGGGCATCGAGCCGCGCGGCCCCGCCCCCGCAATCCCGGCCTCCGAGGCCGCCCAGGAGGTCCTGGAGATCCGCCGGCGGGTAGCCGAGTTCCGCAACCACCTGGCGGCGCTTTACCACCAGTTGGAGCAGATCGCCGTCTGGGACGATCTGCGCTTGGAGCACGTCGAGGAGCTTCGCCAGGCCGGCATCGACGTGGAGTTCTTCGCGATCCCCGCCAGCGCGTTCAACCGCATCGAGGCCGACTGCGTGGTGGAGGTCGCCGCGCTCTCCGGCCGCGAGATCATGGTCGCCGTGGTGCGGCGTGGCGGAGAGATCACCGTCCCCGACGAGGCCCAGCCGATGCGGCTGCCGTCGCGCGACGCGGCGACGATTCGCGCGGAAGCCAGGCAGATCGATGCATCGCTCCACCGGGATATCGGCCGGCTCCACGAGCTGGCCCGCGTCGCTCCCGCCTTGGAGGCCGAGTTGCTGCGGCTCGAGCAGCAGGTCGAGGAGACGATTGCCGTCCGCGGGGCCGCCGCGGACGAGCATCTGTTCGCCGTGCAGGGCTGGCTGCCCGCTGAAAACGTGGCGATCTTGCAGGAGCGCCTCGCCCGGCGGAGCCTGCCGGCGGTGCTCGAGGTCTTTGAACCGGCCGAGGACGAACAGCCGCCCACGCTGGTCCGCCCGCCACGCTGGGCGCGCCCGATCGAGGGGCTGTTCCAGATGCTGGGGACCGTGCCCGGCTACCGCGAGTTCGACGTTTCGACCCCGTTCCTGATCGCCCTGCCGATCTTCACGGCAATGCTCATCAGCGACGCCGGCTACGGCGCGGCGCTGCTCCTCGGCCCGGCGCTGGCGTACCGCTGGACCGCCAGGATGCTCGGCGCCCGCTTCACGCAACTGCTGATGATCATCGGCGTCGTCGCCGTGCTCTGGGGGGCGATGACCAACTCGTTTTTCGGTTTCCAGCTGCTTCCGGCAACGCTCATCCCGATCGAACTCAGCGAGGGCTCGCGGACGTTCATGATGCGATTGAGCTTCATCCTTGGGGCGATCCATTTGAGCGTGGCGCAGGTCTGGCAATGCGTCCGCTACTATCCCGACTTGCGCTCGCTGAACAAGTTGGGCTGGGCGCTGTTCATCTGGGGGATGTACGGCGTGGTGAACATGTTCGTCCTCCAAGGGCCCCTGACCTGGCGGACGCCGTGGCCGTACCTGCTCATCGCCGGCGCGGCGCTGGCGGTCTTGTTCGCCCACCCCAGCCGCCGTCCCCTGGTGACGATCGGCGTTGGCTTGGCCCAGTTTCCCCTCTCGATGCTCTCGGCGTTCTCCGATGTGATCAGCTACGTGCGGCTGATGGCCGTGGGGCTGGCCAGCAGCGTGCTCGCCGTCAGTTTCAACGACATGGCTTTCGGCCTGGACTTCTGGCCATTGACCGCTCTGGTGCTGGTGCTCGGCCACGGGCTGAATATCGGCCTGGCGATGATCGCGATGTTCGCGCACGGCGTCCGCCTCAACATGCTCGAATTCTCCAACAACCTGGGCATGCAGTGGACCGGATACCCGTACAAGCCCTTTGCCCACCAGACACGATAACCCCACAGACCCCCAACCACCGTTAATCGAACACATCCCCGAGGAGTCGAACCGATGATCCAAGACCTCGTTGTTTCCCCGATTGCCTATGCCCTGCCGGGTCTGTTGGCCGCGGCCGATACGATCTGGAGATTCCTGGGCGAGGCAGGCAGTGTGATGGGCCTGGGCATGGCCAGCCTGGGAAGCGCAATCGGCATCGGCATCGCCGGGCAGGCCGCCGCCGGGGCCTGGGCCAAGGAAGCCCGAGCCGGCCGGAACCTGAGCTTCACCTACATCATTCTCGTCGGCATGCCGATCAGCCAGACGCTCTACGCGATGATCGTGATGGTGAATATGCGCAGCGTGTTTGAGAACCTCGAGGTCGCCGTGGCGGACTCCGGACTGCTGATGGGCGTCGGCCTGGCAATCGGCCTGGCCGAAATGCTCTCGGCCTGGATGCAGGGGTTGGTCGGGGCGGCCGGCATCCGAGCGCTCAGCGACGGCGAGGGCAAGGGTCTGGCCTTCATCATCATCGCGATGGGCATCGTCGAGACGGTGGGAATCTTCGCGATGGTCTTCCTGCTGGGCATGATCCCGACCGTGTAAAAGCCATTCCAACCCCGCACGCGCCGGCGAGAACCGCGCCGCTGTCGTCGCGGTTCTCGCCGAGGGCCAGCCGGATCGCAGCGCGGACGGCGTGGATCGCCGCTCCATCGGAGGGCCCGGGCGAGGCCCGCCTCGGCCTCCTTGCCGGATCTGGTGGCGGCATCGGCGCGCCCGCGGGCGAAGGAACCGTCGCCGCGCTTTGAAACAGGCCAGCGGGCGCGGTCTTCCTGCGCGGACTGCTCGACCAACCGGGGGGCCTGGAGCGGATCGAGCAGGTTTTGCCTGACGACCGTTTTCTTCACGGCCGCGATCGCCATCCAATCGCGGCCCTTCCGGTTGCACGTGCCCGGCCAGGCAGGTATTTTGGGGTGCGATTTCTCACGAGTCCGGCAACGGCAGACATTTCAACCAGTCACGGCCCGTGGCTGCCAAGTGCCAGCCGGGCGACTCCGATTGCGAGGCAAGAGGATGAGCGCCGTTTCTGCAAGTCTGCGACTCGGGCAGGTCGCCGTGATCGTGCTGCTGCCGCTGGCGGCAGCCGCGTCTGGCGGAGCGTTCCCGGCGGCAAGCAAGACTCCGGCCCCGCAGCCGCGTCCGGCGGAAACCCTTCCCGCCGGTGGGCGACCGACTCCGCCGCCGCCCGTTCCTCCCCAATACGACGAGCTCAAGGACCTCCATCTGGAGATTCCCTTGGTGGAAGGCGGCCGGCCGAGCGCGGCGATTGTGGCCCCGGCCTCCGGCATCTACCATGCGGCGGCCGCCGCCATTCAGCGGGCGATCGAGACGCGGGCAAACGTCAGGCTGCCGATCGTCGCCGATGATTCCGCCGAAGCAGCCGTGCCGCTCGCAGGCCATCGGATCGTGCTCGGCAACCGCTCGACGAGCAGGACGATCAGCGCCCTGTACGACCTCTACTACTGCCTGGTCGATCTCAAGTACCCGGGGGTGGAAGGCTATGTCCTCCGCTCTGTTCATAATCCCTTCGGCAACGGCAAGAGCGTGGTGATCGTCGGCGGCAGCGACGCGGCCGGCGTCAGCGATGGCGCCGCCGCGCTGGCGGAAATCTTGTCCAAGGCGCCCGTCGCCGAGGGAGAGATGTCGATCGGCTGGACGATGGTCACCAGGCTCGGCAAGGGCGTGACCCCCCCGGCGGCGATCGAGGACTTCGAGGTCTGGGAGGCGTCGAAAGGCTACGGCTCTTCGGGCTACTTCGGCTGGACGAGCATCAGCAAGCGGATGGCGATGTACTATATGACCGGCGACGCGCTGAGCGCGCGGGAGGTGATCCGCCTCGCGCTTCCCGACAAGCGGGCGATCCGGGAGATCGAGGAGATCGACGGGGAGCGGATCGAGAACAAGCACGATCCGCTGGCGGGACTCTATCACTACAACGCCCACATCGCGATCCTCTTCTGGGACCTGATCGAAGAGAGCCCGCTGTTTACCGATGAGGAACGGCTGAAGGTCACCAACGCCTTCGCCCGGCAGCTCAACCATCGCAAGGGCGAAGGAATCTACCGTTTGACGCGGGCCCCGGCGGGCGTCGGCAGCCGCCACGGGCAGTGGTCGGCGATTTCGCTCTATTGCCTGGGCCGGTACTTCAACAAGGATTACCCGCACCCCGTCTGGGAGCATTCGATCCGGTCGGCCCAGCTCGCCTTCGAGCCCCTGCACCGGCATGCCTGGATTGCCGGCGAGAACGACAACCTTTACTGGTACAACACGGGCATCGCGCCCGTGCTCACCTACATGGTGCTCAGCGGGGATCGGAAGCCGCTGGAGAGCGGGGTGCTCGGGGAACTGCTCCGCGGCCTGGAAGTGCTTGTTTCGGGGCGCGTGCCGGATTGGGCGCTCAACTACGCCGCACTCGATTTCCTCAACAAGGCCGCCTACCTGACCAGCGACGGCCGCTGGATCAGCTACCGCGAGCGGACCGGCGTCGACACCGGCGTCTTCCGGCTCGGCCAGTCGTTCTGGCCCGACGAAGCGCTCCAGCCCAAGCCGCCGGAGGACTTGGCCGGCAAGTGGAGCATCAGCCGTTTGTCCAAGCCTGCCTGGGACGCGCGTCGCAGCGGCATCCCCTTCGACGAGTCGTTCTACGTCGGGAGCTATCGCAGCGCGGCGGACGAGAGCGGAGACTACATCTTGCTCGACGGCTTCAACGGCGCCTCGCGGAATCCGTACCATGCGTTCGACATCCTGGAATTGCGGATCGGCGGCCGGACGATCCTCCAGGGCTATCACAACCAGGTGCTCTCCAGCGCCGACGGAATGGTCGAGCCGGCCGTCGCCATGGACGCCGCCCTCCGCTACTCCGGCGTGGTCGGGCAGACCGCCGTGGCGGTGGGCGAAGTGCCCAAGGCGGCTTTCTGCAACTGGCGGCGGACGCTCTGCCAGCGGACCGGCCAATACGCCCTGATCGTCGACGACCTCCGCTTCCGGACCCGCAGCCGGAACATGAAGGTGACGACCACCTGGCAATCGGCGGGCGGGCGCTGGGACGAAAACCAGCAGGCCCTCCGCGCGCCGGCGGATTTCCAATTGCGATCGTGCGACGTGCAGGAAGCCGGTGGACGCGGCCTCGTGGCCATGACCTGGAACGGCGCGGTCGCCAAGGACGCTCGCCGCACCGTCTTCTATTTGATCGGGCAAGCGGCCTCCAACGCGCCGGCGAAGCTCGCTTGCACCCGGCTGGCTGAGGGCGCTGCGGCGCTGGCCCTGCCGCAACCGGCCCTGGCGGTTGCCGGAGCGTACGCCGAAGTGAACGGGCAACTGGCGGTGCTGGCCACCGATCATCTGTACGGGCGCGCGATCACGAGCGCCGGCGCCGGCGGCGTGCTCTTCGCGAGTGATGCACCAGTGGATCTCGATTGGGACTTCAAAACCGGCATCGCCAATCTCGCTGCTGCCGAACCGGCCACTTTGCGGCTCTGCCTGGCGGCGGCGGACGCGTTGCGGATCGATGGCCGGCCGGCCGGCGCCGATCGCGCGGGCGGACTGTGCCGCGTTCGATTGCCTCAAGGGCGTCACACGCTCACCGGCGCCTCGCCGCCCGGGGAAGCTGCCGCGCACCTGGCGGCGGCGCTCGGGGGTCTTCTGGCGCAAGGCCGCAGACTCCGCGCGGAGGCCTTGGCAACGGCGGGCGAGGCATCCAGGCCGACCGCCGCGGAGCTGCCGGCAGCAATCGCCGTCCGGGTCGGCGGAAGCGTGACGGACATGATCACGATGGCTTCGCCCCAAGGGCCGCAACTCTGCGTTGCGGAAGGGACCGCGATCCATGTGCTCACGAGCACAGGCCACGAGCTCCGCAAGCTGGCAACCGGGGGCCAGGTCCGCACCCTTCGCTGGTGGGACGAGGCCAGGCTACTGCTGGCCGGCTGCGCGGACGAGAAGGTGATCGCCTTCGACGGCGACGGCCGGCGGAAGTGGGTCTTCACGTCGGAAATGGACGGGGCCGTCTACGAAGCCGCCAAGACCTATTGGTTCAAGAGCGCTCCCGGCCACGAGGGCATCCACGGGCTGCATACCGGCGCGTTTGACGAGGGGAAGAGCCGCTGTTTCGTGGGGAGTGCCTGTACCCTGGAAATTCTCGATGAGGGCGGAAACCTGGTCAAGCGAATACCCGTGTTCTGGGGGCCGGGGCGGAAATTTCTGCTTGTTCCCGCCCCGAACGGCAGCCAGAATCTCCTCATTTCCCGCTGGCCCAACGGCACCGACGAACTGGCGATCGTCAACAGCAAGGCGATGGCCGTGACCGGCCGGGGGTACTACGGGGTCCCGGCCGGGCACACCTACGTCGGCGGCTGGACCGCGCAGAACCGCACCGCCCTGTTCCATGAAGACCTCGACGGCGATGGAACGAAGGAGTTGGCCACGGCGATCAATGGGACCTGGAATCGGGTGACGGTCTATTCGGAAAGGGGAAAGCCCCTGGATAACGCCCAGTTCGGGCCGGGCCGCAGCAATGCCCCGCGCGCCCAGATGCGCGGCATGGACATCGCCGACCTCGATGGTGACGGAAAGAAAGAACTGATCCTGGGAATCTCCGAAGGCCTGGTCGTCGCCCTGGACGGCAAGTGCCGGCCGATCTGGTCAACGCGCCTGCCAGACCCGCCTGTTTCCCTCCGCTCGATCACGCCGGCCGGCGCAAAAACTCCATGGGTCGTGGCCGGTTGCGAAGACGGCGCCGTGGCGGCACTCGACGCAAAGGGCGCGTTGATCCGACTGGGCAGGGTGTCGGGCCGACCGACCCACATCGAGGCCATGCAGACGTCTGCCGGCCCGCTTGCCGTCTTGGCGACCGACCAGGGCGAGGTCAAGGCGTTCAGGATCGGCAACTGACAACGGCAACGATCCAACACGGCGAGCGTCAAACGCAAGGTTCAAGTCTCAATTCCCAATGGCCAAAAGAGAACGCGCCTCGACACTCGCTCTTGGCGCACCAAGTTCTGAAATTTGAGCCTTGCACATTGGATTTTGGGTCTTGCCCATTCAGACCTCGTCGGGAATCCGGTACTGGTTCCGCGCAGCCGCTTTGAGGTGCTCGTTGGCCTGGTCGTTGCCGACGAATTTCTCGCTCTCCGGATCGAAGACCAGCTTCCGATTGCCCAGCCGATAGGAGATGTTTCCCAAGTGTTCGAGCGTTGCCCCCATGTGGGCCGGCTCCACGTCGGCGTTGGGCCGTTTGCGACTGCGGATGCAATCGACGAAGTTCTGGAAATGAAGCTGCTCCGGATTGGCTTCAAACTGCTCCGCGGCGATCTTGTTGCCGGGCACGAGCACCTGCCAGCCGAGAAAATGCCGCCCCAGGTACATCACCCCCTTGGTGCCATAGACCTCGATCCGCGTGGAACTCTGGAGCCAGTTGGGCATGCGATCGCCGGCGCTGATCTTGGCCGGCGTCTTGGTCAGCACGGGCGTGAAGCCCGTGTTCTCGAACGACATCGCCAGGCGGTCCCACTGGAAGTTGACGATCTGCACGTCGGGCATTTCGCCTTCGTCCACGTGGCGCCAGCGTCCCCCCACGCACTCGACCGACTTCGGGTGCGGCGGCTCGCCCAGCAGCATCCGCGCCAGATCGAGTTGGTGGATGCCGTCGGACGAGTTCCCGCCGGAAAAATCCCACCAGCCGTGCCAGTTGCGGTGGACCTGGGCGTTGTACGGCCGCTCCGGCGCCGGCCCGAGCCACTGGTCCCAGTCGAGACCCGGCGGCGGGTCGCTGTCGGCGACCGTGGCCTGCGGATAGCCGCCGTAGACGGTTGGCAGCATGTTGCAGACCTTGACGTAGAACACCTCGCCGAGTTGGCCGTCGCGGATATACCGGCTCGCGGCGGCCATGTACGGCCCGCTGCGATGCTGGGTGCCGGCCTGGACGATCCGCTGGTGCTTTCTCGCCGCTTGGACCATTCTGCGCCCCTCTTCCACCTTGCGGCAGATGCACTTCTCCACGTACACGTCCTTGCCGGCCTGGCAGGCCCAGATCGCGGCCAGGGCATGCCACTGCTCCGGCGTGGCGACGACGACGCCGTGGACGTCCTTGTCGTCGAAAACCTCCCGCATCTCCCTCGTGACCTTGGGCCGCACGCCCTGGATCTTCTCCAGGGCGCTGGCGGCGGCGTTGCCGCGGGCTTCCTCCAGGTCGCAGACATACTTGACGGCGACGTTCTCCAGGGAAGCAAACCCCTGGATCACCGAGCGGCCGCGGCCGCCGGCGCCGATCAGGGCCAGCACGACCGTTTCGCCCGCCGCCGCGGCCCGGGCGGGCGGGATCGCCGCGGCCGCCGTGGCTGCAAGCGTCGCGCCTTGCGCCGATTTTCGCACGAATTCCCTGCGCGTGATCTGCGACATGTCATCTCTCCTTGGTCGAAAGCGGGACGGCCATCCTGGGCAACGCGGCGTCCGTGTCCAGGCAGCCGCGGGCGAGCCCGCGGCGCCAACCGGCGAATGGCCATCGCGCGGGGGATCGCCTCTCGGGAAACGGCCGGCGCGCCGCCGTGTGCAGCGGCGCGCGGCGGACTATCATATCTGGCAGCGCCCCCGGCTGCCGCTTCAGCGCCCCGGGGAACTTGCGACCGAATGCTAACAGAGCGGATTGCCGGCCGCAATCCACCACCAGCCGGGTCCCCGCGGGGAAAGGAGTTCGGATCATGTTCCATCGCCAGCTTGTGTTTTGTGCAATCGTCGCCGCCGAGATCGCCCTGTGCGGGCCCGCGGCAGCCATCCAGGCCGCGGCGGCCCCCAAGGTCTCCGATTTCGAGCAGCTTGAGGAGGATCGGACCAACGCGTATGCGGCCGAGCTCGAGGCGTTCTTGCGCGACTACCTCGTCGCTCGGTATCCCGACAGGGCGGCCGCCGCTTGGAGCCGCGACTACGGCAGCATCGAGGCTTTCTGGAAAAGCGTTGAGCCGAATCGCGCCGCATGGCGCAACCTGGTCAAGCCGCCCGAGCTGGTCAAGACCGGCGCGGCGCGGCGGGATCCGCATCCGCCGCTTGCGGAGCGGGAGGCGGAGTGGCTCACCGTGCCGCTCGGCGGCCTGGCGGCCGAAGGGATCTTCGCCGTGCCGGCCGAGGCGACGGCGGACAGGCGCGTGCCGCTGGTGATCGTTCAGCATGGCATCGGCAGCTTCCCGGAACGCAATTTCGGCCTTGCGGACAAAGGGGATGCGTATCACAGTTATGCGGGCGAGCTGGTCAACAGCGGTTTCGCCGTCCTCACCCCGCTGAACCTGCGGTCCGTGGAACGCCGAAACCGGATCGAGCGCCTCTGCCGGCTGGCGGAAATGAGCCTGCCGGGGATCGAGTTGGTCCGCATGCAGCGCCTGTTGGACGAAGTCTTGGAGGACCCCCGGATCGACCCCGATCGGGTCGGGATGTGGGGTCTTTCCCTCGGCGGGCTGGCGACCATGTTCTGGACTCCACTGGAGGGGCGGATCAAGGCGGCGGTCGTCGCCGGCTGGTTCAACCACCGCCGCAACAAGATGGTCATTCCCGACCCGCGCTATAGTTGCTTCCTCGAAACCAAGGAAGAGCACGCCTTCTTCGACGGCTGGCTGTCGGCCTACAGCGACGCGGACGTGGCCAGCCTGATCTGCCCGCGGCCATTGATGATCCAGACCGGCAAGAAAGACGGGATCGCCTGGTGGCCCCTGGTGGTCGAAGAGTTTGAGGCCGCCAGGCAGCATTACCAGAAGCTCGGCATTGCCGACCGGATCGAGCTCGATCTCCGCGAGGGCGGTCACGAGACGCACGTCGAGAGCGGCCTGCGGTTCCTCACCACGTGGCTGAAGGAGAAGCCGATCGAATACCCGCCACGGTAAGGCCGCACTGGCGTGACCGGAAGCCTAAGCGAGGACAACGCGGGTTGGCTGTCCTCGCTGACGCGTCGGGTCAACATTCGGCTTGAGAATCCGGGCTAGAACTCGAACGTCAGGCTGAGGTTCAGGCGCTGTAGCTCGACGAGCGGCTCGGTCTTGGACAGCTTGGGCGCCGTGTACTGGCTGCGGAGGCTCGAGGGGCCCGACCTCGACCGCTTGCAGGGAAAGATCCTCACGCTGGAGGCCGAACCGATCGTGCTGCCCGAATCGGCGATCGTCGCCGCGCCGCAGGCGAGTCTCAACAACATGCAATCGCCGGGTAGCATCAACCCGAACATCCCCTACACGCATTGGGTTTCCGTCACTTCCGGCGAAATTCTTGAAGACGTTGACTTCGGCAATCATCTCCTGGCGACACTGACCGTGACCTTGGGTGCAACCACGGTCGTTGAAAACGCCGGACCGGCGGCGACCACGGTGACAATCACGCGAACCGCGAGCACGACCAGCGAACTTGTCGTCAACCTGACCAGCAGCGACCCGACCGAAGCCACCGTGCCCGCCAGGGCCACGATTCCCGCCGGCCAGCCGTCGGTGACGGTCAGCCTGGACGCGGTCGACGACGCGCTGCTCGACGGCGCGCAGACGGTGACGATTAGGGCAACCGAAATCATTGCCGGTGGCACCGGCCTGGACCCTGGTTTCGGCGAGAGTGGCTACGCGGCCACGCCGCTTCACGTGCTCACTTCCGATTCCCGTCCGGGCCTGGTGATCCTGCCGGACGGGAGCATCATCGGAGTGGGCGACGACGCAACCGGAAGCGACAATGCCTGGCAGGTTGTCAAGGTGACGCCCGCCGGGCAGCTCGACGCGACCTTTGGATCGGGCGGGGTCGTGGCCACCAGCTTCGGGACGGGCGGGGGCCTGCCGCATGCGGTTGCGCTCCAGGCCGACGGCAAGATCGTTGTGGCTGGGGAGGCCGACGGCGGGGCCACCATCGACGAGGACATTGCCCTCGCCCGCTACAGCGCCGATGGGTCACTGGACACTTCGTTCGCGGACGCTGGCAAGCTGAGGATCGAGTTCGATACCGGACATGCGAGCGCCTACGATCTGCTCGTGCTGCCGGACGGGAAGCTGCTGGTTATCGGCGTCGGGCCGCTGGGCGTTTTCCTAATGAGCCGACTCAACAGCGACGGTTCGCTCGATGCGACGTTCGGAACCGGCGGCACGCTGACAATTCCCAACACAATTGCCGGCAGCGCCCTTTATTATACTGATGCCGAACTGATGCCCGACGGTCGCCACGTCTACGTCGCCGGCGCATATGACAACGCCGTATCGGTCTTCGACCGCAACGTGACCACGGGGCGGCTTTCCTACCGATTCGTCACAAAGCGGGATGGCATAGGTTTCCTCAGCGGCGTCCGGTCGGTCGCGGTCAGCCCCGACGGGCTGTTTGTTTACGCCGGAGAATATACTGCGAATGCCCTTACTGGCATGTACCGTGCGCAGGGCAGACCCGGACCCACTGCCTATCAGATCACGCTCGGCGTTGGAGAGGTTGTCGAGGGTCTCAACTTCGGCAATGTCAGCACCTCCGGCGAAATCCGCGGCACGAAGTGGAACGACCTCGACGGCGACGGCCAGCGCGACACGGGCGAGCCGGGGCTCGGCAACGTCAAAGTGTATATCGACTTGGACAACAACCGCCAGTTCGATCCGATCGGCGAGCCGAGCGTCTTGACCGCCTCTGACGGCAGTTATTCGTTCACGGGGCTCGGCCCGGGGACGTACACCGTTGCGGAGATTGTCCCAGACGGCTGGACTCAGACGTGGCCCGATCCCGGCCAAGGCGGAATTGAGCGGGTCAGCGCCAAGCCCGACGGCAGTTCGAGCAACGCTGATTCCCTTTTGCCGGCCCTCAGCGCCGACGGGCGTTACATCGTCTTTACAACGCCCGCTTCTGATCTCCTGCCGGGCGACACGGCAGGTTTCTATGACATCTACCTTGTGGATCGCCAGACCGGCGCCCGCGAGCGGGTCACGATTCTGCCCGGCGGCGTGGAGCCAAATGGCCACTGCTTCTATCCGGCGATCAGCGACGACGGCCGGTTCGTCGCGTTCGCCTCGACGGCGACAAATCTCGGCGCCGGCGGCACCAGCGGCGACGGACGCTACGTGGCCTTTTTCTCCTACGCGTCGAACCTCGTGCCCGGCGATACCAACGCGACCTTCGATATGTTCGTCTACGATCGGCTGACAGCCAGCACGCGGCGCGTCAACGTCGCCGGCGACGGGTCCGAGGCGACGGTTGGTCCGGAGTATATTTACGGGTTGGCAATCAGCGACGATGGCGCCTTCGTGGCATTCACCAACAAAGATACGAATCTCGTTCCGGGCGATATCGGCGGCTTCTTGGATGTGTATGTCGCCTCGACGACTGCCCGGCTGCCCGGAACTTGCGCCGTAGCACTCGCGGCCGGCGCAGTCCAGCAGAATGTCGATTTTGGGAACCGCTTGAACTTGCCAACCGTGACGCTCTCGGTGGACAAGGCGACGATCGCCGAGGCTGCCGGCGTGGCCACGTTCACGGCGACGCTCTCGGCCGCCTCGGGGCTGCCGGTAACGGTTGACCTGGGCTTCACCGGCACGGCCAAGCTGACCGACGACTACACGCGATCGGGCACGCAGATCATCATCGCCGCGGGCAGCCTGACCGGGTCGCTTACCGTCACGAGCATTGACGATGCGATCGTCGAGGGCAACGAGACGGCCGCGGCGGAAACGACATTCTGCTCGGCGAGGGTGGCCGCGACACCGTGCTGATCCACGGGACAAGCGCCTCCGAAAGGCTCTGGATGTCGTTCGGCCGGGCCTTCCTTCAGGGCGCCGCGTATTCCGTCGAGGCCGGCAGCGCCGAGGAGATCACGGTCGACGGCAAGGGGCGCTACGACATTGTCGAAAGGCTGGAGGGTTCACCCGGCGACGATTGGGTCGTCCTGCGACCTGGCGAGACGGTGATCCGTGGGGCCGACTTCACGAATACCGCGATCGGCTTCGAGGAGGTCTACGCATACGGCAGCGCCGGCAAGGACACGGCAAGCCTGTACGACACCGCCGCGGACGACACGTTCAAGTCGAATGGCCAGAGCGACTGGGCCTGGATGCGCGGGCCGGGGTATTTCCATCGGGCAAAGGGCTTCGACTTCGTCCACGGATACTCCACAGGCGGCGCGGATCAAGCCTACCTCCATGATTCCGCCGGCGACGACCAGTTCAAGGCCTATACCGACGACGCCAAGGACATGGAATATGCGAAATTGTTCGACACGGTATTGGCCAGATCGTCCCGGGGCGAAGACGACCTGGCGCTGTTCTTCGACGATCCCGGCACAACCAACGGACAGGTTTTCAGAGGCTTGGCGGGCAAAGGCGAGCTCTTCGGCAAGACCGCCGGCGGCAGCGATTTCCAGGTGACCGCGAGAAACTTCGCGGCCGTCACGGCAACGGAAAGCCGCGGGACCGGCCACGTCGCCCGGCTTGTTGACACCCCCGGCGACGACCACCTCGTCATCGACGGCGCGCTGGCCAGCATGTACCGGTACAATCGACCCGCCCGACGGCTCCGCCAAGGGCGAGCGCGGCCTGGAACTTCTCTGCCAGGTCATGGCCAGCGATCGGATCGAGGTCTACCGCCAACAGAATCAGGAAAGCTCCGTGGACACCAGGCACGTCAGGGCGGTCGACATCGCCTTGCACTACGACGACCCGATTGGCTGGCGCGACATCTAGACCTTGATCCGCAGGCGAACACTCGCAACCGATTCCGCCAAAACAACACCCCCACCGGATTCCAGCGGCCGCCGGTTCAAGCACGGACCACCGCGCTGCCTGCTCCCGCCGCCGCGGCGACGCGAGCATTAGCCAAGGAAATATTATCTATTAGACTAAATCTGGATTGCTCATAGTAAGGCGCGCGCTATAATCTTGGTTGGGCCGGCCGGCATTTCGCCGATCGGCCCAACCGTGGCGCGGCATCACCACTGCGACCCGCCGCTCGTGACCTTTCACCTCCCAAGCGAACGGACTGATCCATGGGCAGACTTCAACGACCCCACGGCGCGGATATGACGCAGGCCGGCGACCGTTCGCGCGAGGTTGCCCGCGGCGGCGAGAGCCGCCCTGCCCGCTGCTCCCAGTTGATAAACCGGGGCACCGCGCGCGGCGGAGAAGGCGTCTCGGCGGGCCTGGCCGCCAGCGGCGATGGCTGCCCCGTCCCGCCCACCGGCACGGAGACGTCTTACGGTTGGGATCGCCAGGTGAAGCTTGCGATGCCGGTGATCAGCGAGGCTCTCGGCCCGATGGAGACGGGGCAAGAGGACTGGGAACCGCTTGCCGTCGCGGCGGCGCTGGCCGGTGTGACGCTGGTCTGCGGAGCGGAACTGTGCCGCCCGGGGCCGCAGCCGGACGCCCGCGGCAAGATCGTCCACTGGCCCGGCATCGACCGGGCAGTTCGCGCATACAACACGCACCAAGGGGACTACGGCGAGCTGCTGGTCCAGGTGAGCATCGACGACGCGCGGCGCGGCGCGGCGGAATACCTGATCGAGAAGCACGGTCTGGAGTCGCTCGAGTTGAGGTGGGGGCGAGGCGCCAACCGGATCGGCGGCGAGGCCGCGATCGCTTCGCTCGACCGGGCCCTGGAACTGAATCGCTGCGGCCAGACCGTGACCCCCAATCCAACGGCGGACGCCGTCCAGGCGGCATTCAGGCGCGGGGCGCTCAAGCAGTTCGGGCGCCACGGCCGCCTCGGATTGATTGACGAGGAGGGTTTTCTGGCCGAATGCGATCGCCTCCGCGGCCTGGGGTTCCAGCGGATTGCCCTGAAGGCCGAGATTTACGAGCTCCGCGAGTTGGCCCTGGCCATGACATGGGCCGGCCAGGCGCGGATCGACCTGCTCTCGATCGGCGGCGGCCCCGCCGGTTCGGGCACCCGCCCCGCGCGGATCGCGCCAGCAGGGAGCTTGCCGGCGAGCCGCCTCCACGCGGCCGCCGTCGAGTTCGCCGGCCGGCTTGCGGCCGAGGGAAGACCGGTGCCCGACCTGGCCTTGGCCGGCCCGCTCAGCGCCGAAGGCGACATTTTCAAGACAGTCGCCCTGGGCGCGCCCTACGTCAAGGCCGTCCGCTTGTGCCCGGCAATGATCCGCCCCGCGATCGCCGGCAAGACCGTCGGCCGGTGGGCCGGGCAAGGCGATTGGCCCCGGATCAGGTTCGCTTGAACTGCCGATCCAGCTCTTCGCGGCTGAAGACGAGCGCGGCCGGCCGGCCGTGCGGGCAGTGGTGGGGGTCGTCGACGAGGTGCCGCTGGTCGAGCAGCGAATCGATCTCTTCGGGGGTCAGCCGGTCGCCGGCCTTGACCGCCGCCTTGCAGGCGATCGTGTGCATCAACGCGTCGAGCAGATCGCGGCTCTGCGGCTCCTTGCCACCGCTCATCAGGGGTTCGAGCAGGCCGCGGAGGACTTCCGAGGCGCTTGTCCCGGCGAGCATCGCCGGATAGCCCGAGACGAGTATCGTGTCGCCGCCGAACGGTTCGATCCGCACGCCGAGCCGTTCGAGCAGCGCGCGGTGCTCGATCGCGGCGGCGGCCTCGGCCGGCGACAGGTCGACCGGTTCGGAGACGAGGAGCGATTGGGTCTCCACCGGTCCGGACTCCACGCGGCGGCGGAGCTGCTCGTAGAGAATCCGTTCGTGGAGGGCGTGCTGGTCGATCACCACCACGCCGTCGGCGCTCTCGCTGACGAGGTATCGATTGTGGATTTGCAGGGCCCTGGGCGCCCGGTAGCCGTCCAGGGCGGCGCAGCGCGGCGCGGCGGAATCTTCCTCGCGCTCCGCCGGCCGCCGGTCGGGATCGCCCCAGTCGCGGTCGAGCCGGTGCAGCGACAGTTCACCGCCGGATGCCCCCCAGGCGGGCCCGCCGGAACCCTCCGCCCCGGCCGGTTCGGGCGAGCCAGCGCCGCGCTGCCAGCCGGCGACTTCGCCCTTGGCCCAGTCGACGACCTGCTGCCGAATCCGCTCCCCCGGCTGGTCCCCCTGCGGCGCGGCGGAATCCGGCCCTGCGGGCAGCGCCACGCGGGTGGTCAGGTCCGTCGAGAGGAATCGCGTGCGGAGCGCCGAGAGCAGTTGGCTGTAGATCCGGCTCGCGTCCTGGAAGCGGACTTCGAGCTTGGTGGGATGGACGTTGACGTCGACCATCTCCGGCGGCATGTCGAGCGAGAGCACGGCGATCGGGTAGCGGCCGGTCATCAACATCCCGCGGTAGGCCTCGCCCAGGGCGTGCTGGAGGGACCGGTCGCGGATCGAGCGGCCGTTGAGGAACAGGTACTGCGCGCGGTTGTTGCTGCGATTCTGCCCCGGGTGGGCGGCGTATCCGGCTAACCGCACGGGGCCGTCGACGCTCTCGACCGGGATCATCGCCTCGGCGATCGGCCGGCCGAGCAGGGCAGCGATCCGCTCCAGCCAACTCTCCGCGGCGGGCAGGTCGAAGACAAGCCGCTCGTTGTGACGCAAGGTGAAGTGAATCGAGCGCCAGGCCAGGGCGATCCGGGTGAAGACCTCGCTGATGTGCCCCAGCTCGGTCTGCGGCGACTTGAGAAACTTGCGGCGGACGGGCGTGTTGTAGAACAGGTTGCGGACTTCGATCGCCGTCCCCGGCGGAGCGCCGCAGGGGGCGACCTGCCCGGCGACGCCCCCGACAACCTCGATTTCGGCCCCGGCCGGATCCGCGGCCGTGCGGCTGCGAATCGCCAGCCGGCTGATTTCGGCGATCGACGCCAGGGCCTCGCCGCGGAAGCCGAGCGTGGCGACGCAGAACAGGTCGTCGGCGCTGGCCAGCTTGCTTGTCGCGTGGGCGGCGACCGCCAGAGGGAGCTGCCCCGCCGCGATTCCCGCTCCGTTGTCGACAATCCGGATCAGGTCCGAGCCACCCGCCGTGACCGAGACGTCGATCCTCGATGCCCCGGCGTCGACGGCGTTTTCCATCAACTCCTTGACGACGCTGGCGGGCCGTTCGATGACCTCGCCCGCGGCGATCTTGTTCACGATGCTCTGCGAAAGCTTGTGGATTTGCCCCATGGAGTGCACTTCGCGTTCAGGGATCGATCAGAGCTGGTATTCCTTGATCTTCCGGTAGAGTGTCCGTTCTCCGATCCCGAGCATGTTGGCGGCCTCTTCGCGGTTGCCGTCGGTGACCCGCAGCGTCTCGGCGATGAACAGCCGTTCGATCTCCTGGAGCGGCTTGCCGACCAGCGCGGCAAGCGAATTGCCCGGCGTCTCCGCGGCCGGCGCGGACGGTTCGGCAAGCTCGTCGGGCAAGTCGTCGCAGTCGAGCAGCCCGTCGTAATCGACGACGATCATGCTCTCGACGACATTCCGCAACTGCCGGACGTTGCCCGGCCAGTCGTAGGCCAGAAGCCGGCGGCGCGCCGCCGAGGCAACACCCTTGATCTGCTTGTCGTGCTGCTTGGCGAATTGCCTGATGAAGTGCTCGACGAGCGCGGGGATGTCGGCGCTGCGTTCCAGCAGCGTCGGCAGGCGGATCGTGACCACCTTCAGCCGGTGATACAGGTCGCGGCGGAAAGCGCCCTCCTCGATGGACTCTTCCAGATCCCGGTTGGTCGCCGAGAGGATGCGAACGTTGACGTGGATCGGCTCATTGGAACCGACTCGGGTGATCTGGCTGTTCTCCAGCACCCGCAGCAGCTTGATCTGCGTGGCCATCGGCATGTCGCCGACTTCGTCGAGGAACAACGTGCCGCCGTGCGCGTATTCGAATTTCCCCACACGGTCGGCCGAGGCGTCCGTGAAAGCGCCTTTGACATGGCCGAAAAGCTCGCTCTCGAGGATATTCTCGCTCAGTGCCGCGCAGTTCAGCGCCACGAACGGCTTGTTCTTCCGCGGGCTGTTCTGGTGGATCGCCTGGGCGACCAGCTCCTTTCCGGTGCCGGTTGCGCCCTCGATGAGAACGCTCGCCTTGGTCGGCGCGATCCGCTTCAGCCGCTCGATCACCTCGCGCATCTGCGGGCTGTCGCCGACGACGCCCTGGAACCCGAATTTCTCGTCGAGGCGGCGATGCAATTCGAGATTCGTCCGCCGCAAACTGACGCTCTGGGCGGCCTTTTCCGTGACGGTCCGCAGCTGGGCGATGTCGAGCGGCTTGAGCAGGTAGTTGAAAGCGCCCTGCTGCATCGCGGTCACGGCGGACGGGATGCTGCCGTGGCCGGTCATCAGAATCACCTCGGCGTCCGGCAGGTCGCTTTTCGCCTTGGCGAGGATTCCCAGCCCGTCGACGTCCGTCATCACCAGGTCGGTGACGACCACGTCGTAATCGCCCTCCTCGATCATCCGCACCCCCTCCTCGCCGCTGGTCGCGATCCGGCAGGAGTAGCCCACCCGGTCCAGGCATTCCTCGACCGCCAAGGCGTGGGCCGGATCGTTGTCGACGACAAGCACGCGAACCGGCCGCCGCCCGCCGGCGGAGTCTGTTTGCTTCGAGTCTTTGGCAGTCATACTCATTCGATCATAGCGGCATCGGCGCGGTGGGGCCAGGGTCGCGCCCGCCCCGCCCCGATCGCAACCCGGCGGGCAAGCCAGGGGGGCTGAACAAGCGGGCCTCGCTGACGCTGCGGGTTGAGAATCTGGCTCAGGGATGGTCCGGGCTGGTTTCGCGGGCGGCCGCCAAACGGGGTGGGAGCGGCAGCTTGATCGTGAATTGCGTGCCGCGCCCCAATTCGCTTTGCAGCGCGATGCTCCCGCCGTGCGCTTCGATGATCTTCCGGGTCGTCGGAAGGCCCAGCCCGGACCCGGAACCCTTCGTGGAGAAGAAAGCGTCGAAAACCCTGGCCTGCGTCTCCCGGTCCATGCCGCAACCCGTGTCGATCAGGTCCAGAATCACGCCGTCGCCGACGGCGCTCGTGCGGACCACCAGTTGCCCGCCCTGGGGCATTGCCTGCTCGGCGTTGAGCACGAGGTTCAGCAATGCGCCGTGGAAGGACTCTCGGTCGAGCAGCACCGTGGGCAGATCGGGGGCAAGGTAATCGACAATCTCGATGCCCGTCTCGGCGGCCTTGGGACGGAAGAAATCGATCGCCTGCTTGACCTGGAGATTGAGGTTGCTCGGCTCCTGGTTGAGCCTGCGGACCTTGGCGAAGCTGAGGAAATTGTCGAGCAGTTCCTGGAGCCGGCGGCACTCCCGTTGCACGACCTCGACCTTGGCCAAGGCGCGGCGCTCGCGCTGGCTCTCGCAACGCGCAAAATCCTCGGCCAGCAGCTCCATGTTGAGGCGGATCGTCGACAGCGGGTTCTTGATCTCGTGGGCCAAGGCCCCGGCGATGCGGGCGATTTCCGTATACTGGTCGACTAGCCGCTGGCGATCGTCTTGGTTCGTAGTGTCGCTCGGTGCCATCGCGCAACGCCGACCAGCGGCGCCCTGCGGAACAAGGAACGGACGATTGGCAACCACCAGGGAATCGGGGGGAGCCGCCCAACGGCAATCCCCCCCAGAAAGCCGTCTTGCCTCCAGACCGGCCGGCTTCTCCCGGCAGACCGATCGTCAATCGTCGGAGTCTTCGTCGCCCCCCTGTTTGCCCGCATCCAGCTCGCGGATCGCGGCGCGGCGGCTGAGCTTGACGCGGTCTTGATCGTCGACGGCGATCACCTTGACCTTCATCCGGTCGCCCACGTGGCAGACGTCCGAGACGTTCGCCACGTACTCGTCCGACAGCTCGCTGATGTGGCACAAGCCGTCCTTGCCGGGGAGGATTTCCACAAAGGCGCCGAAATCCTTGATGCTGATCACCTTTCCGTCGTAGATCCGTCCGACTTCGATCGAAGCGGTCAGCGCTTCGACCTGAGCCATCGCCGCCTCGGCGCCGTCCACCGATGAGCAGGCCACGGTCACCACGCCGTCGTCGTCGACGTCGATCGATGCCCCGGTGCCCTCCTGGATCGCGCGGATCGTCTTGCCGCCCGGCCCGATCAGCAGGCCGATCTTCTCCGGGTCGATGGTCGTCCGCAGCAACCGCGGCGCCCACCGGGACGTCTCCGTGCGCGGCCGCGAAATCGTCGTCAACATGTTGCGGAGAATCTCGATCCGCGCCTCGCGCGTCTGCTTGAGCGTAGCCCGGAGGATGTCTTCGTTGATGCCGTCGATCTTCAGATCGAGTTGGATTCCGGTGATTCCGTTCTGGGTCCCGGCGACCTTGAAGTCCATGTCGCCGAAATGATCCTCGTCGCCGATGATGTCGGTCAGCAGCACCCAGTTCTCCCCCTCCTTGACCAGGCCGGTCGAAATGCCGGCCACGGGGTTGCTGATCGGCACGCCGGCGGCCATCAAGCCCAGGGTCGCTCCACAGACGCTGGCCATCGAACTCGACCCGTTCGATTCGAGGATGTCGGAGATGATCCGGATCGTGTAGGGGAAGTCGTCGGGCGAGGGGAGGACCGACTTGACGCTCCGCTCGGCCAGCGCGCCGTGGCCGAACTCGCGCCGCCCGGGGCCGCGGATCGGGCGGCATTCCCCAACGGAGAACGGCGGGAAGTAGTAGTCGAGCATGAACTTCTTGCTGTACTCCTCGACCAGGCCGTCGACGCGCTGTTCGTCGCGCGGAGTCCCCAGCGTGACCGTCACCAGGGCCTGCGTTTCGCCCCGCTGGAACAGCGCCGAGCCGTGGACGCGCGGCAGCAGGTCGACCTTGCAGGTGATCGGCCGGAGGTCCTCAGGGCCGCGGCCGTCCGGCCGCCTGCCCGCAAGAATCAGATCGCGGACCACCCGCTGTTCCAGGTCGTGCCAGCAACGGCGGAAGCTCTCCGGGTCGAACGCCCCCTCGGCCGCGGGATCGGGGATGAGCTCGGCAAACGCCTTCTCCTTCAGGCTGGCGACCGCCTCGGCCCGCGCCTGCTTGCCCTCGGTCTGCTTGGCCGCCTTGAACGCCTCGTAGTAGTTCTCCCTGAGCCGATCGGCAAGGCCGCCGTCGCAGGGCGCGACGAATTCCGCCTTCACCGGCTGGACCTTCTCAATTATCTCCCGCTGCAAGCCGCAGAGCTCGACGACGTAGCCTTGGGCGGTCATGATCGCATCGGCCATCAGGTCTTCGGGCATTTCGCGGGCGAACCCTTCGATCATCAGGATCGCCGATTCCGAACCCGAGATGATCAAGTCCAGGTCGCTCATCTCCAACTCGTCGTTCGTCGGAAATGGCACGAACTTGCCGTCGACGAGCCCGAGGCGAACCGAAGCGATCGGCCCCTGGAAGGGGATCGGCGAGAGCCCCAGGGCGAGAGACGCCCCGTTCATCGCCAACACGTCGCCATCCATCTGGCGGTCGCTGGCCAGGACAAAGGCCTGAATCTGCACCTCGTCCGCATATCCGTGCGGAAACAGGGGCCGGATCGGCCGATCGATCAACCGCGCGGTGAGCGTCTCCTTGAGAGTCGGCCGCCCCTCCCGCTTGAGAAATCCCCCCGGAAATTTGCCCGCCGCAGCCACGCGCTCGCGATAGTCGCACATCAGCGGGAAAAAGTCGATTCCCGGACGCGGCGGGCCGGTGACGGCGGTCGCCAGCACAACCGTCTCGTCGCAACCGATCAGGCAGCTTCCCGCCGCTTGCTTCGCGAGTTCCCCAGTTTCAAACCAGAATGTCTTGTTCCCGATCCGTTTTTCAACACGTACTTTCAATGTTCGTTCCTATCTTCACCTGCAAAACGGGCGTTTGGCAGACACGCCGATCGCACGAGCGCATGAAAGATGCACGCCCAGCACGGCACCCCGAAACCGTGGCGCAAGATCCAGACTGCAAATGCCTTCTGACGCCATCATGCCGCGCGCTGGACCGATCTGGCGATCGTGAGAAGAAGACTATCGCGCTACTTGCGGATGTTGAGCCGGCGGATGATGTCGAGGTACCGCTGCGGATCCACCTTCTTCAGGTAGTCCAGCAAACGGCGACGACGACTGACCAGCATCAAGAGACCTCGCCGACCAGCAAAATCCGTCTTGTGGCTTCGCAAATGGTCCGTTAGTCCGTTGATCCGACTGGTAAGAATGGCGATCTGGACATCGGCGGAACCCGTGTCCTGCTCGCCTCGTTTGAACTGGTCAATCAGTTCCGACTTCCGCTCTTTGGTAATAGTCATCTGCTACCGTGTTTCTTGTCGTACGGCCGGCCTCCGCCGCTTCTTTCGAAGCACGATTCTCCCACCGATTCTGCCAACAACCTCAACTGCTTTAGTCATGGCCAACTTACAAGATCGTCATTCTACCAGCCGGAGTCGATTTTGCAACGGGGGTTCGCCCCGAGAACTCGGGAATTGCCAACCCACCCCTCACCCACCCCTCACCCGCCCCTCTGCCCCCCGGGAGAGGGCGCATCGCGCCCCCGCCCCCCCACCTCCGTGTGGACCGGCTGCCGATCATGCAGGAAGCCAGTTCGGCCAGGGCCGGCTCGGCAGCGGCTTGATCTGGATGCCATCGTGCCGGTAGACGGCGTCTCCGCCGCCGTGCCCGGCCTACAATCGAGTACCCTTTTTCCAGCCGCGACAGGCGTTGCCCCGGGTTATCGCCCCGTGGAAGAGATAGGGCGGCCTGCCGGCGCCTCTCGGCCAAGTCGCAGCCGCGTTGTCGGCCGGTCTGCGGCCTGATCGCCATCGACGTCTGGTCGCTGGATCGTGCGACCAGGTCGGTTTCTCGTGCGGTGTCGCCGAGCATCTGGCGAGTTGCCGCAAAGCCCGGTCGCCGCGGAGACCGCCCATCCAAGGGGTCAGAAGTTCTTTCGCGAGCCCAACCCTCTCAGGCACATCCAGCCAATCGACAGCACGATGATCAGCGCCAGGAGCCACTGCTGGGGCCCCCAAAGGTCGACGTGGCGAAAGGCCGTCTGCACCAGGCGGACGAGTTGCGACATGATCTGCCATCCCACGCAATTGAACAGTAAGACGAATCCACCTTGAAAATCTAGCTTGCGAATTCAGGCTGCGGGGACTCGCGGAGCCTCGCTGGTTCGCCCCCTTCCTTGGTGTTGGACGCAGCGCGGCATTCGCCGCCACGAGCGTGCCCGTTAAAGTGGGGAAGGGCAGTCCGGTCGTGGCGGCTTTTCGGCACAGAGCGGCTGATCGAGGCTGGCAATGGCTCTTCCGGGGCGGCCGGAGGGCCCAGCGGCCCCACTTGCGGTTCGCCATCCAGAGGGTATAATTCAAAGCACTTGCAGCCTTCCGGGGTCGTAGCTCAATTGGTTAGAGTACTGGACTGTCGATCCAGTGGTTGCGGGTTCGAGTCCCGTCGACCTCGCTTGTGAAGCCCGTTGACAGCGTCTGTCAGCGGGCCTTTTCTTTGGGATGGATTTTGACAGTCCTTCTCCGAACCGGGGCGCCCGGCGAGCGACTTCACTTCCCGGCCAGCCGGATCATGCCGTTCCAGCCGGGCGGCGCGGTGCGATTGTGCTGGGCGATGTAGACCGTGAGAAAATCGCTCACCCGATCCTCGGTCGGCATGCGGCGCAACAGGTCGTAGGCCCTCGGCCAGTCGCGCTGGAGGAAGGCGTCCAGCGCGGTCTCGCACATCGCCAGGTGTTCGTCGCTCAGCGCTGGATACTGGTCCACCGGAGGCAGAAGCTCGCTGACCTCCACGCCCGTCTCCATCCCGAAAGGGCAGACGCGGGCGATCCGCCGCACCCGGGCGAGCTGGCGCGGCACCTGCTCGCGGACGGCCCGGGCAGTCGCCTCGTCGAGCAGGATCGGCGCGTTGAGCACCTTGGTCATCCCCTCCAGCCGCGAGGCCAGGTTGACGACCGGGCCGAAGACCGTGACCTTCACCTGGTCGACCGTGCCGATCTTGCCGGCCACGGCCGGTCCGGTGGCGATCCCCACGCCGGCGTTGAACCCGGCCAGCGGACCGCCGGCCTCGCGCGCGGCCGACTCGAACTCCGCGCGGATCCCCAGCGCCGCCCGGCACGTCTTGACCACGTCGTCGGCGGTCGTGATCGGCCAGCCCCAGAACCCCATCGCCGCATCGCCCTGGAAATCGCCGACCACGCCCCCCTCGTTGAGAATCTGGTACGTCATCACGCCGAGGGCCTTGCTGACCCGGCCGAGCAGGTCGAGCAGGTCGCCGGCGGACCGCTCCGACTCCCGTGAAAACCCCCTCAGATCGCAGAACAGCACGGAGACCTCCGTCTCGCGCGGCGCCAGCACAAGGTGCGGATCCTCGACGGAGAGCGTGTTCATCACGACGGGGGAGAAGAACTGGCTGAGGGCCGACTGGCGCTGCTGGAGGCGGCGCATCTCCAGCAGGCTGCTGACGATCGTGGCCACCAGCTCGGTGAATTTCACGTCCTCGCGGAGGTCCGTCTGATCGCTCGAGCCCGGCA